>NZ_CP100470.1:1340000-1675000 GCF_030323145.1 Mesorhizobium sp. C432A | reverse complement strand
CCGCCTATTACGAGCGCGACCCGGCCTCGTTCCAAAAGACCATCGCCGCCCTCGACAAGGAACGCGCCACGCTGGCCGCACTCGAGGAAGAGTGGCTGGAGCTGGAAATGCTGCGTGAGGAGATGGAGGGGTAGCATTGCCTGCGGTCTTTTATGCGCGTATATTGTGCGCATGAAAGGAGGCATCTCCGTGCTTCAATCGACGCCAAAAACTCAGCGGGCCTCTGTCAACACGTCCATTGACTCTCAGTTGATCAAGGACGCCAAAGCGTTGGGCATCAACATCTCCCGCGCTGCCGAAGCAGGGATCGCGAAAGCGATTGCGGCGGAGAAAACGCGTCGATGGCAAGAAGAAAACAGGGAAGCCATCGAAAGCTCCAACGAATATGTCCGAAAGAACGGACTGCCATTGGCTAAACACCGGCCGTTCTGATGGCGCGTTACGATTTCTATCGGAGTACCGAGAGCGACGGTTATCTTCTCGACGTGCAGTCAGATATGCTTGAAGGGCTGAGCACGACGGTGGTCGTTCCTTTGATGCCGCCCGAGATTGCCCCGCTTCCTGGCCGCCGCCTAAACCCGACCTTCGCTATAAACGGCAAAGATCTTGTGATGGTCACACAGTTTGTGTCGGCCTTCAGCGCGTCCGAATTGCGGATGCCAGAGGGAAACCTTTCTAGACATCACGACGACATCGTCGCCGCGCTCGACATGCTGTTCCAGGGCTTCTGAGCGAAGGCAGCCGCTACTGCCGCCCGTCAACCTGCCGTCTTGGCCTGCCAGGCCTTCAGCGCCTCGTCGAACACCTTCTCGCCCGGAATGCCCTTTTCCATGGTCAGCAACGCCCGGCGTCCGGTCTTGTAGACCACCGGCACGTCGATCCAGTCCTGGCCTCGAAGCAAGGTCATATTGGCGTCCTCGTCGGCCTTGGTGTCGTTGAGCGCCACCAGGAAGAAGCCGTCGGCGATCTTGGCCGGAATGCCGATCAGCGGGCTGCCGGCATCCTGTTCCGAACTCTTCATGGCGACGCGCAGGATGTTGTCGACGCCACCGCCGTCAAAGCCCTCGGGCGTCAGGAAGATCATCTCGATGATGTGGCTGGCCGGCAGCGTCTGGTCGGTATTGCGGCGGATGGTCATGCGCAGCTGGATGTCCTTGCCGGGAATGGTCGCCTCGGCGCGGATCGCCGGCTCGGGCGGCAGGTCGCCGCCGGGCGATTCCTGCACCAGCGACCAGACGATGCTGCCGGGTTCGGCCGAACCTTGCGCGGTCGAGGTGCGTTCCTCGTAGAAGATCGCCTTCTGGCCGACCGCAACGGTCGGCGCGGGAGCGGCGGCCGCCGGCGCAGCGGGCGGCGTGCCGGCCGCGGGCGGCGTGGCGGCGGCATCAGCCGGTGCTGCCCCGTTGGCCGGCGGAGCGACGCCATCGGCGCGCGGCGTTGCCGGTGGCGTGGCGGAAGCGTCGGGCGCCGGCGTGGCGGGCGCGCCCGTGGCTGCGGCGTCGCCGGCCGGCGGGGTCGCAGGCGCTGGAGCCGCAGGTGGCGCTGGAGCCGGGGGTGGCGGTGTGGTCAGCGCGGCGACGGACTCGCCCTCGCCGATGCCGCTTTGACCGGCCGCGGGACCGGGATCGGTCTCACCGCCTTCGGGCGACAGGCGCTGGGTGAACTTCGTTCCCTCGCCGGCAGGAGCCGGTGCGGGTGCATCGGCCGCGGGCTTGGCCGGCGCCGGCTTTACCAGCGGTTCGGTCGAGACCGTCTTGGTGTCGCCGCCGAGGCCCAGCATCGAGCCAAAGGCATCCTTGTTCAGCCAGATGCCATAGCCACCGCCGGCCACCACCAAAAGCGCGACGACAGCCGCGATCAACCCGCCATAGCTGCGCCTGCGCTCGGCGGGGCGCAGGCGTTGGAACGTGTCCGCCGCCGGCTGCTCGTCATTGGCAAAGACATCGGCGCTATCGTCGTCGGCGTCCAGCTCCGCGGCTTGCTTGTCGATGGTTTCTGCACGCGCCACAGGCGGAGGCGGTGTCGGAGCGGGCCTCTGCCAGCTCGGCTCTGTCCTGGTGGTCGGCGCCGGCTGCACGGGTTTCGCCGGCTGCCAGGCCGGCGCAGGCGTGGCGGAAGGCTTTACATGACTGGACTGGTTCTTGTTGCGGTCTATGGAGGAGAAGATGTGCTCCAGCTCCGCCAGCGGATCGGATGCCGGCAGTGCCCTGGCATAGTCGCGCTCGACGCTCGAGATGGCATCTTCCAGGGATCGCTTCTGCGTGCTTATGGCTTCGGCGGCCAGCGGCGGCGAATACTCCGCAAGCTTCTTCGCCAGCATGGTACGAACGCTTTCATAGATCCGCGTACGCTTTTCGGGCGTTTCGTCGCCGTGCTTGTCGAGCGCCTTTTTCAGAATAGCAACGAAATCTGCCATGCTTCAGTCGACCTGTATTTGTTTCCGCGCCGGCCCCCGCAAATCGGCCGCGATGCCCGGAAAGGCTTCAGAAAACTAGTCTTGAAACGGATCGGTCACAAGTATCGTGTCGTCCCGTTCCGGGCTGGTGGAAAGGAGCGCGACGGGTGCGCCGATTAGCTCCTCGATGTAACGGACGTATTTGACGGCCTGCGCCGGAAGGTCGTTCCAGCTGCGCGCGCCGGCGGTGGTGCCTTTCCAGCCTTCGAGCGTCTCGTAGACCGGCTCGACACGCGCCTGCGCGCCCTGGCTGGCCGGCAGATAGTCGATCGTTTCGCCGTCGAGACGGTAGCCGGTGCAGACCTTGATCTCATCCAGCCCGTCGAGCACGTCGAGCTTGGTCAACGCGATGCCCTTGATGCCGTTGACGGCGACGGCCTGGCGCACCAGCACGGCGTCGAACCAGCCGCAACGGCGTTTGCGCCCGGTGACGACGCCGAATTCGTGGCCACGCGTACCGAGAAATTCGCCGATCTCGTTCTTCTGCTCGGTCGGGAACGGGCCTTCGCCGACACGCGTCGTATAGGCCTTGGTGATGCCCAGGACATAGCCGATGGCGCCGGGGCCCACCCCCGAGCCGGCGGCTGCCTGGCCGGCAACGGTGTTGGACGAGGTGACGAACGGATATGTGCCGTGGTCGATGTCGAGCAGCGTGCCTTGCGCGCCCTCGAACAGGATGCGTTCGCCGGCGCGGCGCTTGTCGTCGAGGATTTTCCAGACGCGGTCCATATAGGGCAGGATCTCATCGGCGACCGAGGTCAGCTCGGTCATGATCGCCTCATGCGTGACTTCGCCATGGCCAAGCCCGCGACGCAGCGCATTGTGATGCGTCAGCAGCCTGTCGACCTTGAGGGGCAGCGTTTCCAAATCCGCCAGATCCATCACCCGAACCGCGCGCCGGCCCACCTTGTCCTCATAGGCGGGGCCGATGCCACGACGCGTCGTGCCAATTTTCGTCCCGGAATTGGAGGCGGCGTCCTCGCGGAATCCGTCCAGCTCCCGGTGCAGCGACAGGATAAGCGCGGTGTTTTCGGCTATTTTCAGGCGGTCCGGCGTGACCTCGACGCCTTGCGCCTTGAGTTTTGCCACTTCCGCGACAAAGGCGTGCGGGTCGAAGACGACGCCATTGCCGATGATCGACAGCTTGCCTTGCCGCACCACGCCCGACGGCAGCAGCGACAGTTTGTAGACCTTGCCGTCGACGACCAGCGTATGGCCGGCATTGTGGCCGCCCTGGAAGCGCACGACCACGTCGGCGCGCTCCGACAACCAGTCGACGATCTTGCCCTTGCCTTCGTCGCCCCATTGCGAGCCGACGACCACCACATTGGCCATGTTTCTTTTCCCTTGAGATGCCGCCCTGGCGGCCTGGATATGGTTCGAAACGACAGGCCTCTATAGCGTCAAGACCTCGCAAGCGCGACCTTTCTTTGCCGTCGAAAATGCCCTGAGGCACAACAATTTTCGGCTTTGACAACATTTACTTGCGTCGGCGGGGGCAATAGGCCGGCAAACACAACTTCCCAGGCGGCCGGAATCCCGCATGCATCGAAGCGCCTACCTGTTCCTGCTGCTGACCACCTTGCTGTGGGGCGGCAATTCCGTCGCCGGCAAGCTGGCGGTCGGTCACGTCTCGCCCATGACGCTGGTCTTCCTGCGCTGGGTGCTGGCCGTCGCGATCCTGCTGCCGATCGGCTGGCGCACGATCAGGGAGGACTGGCCGGTGGTGCGCAAACACTGGTTCGTCCTGGCTGCACTTGGCGCCAGCGGCTTCACTCTGTTCAACACCATTTTCTACACCGCGCTCAACTACACGACGGCGATCAATGTCTCGATCGAACAGGCGGCGATGCCGGTCTTGATCATCATTGCCAATTTCTTCTTCTTCCGCCTGCGCGTGAGTTGGGCGCAGATTGCGGGCGTGGTGCTGACCATCTTCGGTGTCATCTTGACTGCCTGCCACGGCGATCCGCGCCGGCTGCTCACATTGGAACTCAATTTCGGCGACGCCATCATGCTGGTCGCGGTCGTCCTCTACAGCGGTTATTCGGTCGGGCTGCGGCTGAAGCCGGTGATGCGCTGGCAGAGCCTGATGTTGTCCCTGGCGATCGCTGCCCTCATCACCTCGCTGCCGTTCTTCCTGTGGGAGGTCGCCGCCGGCAAGGTTATCGTCCCCGATATCAGCGGCTGGGTGGTCATCGTCTATACCGCGATCGGCGCTTCGGTCATTTCGCAGATCACTTACATCAGGGGCAACGAACTGATCGGCGCCAACCGTGCCGGGCTGTTCATCAATCTGGTGCCGATCTTCGGCACGCTGCTGTCAGTGCTGATCGTCGGCGAGACATTCCAGCTCTACCAGGCGCTGGCGCTCGTCCTGGTGCTGGGCGGCATTTCGCTCGCCGAATACAGCGGGCGCAAGATGGCGGCACCGAACCGCCGCGGATAACATTTGGCTGCTGCCGCGCTGCGCCGCCGTCGCGATAACTGCTGCCGCGCGCCGACCTGGAACATTTTACCTCTGGCGGAGTTTGCTTGCGTGGGAGGCAACAAGATGAGCCATAACCCTCGCAGCACGGCAAGCATTGCCGGTCACCCCATTCATCCAATGCTGATTCCGTTTCCGATCGCCTTCTTTGTCGGCACCTTCGTTTGCGATCTGATTTTCTGGCAAACAGCCGATCCCGGGTGGGTCACCGGATCGCTTTGGCTTCTCGGCGCCGGCCTGATCATGGGCGCCTTGGCCGCTCTTACCGGCCTGACGGACGTTCTCGGCGATGTTCAGATCCGCAATCTCACGACGGCATGGCTCCATGCCGGCGGCAACGTGCTCGTCGTGCTGATCGAGCTTTATAACTGGTACTCGCGTTATGTCGGTGGAGCGGCGGCTGTGATCCCGACCGGCTTTATCTTATCGCTGATCGTGGTTCTGGTCCTGCTGTTTACAGGCTGGAAGGGCTGGGAATTGGTCTATCGGCATCGCGTGGGCGTCTCCGACGGCTCAGATGAATTGACCTGAACCGGCCTGTGCGGCGGCCGCCCCAATGATGGGGGGAGGACCGCCGCATCCGCCACGCCGTCAACTACATTGCGTTGACGTCGAACTGCAGCCGCTTGGCCGAGTCGATGGACTTGTGCGCCTTGACCTGTTCCAGCACTTTCTCCGGGAACGGCGCGTCGAGATAGAGCAGCGCGATGGCGTCGCCGCCCGGCCGGTTGCGTCCGAGCTGGAAGTTGGCGATGTTGACGCCGTTCTCACCGCACACCGTGCCGAGCAGGCCGATAATGCCGGGCGCATCGGCATTGGTTGTGTAGAGCATGTGCTGGCCGACCTCGGCGTCGAGATTGATGCCCTTGATCTGGATGAAGCGCGGCTTGCCGTCGGAGAAGCAGGTGCCGGCGATCGAGCGCGTCATGTGCTCGGTCTTCACCGTCAGCTTGATGTAGCCGTCGAACACGCCCGACTTGTCGCGCTTGACCTCGGCGACGATGATGCCGCGCTCCTTCACCATGATCGGCGCCGACACCATATTGACGTCGGCGACCTGCGGCCGGATCAGTCCGGCAAGCGCGGCACTGATCAGGGCACGCGTGTTCATCGTCGCGGTCGAGCCGTCGAACAGGATCTCGACCTCGTTGATCGGGTCCTCGGTGACTTGGCCGACAAAGGCGCCGAGCACTTCGGCGAGCTTGACGAACGGCTTCAGCCGCGGTGCTTCCTCGGCCGTGATCGAGGGCATGTTGATGGCATTCGAAACCGCGCCCTTGATCAGATAGTCGGCCATCTGCTCGGCCACCTGGAGCGCGACATTTTCCTGCGCTTCCGCTGTCGAGGCGCCGAGATGCGGCGTTGCCACCACATTCTCCATGCCGAACAGCGCGTTGTTCTCCGCCGGTTCGACCTCGAACACATCGACGCCGGCGCCCGCCACCTTGCCGCTCTTCAGCGCCGCGACCAGGTCGGCTTCGACGATGAGCCCGCCACGCGCGCAATTGATGATGCGCACGCCGTTCTTCATTTTGGCGATCGCCGCCGCGTCGATGATGTTGCGCGTCTTGTCGGTCAGCGGCGTGTGCAGCGTGATGAAATCGGCGCGGGCGAAAAGCTCGTCCAGCTCGACCTTGTCGACGCCGAGTTCCTCGGCGCGCTTGTCCGACAGGAACGGGTCGAAGGCAACGACATGCATCTTCAGGCCGACGCCGCGCGTGGCGACGATCGAGCCGATATTGCCGCAGCCGATGACACCCAGCGTCTTGCCGGTGATCTCGACGCCCATGAAACGGTTCTTTTCCCATTTGCCGGCATGGGTCGAGGCATTGGCCTCCGGGATCTGCCGTGCGAGTGCAAAGATCATCGCCACCGCATGTTCGGCCGTGGTGATCGAATTGCCGAAAGGCGTGTTCATCACGATGATGCCCTTGCGGCTCGCCGCGGGGATGTCGACATTGTCGACACCGATGCCGGCGCGGCCGACGACCTTGAGTCTTGTCGCGGCGTTGATCAGTTTTTCCGTGACCTTGGTCGCCGAGCGGATGGCAAGGCCATCATACTGGCCGATGACTTCGAGCAGCTTTTCCTTGTCCTTGCCGAGATCGGGCAAATAGTCGACCTCGATACCGCGGTCCTTGAATATCTGGACGGCGGTGGTGGAGAGTTTGTCAGAGACGAGAACGCGGGGCGCCATGGCGGCCTCCTTGAACTGGATTGTCGGGAAAGGGCGGCCCGCAGGCCACCACGAAATCTCAGGCTGCGGCCTTCAGCGAAGCCTTCTGCGTGGCGAAGGCCCAGTCGAGCCAAGGCAGCAGCGCCTCGAGATCGGATGTCTCGACGGTGGCACCGCACCAGATGCGCAGGCCGGAAGGTGCATCGCGATAGGATCCAATGTCGAACGCGACGCCTTCCTTGTCGAGCACAGAGACGATCGCCTTGGCGAAAGCCGCCTGCCCGTCGGCGTCGAGCGCCGCGACATCGGCGTCGGTGAAGGACAGACATACGGACGTGTTGGAACGTGTCGCCGCATCGACCGCGAGATGGCCGAGCCAGGACGACTTGTCGACAAACCCATCGAGCACGGCGGCATTGGCATCGGCTCTGGCAATCAACGCATCGAGACCGCCGATCGACTTCGCCCAATGAAGCGCATCGAGATAGTCCTCGACGCACAGCATCGACGGCGTGTTGATGGTCTCGCCCTTGAAGATGCCTTCGATCAGCTTGCCGCCCGAGGTCAGGCGGAAGATTTTCGGCAACGGCCACGCCGGCTTGTAGGTTTCCAGTCGCTCGACGGCGCGAGGCGACAGGATCAGCATGCCGTGTGCGCCCTCGCCGCCCAGCACTTTCTGCCAGGAGAAGGTGACGACATCGAGCTTCTGGAAATCGAGCTTTTGCGCGAATGCCGCTGAGGTGGCATCGCAGATGGTCAGGCCCTTGCGATCCGCCGGGATGAAATCGCCATTCGGCACGCGCACGCCTGAGGTCGTGCCGTTCCAGGTGAAGACCACATCGCGGTCGAAATCGATCTTGGTGAGATCCGGCAGTTCGCCATAGCCTGCCTCGATCTTTCTGATACCGGCGAGCTTCAGCTGCTTGACGACATCGGTCACCCAGCCCGAGCCAAAGCTTTCCCATGCCACCATGTCGACGCCGCGTTCGCCGAGCAGCGACCACAGCGCCATCTCGACAGCACCCGTGTCCGACGCCGGCACGATGCCGATACGGTAATCCGCCGGAACCTGGAGAATTTCGCGCGTCAGCTCGATCGCCTGTTCGAGCTTGGTCTTGCCGATCTTGGCGCGGTGGGAACGGCCGAGCGCGGCATTCTTCAGCGCCTCGACCGACCAGCCGGGGCGTTTTGCGCAGGGACCTGAGGAGAAATTGGGGTTTGCCGGACGGAGTCCGGGCTTCGTATGCATCGTCATCGTGGTCTATCCTTCCAGATAGTGGCCCCTCGTTGGGGAGGGGTGGCCCACGAACGGCGATATGCGTTCAGCCCTCAGGCGTCAAGAGGAAAGTTTTTGTCGCTGACAAGATAGAAGCAGTCCGGGATCAGGATGTCGTGAGCCCAAACGCAAACGGCGGATCGAAGAGATCCGCCGTCGGGTTTCGTATCTGCAGCCAGCCTACCAGAGGTCGTAGCGCAGGCCGAGCTTGACCTGATGATTGCTGATGCCCTTGCGGATCGGATAGGAGGTCAGGCTCTCGGCCGTGACATATTCGGCATCCGGCGCGGAGAAGTACTGGTAGCCGAGATCTACAGAAACATTCTTGGTCACCTGATAGGCCAGGCCCGCATCCAGCGTGTAGGCGAGGGAATACTGGGTCTTGTTGTCGTTCCGGACGAAATCATCCGTAGGGTCGACATTGTCGGTGAAGTAACTCGCCGACAGCTTGTATTTGCTCCGGACCAGCCCAATGCCGGCGCCGAGGTAGGGCGTGATCCCGACATAAGTGCCGAGATCGACATAGCCATTGACCATGCCCGACAGGGAATAATTTTGCAGCGATGCCGACGCGATGGTCGCACCACCCGGCGGCGGCGTCGCCGAATCGTCAAAGCCGACGCCGATCTTGTTGCCGGGCAGATAGCCAAGATTGACGTCGCCGCGCAGATAGTCGTTGAAGTGGTAGCCGAAGCCGATGCTGGCAAAGGCCGGATCCTGCTTCTCGCTGAAGCTCGCGGGGGCGAAGGTGAAATCCTGATCCTCGTAGCTCTTCTGCGCCAGATAAGAGACATCGCCGCGCAGATACCAGCCCGAGCCGACCTCGACCGGTTGATAGTCCGGCGCCTGATCGACATAGATCGGCGGATCGTAGTCCGCGGCTTGCGCCGGCGTCAGCAGCGCAAGCGCGAGTGCGGCAAGTGCCGGCGCTGTCAGCAATTTGAAATTCATGGGTCCCCGGCTCCTGAAATTGGCGCTCTTCATTTTGATCGCAAGCGCCGTTTCAGTAGGCATTGTTAACCATAGTGGTTAAGTGCGGGTTAAGGATAACGCGACGTTACCGATTTGATTTCGATAGGCTTTCTCTCCGCACGCCGCGGCTGGAAGTGCACCGCAATCGGCAAACAAAAACCGCCCGGCATGGCCGGGCGGTTCGCAAATTCCTGGATTTCGAAGCGACTACTTGGTGTAGACCGGCTCCGGTTCGGGAACGTAGGGCTCCGGCGGCGGGGCGCAGTCCGACCGGCCGAACTGGTAGCGCAGGCCGCCGCGCACTTCGTGCACGTTGATGCCGCGATCGAAGCCCGGGCCGACATCGCTGTCGGAGGCGTAGTTGAACATCTTGCCACCATTGATGTGGCTGTAGCGATAGCCGAGATCGAGCTTGACCCGGTCGGTCAGGCAGTAGGAGGCGCCGGCCATGAGGGCATAGGCAAAGCGCCAGCCCTTGCCGCCGCTGTGCTCGAAGGAGCCATCGAGATCGGTATTGTGCAGCGTATCCCACTTGACCCAGGCACCACCGATGCCGGCGCCGACATAGGGCGTCACGCCGTGCCAGGTGCCGATATCGACATAGGCATTGGCCAGGAGCAGCATCGCCGAATAGGACGATGTGTCGACGGAGGTACAAGCTATGCCGCCGCCGCAGAAACCATTGGTCGAGCCGCGGAAATTGGACTTGCCCATCCAGTCGAAGGTCAGATCGGTGCGGAAGTACCGGTTGACCTGGTAACCGACACCGGCGCCGGCCGAAAAGGAACTCTTCAACTTGCCGGAGGCGAACGAACCGGGGAGTTGGGGCGGTGCCGGGCTGTAGGTGGTGTAGTCACCACCGCGGAACTTCGACCAGTGATAGTCGATATCGCCGCGGATGTACCAGCCGCCGAAATCGGCCGGCTGTTCATAGGCGATCGGCGCCGGCGCCTCTTCGACCACTGGCGGCTCCGCCAGATCGGCGGCGAATACTGGCCCGGCCACGCCTGCGAACAGCGCGGCAAGGAAAGCCATTTTTGCTGCATTGAACATGTTTGTCACCCCTGAGAACCCGTCGGAACTTTGAATCCGCTCGAATGTGTTTGACCTCAGTTGTGGATAATGAATTGCAAAAGTTAAAAGGCGTTTAACCCTGTCGATTAACCACGAATTCTCGACATTTTAGCAAACGGCCTCCGCCGCCATGACGCTGGGACCAACCCTGGCCGAAACAAAAAGCCCGCCTGCAGGCGGGCTTGAAGTCTTGAGCCGGCAGTTCGCCCCTCCCGTCGGAGGCAGCGCAATCAGGCGGCGCTGCGCGTTTCCGAGATGATGTCGACGATGTCGTTGACCACGGCCTCGACCAGCTGTGGGTCGTCGCCCTCGGCCATGACGCGGATCAGCGGCTCGGTGCCCGAGGGCCGGATAACCAGGCGGCCGGCCTTGCCAAGACGGTTGCGCGCATCTTCGATCGCCGCCTTGACCAAGGCTTCTTCAAGCGGCTTGCCGCCGGCGATGCGGACATTCTTCAACAGCTGCGGCACCGGCTCGAATTTCTTCGACAATTCGCTGACCGGCCGGTTCTGCCGCTTGATGCAGGCCAGCACCTGCAGCGCCGAGACCAGCCCGTCGCCAGTGGTCGAGAAATCGGACAGCACAATGTGGCCCGACTGCTCGCCGCCGACATTCAACCCATGGGCGCGCATATGCTCAACGACATAGCGGTCGCCGACCTTGGTGCGATGCAGCTGCAACTTCATGTCGCCAAGGAAGCGTTCGAGGCCGAGATTGGACATCACCGTCGAGACGACGCCGCCGCCGGCCAGTCGCCCGCTCTGGTGCCAGGACTCGGCGATCAGCGCCATGATCTGGTCACCGTCGACGATGGTGCCGTTCTCGTCGACGATGACGACACGGTCGGCATCGCCGTCGAGTGCGATGCCGATATCGGCGCGCACTTCATGCACCTTCTTCTGCAGGCCGGCCGGATGGGTCGAGCCGCATTCCTTGTTGATGTTGAAACCGTTCGGATCGACATTGATGGCAATGACCTCGGCGCCCAGTTCCCAAAGTGCGGCAGGCGCCACCTTGTAGGCTGCGCCATTGGCGCAATCGACGACGATCCTGAGACCCGACAGCGACATCGAGCGCGGCAGCGTGCGCTTGGCGAATTCGATGTAGCGGTCATGCACGCCGTCGACGCGCTTGGCGCGGCCGAGCCCGTCGGAATCGGCGAGCGCCAGTTCGATATCCTTGTCGAGCATGCTCTCGATGCGCTCCTCGATCTCGTCGGAGAGCTTGTAGCCATCGGGACCGAACAGCTTGATGCCGTTGTCGTAATAAGGGTTGTGCGAGGCCGAGATCATGACGCCGATATCGGCGCGCAGCGAGCGTACCAGCATGGCGACCGCCGGTGTCGGGATCGGGCCGAGCAGGAACACATCCATGCCGGCCGCGCACAGGCCGGACACCATGGCGTTTTCGATCATGTAGCCGGACAGCCTGGTGTCCTTGCCGAGCACGACGCGGTGGCGATGGCTGCCGCGCTGGAACGACAGGCCGGCGGCCATGCCGACCCGCATCGCAATCTCAGCCGTCATCGGAAACTTGTTGGCGCGCCCGCGAATGCCGTCGGTGCCAAAATAACGTCCTGCCATGCTTGCCAGAATCCCCGTCGGTTTTCAGCCGGCTCGTAATGCCACAATTGGTCCGAGCCCGACTATCACATTGTGTGATTGTATATTACCAATTCTTAGAAAATCATTGTAGCAGGCTGTTCGGAGCGTTGGCAGCGTATCATGACACGGTGTTGCCGCAATATAGCATTCACACTGGGCCACACTGCGCAGATTGGGCCGGTAAGCCGGACTGTTGGAGGGGCAGATCGCAAGGGTCCATCACCTTATCGGGAGAACGCCGTTTAGCATCTGGCGCAGCCTAGCGTTGAGAACTATTGATTGACACAGGTACAACCTATGGGCGCAGCAACGGGAGAACGCCATGCTCATCCACCGACTTGCAACTTTGACGGGTCTTGCCGTCGCAACCTTGTTCATGGCGGCGCCCGCCAGCGCGCTGACCATGGCCCAGTGTAGTACCAAGTATAATGCCGCCAAGGACGCCGGCACGCTGAACGGGCAGACCTGGAATCAGTATCGGAAGGCCGAGTGCGGCACCGACGCGGCGGCCACCACCGAGACCGCAAAGCCGGCGGCCAAGAAGGCCGCTGCGGCCAAGACGGACACGACCAAGGCCGCCGCCGCTGCTGATGACGGCGCCAAGGGTCTGACGGCCAAGGAATGCAGCGCTAAATACCAGGCTGCCAAGGCCGCCGGTACGCTCAATGGCGCAAAGTGGAACGACTTCCGCAAGACCGAATGCGCCGCCGGCGCATCCGCCGCGGCAGAACCCGCCAAGGCCACGACCAAGGCCGCAGCCACAACCGACGATGGCGCCAAGGGCCTGACGGCCAAGGAATGCAGCACCAAGTACCAGGCGGCAAAGGCCGCCGGTACGCTCAATGGCGCAAAGTGGAACGACTTCCGCAAGACCGAATGCGCCGCCGGGGCCTCGGCCGCGGCAGCACCCGCCAAGGCAACCACCAAGGCAGCTGCCGACAGCAGCGGCAAGGGCCTGAGCATGGCCGATTGCAGCGCCAAGTACCAGGCTGCCAAGTCTGCCAATACGCTGGGCGGCAAGAAGTGGAACGACTTCCGCAAGGCCGAATGCGGCGCAGGCGCAGATGACGACGACACCGTGCCCGCTCCGAGCGAGGCGACCTATACCAGCGAGCCCGAGAAGCCCTCGGTCACCGCTCCCAAGGGCGTGAAGTTCCCGGCCGCGATCTCGAAGAAATACGCCGGCGAGACGCCGGCCAAGGGCCGCATGCATACCTGCCTCGAGGTGTATTATGCCAACAAGGACGCCAACACGCTCAATGGCCTGCGCTGGATCCAGAAGGGCGGCGGCTTCTACAGCCTCTGCAATGCCAAGCTGAAGAGCTGATCGCGTAGCCATATTCTCCAGACAAAGGCCCGCGCATCGCAGCATGCGCGGGCCTTTTTATTGCGCTCGAACACACCCGGCGTTGATCGCGTTTCCATATCGCGGAAGCTGTCGGCATCATCTATTCGCCCACACTGCCCACCCCAGACATATCGGTGGTTCGCAAAGATTCCAGTTGGACATATGCAGAACAAATGGTATACAAAAGGACATCGAACTTTTGTCAACCAGGAGGGTCTTATGTCCAGATTGAAATTGGCGGCATTGGCTGTGACGGCATGGATTGCGTGGAACGTCGCCCCTGCAAGCGCACTGACGATGAAGGAATGCGGCGAGGCCTATCGCACAGCCAAGGAAGGCGGCACTCTGAACGGCATGGATTGGACCGCTTTCCGCACCGAGAAATGCGCGACGTCAGCTGCGGAGAGTGCCAATGCGGATGCGGTCAAAACCGAGCCGCAGTCGCAGAAGGAAACCAGCGCGGCGGTCGCCCCCGCTGTAGCGCCGACGGGCGTGACATTCCCGACCACCCTCGCCGCCGAATTCAAGACCGAGAAGCCCTCGAAGGCGCGTATGAAGACCTGCCTGCAGGGCTACCACGGCAACAAGGACGCGGGTACGTTGAACGGCCTTCGCTGGATCCAGAAGGGCGGCGGCTATTACAGCCTCTGCAACGCCAAGCTGAAGAGCTGATCGACCAGCAGCGTTTGAAGATCGAAGGCCCCCAACCGCAAGGTTGGCGGGCCTTCTCTTGGGTCTTGCCCCGTCAAGCGCCTTGTTTCGAGAGCTGGAGCAGTGCGACCAGGCTTGTAAGATCGGCATTGGCCTGGCCGGCAGCCACCCCGCGCTTCATCAGGCTTTGCATCGGCAAGACGAGTTCGGTGCTGACATCAGCCGACCTGCTGGCATCGATGAGATTGACGTAGGCATCAGCCTGCATGCCCAGGTTGGAAACGACATTGCTGGTGTGATCGCCACTGTCGATCTGTTCCGCCCACTTCGGCAGCAGGCCTTGCATCGACTGAAGCCAGGAGGCCAGCAGCGGCATGAACTCGCCGGCCGGGATCCCTGCTGCGCCCGTCAATGCCAACGCCTGCAGAACGCCCGCGAACATGCCGTACATGCCGCTCAGAAGCGAGATATCATAGAGCGGCGCGAGGCAAGCATCCTCACCGAGGAATTTGCTGGTGCCGAGCGCTCCGAGCTGCCCCGAACAGGCATCGAACGCCTGGCGCGAACCGCTGTAGAGAATCAAGGCGTGCGGCCCGCCGATCATCGGCGGCACCGCCATGATGCCGCCGTCGATGTAGCTGGCGCCCTGGCTCACCGCCCAGGCCGACATCGCCCGCGCCTGCTCGGGCGTGCCGTTGGTGAGATTGACCAATGTGCGGCCCGACAGCGCGTCTCGGCTTGGGCCGAGCACCTCACGAACGGTGTCATAGACAAGCAGGCACGCCACGATCAGTGGACTCGATCTGACGGCTTCCTCGACACTCTTGGCCACAGTGGCGCCCTTGGCTGCCAAAGCCTCAGCCTTTGCCGGAGAACGGTTCCACACCGTCACCGCATGTCCCTGGTTCAGAAAGGCTTCGGCAAGCGCCGTGCCCATGGCGCCGAGACCGATCACTGTTATGTCGCTCATTCTGCTTCTCCTTGGTTTCGTTGCGCGGTTACGCCGGTGTCGGGCTCAGGTCCTGGCCAAGGCCACCGTCCACGGTCAGCCGCGCGCCCGTGGTGAAGGTCGCGTCGAACGCCAGGAACAGCACTGCGCGCGCCACCTCCTCCATCGTGCCGTGGCGCTTCATCGGCGTGACCGCGTCGCCGATCGCCATGAAGGCGGCCCGCTCCTCGGCCGAGGCGTCGGCCACACCCATCGTCGGCGTATCGATGAAACCAGGGCTGACCACATTCACGCGGATGCGGCGCGGCAGAAGCTCGGCGGCCAGGACCTTGGCGAAGGCGCGCAGTGCCGCCTTCGATCCGGAATAGACGCTCATGCCGCCGGTGCCGGATTCGTCGGCGATCGACGAGGTGAAGACTATGGCGCCACCATCCCTGATGAGGGGCAGCAGGCGCTGCGCGGTGAAGAAAGCGCCTTTGGTGTTGATGTCGAAGGTGCGATCGTAACTGTCCTCGGTGACCCGCTCCACGGGTTCGAGATTGGCCACCCCGGCATTGACGTGAAGGAAGTCGATCTGGCCAAGCTTCTGCCCCACTTCGGCACCGAGCGTGACGATATCGGCCATGTCTGAGATATCGGACCGCACGACATGAGCTCGCGAAAGCAGCTTGGCTCGCGCGGCCTTGATGTTGCGCTGGTCGCGGCCGGTGACCAGGACCTCGGCGCCGCTTTCGATCAGGGCTTCGGCAACGGCGAGCCCCATGCCGTGCGTCCCGCCGATGACAACGGCCTTCTTGTTTGCGTATCGTGTCATGATCCATCCCTTTTTGACAAAATCCGGCCGCCGACGGCCTTTGCAGGTCGAAGCGAGGTACCGATATGATGTTGTGGTGTTCGCCGATGCCGGCGAGCTGGTTTGAAGCTATGGACCGGCTTGGTTTTTCTCAAGTACCGACAAAAATGTAAGCTACCCACCGATTGCTCAGAATTGGATGAAACATGGGAAAGAAACAGCCAGATAGTTGCGGATTGGGGCCGGCGCTGGAGGTCATCAGCGGCAAATGGAAGGCGCTACTGCTCTGGCAGATTCACAAGGCGCCGGCACGATTCGGTGAGCTGAAGCGGCTGGTGCCTGACATCAGCGAAAAGATGCTGATCCAACAGCTGCGCGAAATGGAGGCCGACGGCATCGTCCATCGCGAAATCTTTCCCGAGGTGCCGCCGAGGGTCGAATACTCGATTACCGAATTCGGCATCGAGCTGGACAATGCCCTGATCCCGCTGGCCAGATGGGGCAAGCAACATGCTGGCCGGACTGACGGTGTGCGCCCCGGCAAAGCAAATGCATCCGTCCCGCATGCTCTTTGAGAGACCCTGAATAGCAAAACGCCGCGGATTGAGCCGCGGCGTTTTCTTGCATCAAGTGATGTCAGCTCAGCTCGACGGCTGAGGCTCCATGCCGCCTTCGGGCTCGGGACCCTTCTTGCGGCGGCCGGACTTCGGCACAGCCGAGCCGCGGCTTGTGGGGGTGTCATCCCCCAAATCTCGCGCGGGCTTCTGCCCGGCGATCAGCTGCTTGATCTCTTCGCCCGAAAGCGTCTCGTATTCGAGCAGGCCCTGCGCCAGAGCGATCCATTCCTTCTTCTTCTTGGTCAGAATGGACTTGGCCGTGACATAGGCCTCGTCGATCAGCCTGCGCACTTCGGCGTCGATGATCTGCGCGGTCTCTTCCGAGACGTTCTGCGTGCGCGCCACCGAATGGCCGAGGAAAACCTCTTCCTGGTTGTCGCCATAGGCGACATGGCCGAGCTTGTCGGAGAAGCCCCAGCGCGTGACCATGGCGCGCGCCAGTTTGGTCGCCTGCTCGATGTCCGAGGAGGCGCCCGAGGTGATGTTCTCCTTGCCGAACTTGAACTCCTCGGCGACGCGGCCACCCATCATGATGGCGAGCCGTGAGATCATGTATTTGTAGCTCATCGAATAGCGGTCGCCTTCCGGCAGTTGCATGACCATGCCGAGCGCGCGGCCGCGCGGGATGATGGTCGCCTTGTGCAGCGGATCGGCCGACGGCACGTTGAGCGCCAGGATGGCATGGCCGGCCTCGTGATAGGCCGTGAGCTCCTTTTCGGCCTGGGTCATGGCCGACGAGCGGCGCTCGGCGCCCATCATGATCTTGTCCTTGGCGTCCTCGAACTCGGCCATGGTGACAAGGCGCTTGTTGCGGCGCGCCGCCATCAGAGCGGATTCATTGACCAGGTTCATCAGGTCGGCGCCCGAGAAGCCCGGCGTGCCGCGTGCGATCACCTTGAGGTCGACATTCGGCGCCAGCGGCACGTTGCGCACATGCACCTTGAGGATCTTCTCACGACCGACGATGTCGGGGTTCGGCACCACCACCTGGCGGTCGAAACGGCCCGGACGCAGCAGCGCCGGGTCGAGCACGTCGGGCCGGTTGGTGGCGGCGATCAGGATGATGCTCTCGTTGGACTCGAAGCCGTCCATCTCGACCAGCAGCTGGTTCAGCGTCTGTTCGCGCTCATCATTGCCACCGCCGAGGCCGGCGCCGCGATGGCGGCCGACAGCGTCGATTTCGTCGATGAAGATGATGCAGGGAGCATTCTTCTTGGCCTGGTCGAACATGTCGCGCACACGGCTTGCGCCGACGCCGACGAACATCTCGACGAAGTCCGAACCGGAGATGGTGAAGAACGGCACATTGGCTTCGCCGGCGACGGAGCGGGCGAGCAGCGTCTTGCCGGTGCCGGGAGGTCCGACCAGAAGCACGCCGCGCGGGATCTTGCCGCCGAGGCGCTGGAACTTCTGCGGATCGCGCAGGAACTCGACGATCTCTTCCAGATCTTCCTTGGCCTCGTCGACGCCGGCGACATCCTGGAAGGTGACGCGGCCATGCGCCTCAGTGAGAAGCTTGGCCTTCGACTTGCCGAAACCCATGGCGCGGCCGGAGCCGGACTGCATCTGGCGCATGAAGAATATCCACACGCCCAGGATCAGGATCATCGGCAGGTAGGAGATCAGATAGCTGAACAGCGAGTTGGAACCGTCCGACTCAGGCCGCGCATTGATGGTGACGTTCTTGTCCTGCAGCCGCGAGACCAGCTGCGGATCGCCAGGCGAATAGGTCTGGAAGCCATTGGCGTTGTCGGCGTAGGTGCCCGTGATGCGGGCGCCGGCGATGACCACCGTCTTGACCCGGCCGGCCGCGACCTCTTGCAGGAACTGCGAATAGGGAACGTCGGTCGAGGCCCCGCGAGTCTGCGGCGTCTGGAACAGATTGAAGAGAGCAATGAGCAGGACCGCTATGATCGCCCAGAGCGCGAGATTGCGATAATTCGGATTCATCAATTGTCCCGTTGGTGCCCGCTGGGACACGCGTCATGAGAGGAAACTTGCGCCTAACATAGGGAGAGCGCCCCCCCTTGCCAAGCATAACAGCACGTCTGGGTTAAGCTTTCGCGCCATGATCAACCGGCACTGTGGCGGCCAAAGGGCAAGCCGGGACAGGCGGTGCGCCGATCAACTCGGCCACGGCCTGCGCCAACACCAGATCGAAGCACGGCAGGAAACGGGCAAAGGGCGCAACGACCGGGCTGACGGCGATTGCCGGCGCCGCCGCTACATCCCCTGCAAAACCACGGCATTCGCCGCCGCGCCACAGCGCCGGTTCCGCAGCCAGGGCGGCGCGCACAAGGCTTGGCGGCGCGCCATCCCCGGCAATCGGCGTTTTGGCGGCGGCAGCGGCGCCAAGCGGCGCGATCAACCATGCACCCGGACTGTCGTCCAATGTGATCGCCCCGGCTTCGATGTGTGGCGTGATCCGCCGGCGACCGTCCCAAAGCAGAGCGCCAGCTACCGGCGCGGAACGCGGCAGGTCGCGCGATTCACGGCGCAGGAAGATGCCGTTTCGCCTGATATCGACGACCGCCCGCGACAATGTGGCGCAAAGCCGACCGGCCCGCATTTGCTCGAACAGCGCTTCGCTGCGCGCCTGGTCCGGCAACAAGGCGGTGCCGCCCGTCGCCGCCAGCAGGACACGCAGCGCATAGACCGCGGCTCGCGTGTCGTCAGCTTCGGCAAGACCGGGATCGAGACGGATGAGACCCCTCGCCGGCCGGCTGGCAAATTCACCGATCAGGGCGGCGGCGCGGCGACCGAGTTGTTCGCGCTCGCCGGCGGCCCGCCTGGCCAGGCCGATCGCTTCGGCAAAACGCTGCCTGCTCCGGTCTTCGCCGAGCACGGCCCGGATGCGCGGGCGTTCGAAATTCGTGTCGATGTTGGTCGGATCCTCCGCCCAGCCGACATGTTCGCGCTGCAGGAAGGCGCGCAACGCCGCGCGCCGAGCGCCGAGCAGCGGCCGCGCGATCCAGATCCGCCAGTCATAGAGGGTGGCAGGCGCCATGCCGGCGAGACCTCGGCCTGCAAGCTCTCGCCCGTCATTCCGCGCGGCTCGCATCAGGACGGTCTCGGCCTGGTCGTCGGCGGTGTGGCCGGTCACGATCACACCAATGCCTTGCGCCTGCGCTGCCTCGGCCAGCAACCGGTAGCGCGCCTCGCGCGCCGCCGCGGGCAGGCCGGCCGACGGCTTGGCGCCGGACCAGTTGAGCGCCCGGTGCGCGATGCCGCGCTCGGCACAAAGCTTTGCCACGCTGCGCGCTTCGGCTGCTGCTTCCGGACGCAGGCCGTGGTCGATCGTCACCGCCAGCAGCCGGGCTGTCGGGGCGCTGCGGTCGAGGTGAGCCTTGAGGAGAAGAAGGAGGGCGGTCGAGTCGCTGCCGCCGGACACGGCCGCAAGCGCGCCGTTGGTAAAGTCGATCTGCGAAAAATTCGAAAGGTCAGGCTCGGTATCGAGCATCAATGCATGTCGCGCAAAAGTGGTCCCGGTTCTGGGACAACACGGCAAAGACTAGCACGCCGCCAGCGCCCTCTCCTGCTTGACGCGTTCCTTGAGCGCGGCCGAAATATCGGGATAGCGCTTGCCGATCTCGCCGAAGGTGGCGCAGGCGACATCCTTCTGCTTGAGGCCGACCAGCGACACGCCAAGCTTCAGGAGCATGTCAGGCGCCTTCTTGGCCTTCGGATAGTCCTTGCTGGCGGAGAGGAAAACCTCGGCAGCGTCATGATACTTCTGCTGGCCAAGCAGCGATTCGCCAAGCCAGTAATGCGCGTCCGCCGCCTTGGCGTCCTTCGGGAAGCGGGCGATGTGGTCGCGAAAACCCTGCTCGGCGGTGCTGTAGTCGCCCGACAGGATGAACTGGTAGGAGTTGCGGTAGATCTCTTCCGGGTTGTTGGTGGCAGGCAGCGCCGCCACCACCGTGCCGTCCGACTTGCCGGTCTTAGCCCCGGCAGCCGGCGCCTCGGCGGCGGGAGCCGCACCTTCCGCCGGCGCCGCTGCCTGCGTGTTGCCGCCGGCGTCGATTACATTGCCGTTCTTGTCGACGGTAATGGTGCCGAAGGTCTTGGGCGGCGTGCCGTTGATCACCTTGCCGGGATCGCCGGTCTGCGATTCGACGATGACCTCGCCGACGCTCTGGCCGCCATCCGGCTGCGCGCCGGCATCGGCCGGCGCCTGGTCTGCCGGGGCCTCGGCGACGCCGGTGCCCGCGCCACCGTCCTGCGGCGCGGCCTCCGATTTCTTCTGGGCCGGCGGCTGCCCGCTGGAGCCGCCTTCCAACTGCTGGAAGCGGAACTCGTTGTCTTCCTGCTGCTTGCGCATCTGCTCCTGCATCTGCAGGATCTGGAAGTTGAGTTCCTCGAGCTTGCCGTTCATCTGCCGGAGCTGATCTTCCAGCCCCGCGGCGGCGGTGCCGTCCTGCTGCTGCGCGATCTGTTGCTGCTCCGGCTTCTCCTTCTTGCCGAAAATGCCGAGCGTCGGCAGATGGAAGGAAAAGCCGCTATCCGCGGGTTGTCCGGTGCCGCTCGCAGAAGCCGCGAAGCCTGATACGAGCAGCAGCGCAAGCGTGCCGCTCAAGACCGATCTGAAATGCATGTGCCTCTCGCCGTGAATATCGTGAGCCTGTTCGCGCCTTCCGATCACAGTGGGACCGGCACGACGCCCTCGGCTCTTAGCAGGAGGCGAGACTTCGGCCAAATTTTGTTTCCGGGTTTGTTTCCGGGACCGAAACTGAAAAAGGCGGCCACAAGGCCGCCTTTCGCATGGAAGTGTTGCAATTATGCGACTAAGGCCGCCGTCTTACTCATCAGGAGCCGGCGCCGGAGAGCGTGGTGACGGCGCGGCGATTCTGCGACCAGCAGGAGATGTCGTCGCAGACCGCGACCGGACGTTCCTTGCCGTAGGAAATGGTCTTCAGGCGGCTCGCCGAAACGCCCCTGGCGACCAGGAAGTCGCGGGTGGCGGCGGCGCGGCGGGCGCCGAGAGCCAGATTGTATTCACGCGTGCCGCGTTCGTCGGCATGGCCTTCGACGACGATGGCGTACTGCTTGTACTGGTTGAGCCACTGCGCCTGGCGCGACAGCGTCGTCTGCGCATCGGCGCGGATCGCGGTCGAGTCCGTGTCGAAGAAGATGCGGTCGCCAATGTTGACGGTGAAGTCCTTCGCCGAGCCGGGCGTTGCCGCACCCGCGCCGTTGAGGCCGAGCTCTTCAGCGCTGTTCGGGGTTTTCTTCGAGGCGCAACCGGTGATGGCGAGCATTGCGATCAGGGCGATCATCGCCGGGTTTCTGGTAAGTGCTGCGATACGGCCCATGCCGCCTCTCCTTCGTATTCGAGTGATCGTATTTCGAGTGATTTCGTTGATCACCCAGTAACCACGTTTGGGTTAACCGGCATTCAAGAAATACGGTTAATGTTTGGTTTCGATCGTCCGTCCACGACCTTCAAATCCACGGTCACAGTTGGCGCGGACCCTAGGCGGAAATGCGGCCGAAACGCGACTAATGAATGGAAAAGGGGCCAAACGGGCCCCTTTTTAGCAGGTGTGGCAATTCGGCCGAACCTACTCCAGCAGCGGCGACCAGGCGGGATCCGACGCGAAATTCGCGGTCGGGATCGACTGTTCGTTGCGGCCGGTGAGATCGACGGAAACCAGTTTTGGGCCGCCGGCGGAGTCGCGGAAGAACATCAGCACGCGGCCGTTGGGCGCCCAGGTCGGTCCCTCCTGCTGGAAGCCCGAGGAGAGGATGCGCTCGCCCGAACCGTCGGTCTTCATGACGCCGATCTGGAATTCGCCGCCGGTCTGCTTGGTGAAGGCGACGAGGTCGCCGCGCGGCGACCACACCGGCGTCGAATAGACGCCGTCGCCGAACGAAATGCGGGTCTGGCCCGAGCCGTCGGCGCCCATCACATAAATCTGCGCACGGCCGCCACGATCGGAAGTGAATACCACCTTGCTGCCGTCGGGCGAATAAGAGGGCGAGGTGTCGATGGCGGTCGAGTTGGTCAGCCGGGTGGTCGAGCGGCTTCGCAGGTCCATGGCGAAGATGTTGGAATTGCCGTCATCGCGCAGCAGGCTCATGATCACCTTCTGGCCGTCGGGCGAGAAGCGCGGCGCAAAGGTCATGCCGGGAAAGTTGCCGACCAGTTCGCGCTGTCCGGTCTCGATCTGCAGCAGATAGACCCGCGGCTGGCCGCTTTCATACGACATGTAAGTGATTTCCTGCCGATTCGGCGAGAAACGCGGCGTCAGCACGATCGAGCGGCCATCGGAGAGATAGCGCACATTGGCGCCGTCCTGGTCCATGATGGCGAGCCGCTTCTTACGCGCATTCTTGGCGCCGGATTCGTCGATGAAGACGACGCGTGTGTCGAAATAGCCCTTCTCGCCGGTGAGCTTCTCATAGATCGCATCGGCGATGATGTGGGCGACACGGCGTTGATTTGCGTCGTTGGCGAAAAACTGCTCCCCGGCTATCTGCTGGTTGCCAAAAATATCCCATAGTCGGTACTGGGCGCGGATTCGGCCGTCCGCCTCCTTGCTCACGCTGCCGGTGACCAGCGCCTGCGCATTGATCACCTTCCAGTCGTCGAAACGGGGCTGCGCATCCGGATTGGCGATCTTCTCGATGAAGGCGTTCTTGTCTATCGGTGCGAAGAGACCGGAGCGCTTCAGGTCGGCGGTGACGATCTCGGAAATCTGCGCGCCGAGCCCTCCCTGGAAATCTGGGATGGCGATCGGCATCGGTTCGACATTGCCTTTGTTGACGTTGAGCTCGAGGGTTGCTCGAGCAGGCAAGGTGACGACGGCGTTCATGCCCATCGCCATCGCGGCGACCATCAGGAGCGGCTTGAGGATGGATTTCATGTCTTCTCGCTTCTCTTGCTGATTTCTGGGTGCTCAGGCTACAGGCCAAGCATCGCTCTGGGATCGAAGTTGACGCGAACGTCGGACCAAATGTCATGCTTTCCGGCGGGCACCTGCAGGCCGACGACATCGCATTTCTGCACAGCGCGAACCGCGCTGCTGTCGAATTGGGGGTTGCCGCTGGACTTCTCGACGGTCGGACGGCCCTCCAGCTTGCCGGAGGCATCCAGGCTGAAACGGATCACCACGGTGAAATCCTCAGAACCCTCAAGCCCAACCGGGAGGGTCCAGCAGCCACCGAGCTGTTCTTCCAATGCCCCTTGCTCGGACTTCGACAGCTTCTGGCCTTGATCCTTGTCGCCGCCTAGCGATGCCTGCTGGGTCGAGCGCTTGGCGCCGCCGCCGGATGGCTTCTGCTTGTCGAGCAAAGCCTTGATGTCAGCCTCATTGAACTGCTTGTCATCCGACTTCGGCTTCGACGAGGCTTCCTTGACCGGCTTGTCGGTGTCCTTGCGGTCCGGAGCCTTCGCGCTTTCGGCCTGCGCCGGCTGCGGCTTCGGCCGTGCTTCGGGAGCAGGAGCGGAAGTCGGAAGCTGCGCTTCTTCCAGAGGCTGCTGATCCGATATGGCTTCGGCGACCGCATCGGGCTTCACGCGTGGCTTCGGCTCTATGGCGGCGGTCGTGTCCGGCTGCGGTGTTGGTGCAGGCTCCTTCACCGGGGTCGGCTTCGGTTCAACCTGCTTCACCGGCTCGGGCTTGACCTCTTCCTTCGGCTGCGGCTCCGGCGCCACCTCCGTCGCAGGTGTCGGCTTCGGCGCTTCCTTTGGCTTCGGCGTGTCCTCGGTCTTCGGCTTTTCGGTCGGGGTCGGCGCCGGAGCAGCCGTCGCTGTTTTCTCCACCGGCTTCGGCTTGGGCTCGTCCGTCACCGGCTTGTCGGTATCAACGCTGTTCTCGCCGATTTTCTGTGCATCTGGCACGATGTCGGGACGCTTGGTCGGCATCGGCGCCGGCTTTTCGTGCATCACCGCCTTCTTGTCGCCCTGCAGCGTCTGCGCAATGGCTTCCATGTGAACGATGTCGACCGCTATCGACTCCACATCCGTGGACGGCAGCGCGGCCGGCGCCGACAGGGTGAACAGGCCGAAAGCCAGTGCCACCGTATGCAGTATCACCGATGTGGTGAGGCCGGTCTTCATCGTGCGTCTACTGATCCTGTTGCTGCAGTGAAATTAGGCCGATATTCTTGTAGCCGGCGGCCTGGATGAGGGCCATGACCTCCATCGCGGCGCCATAGTTGGTCGCCTTGTCGCCGCGGATGAAGATGCGCTCTTCGTAGCCGGTCTTGGAAATCGCCTGCAGTTTGGCGACCAGCTCTTCCCTTGGGATTTCGGTCTCCTGCAGGAAAATCTTGCCGGCCGCGTCGATCGAAACGGTGATCGGCTGGGTGTCGGCGTTCATAGCCTTGGCCTTCGTCTCCGGCAGGTCGACCGGCACTCCGACCGTCAACATAGGTGCGGCGACCATGAAGATGATCAAGAGCACCAGCATCACGTCGACCATCGGCGTGACGTTGATTTCCGACATCAATGCATGGTGGCGGCCGCGCCGCCTGTGTCCGCGCCCGCCGCGTCCTGCCATGCCAACCGACATACCCATCTTCTTACCTCAGCCCTTAGGCGCTACTTTTTCATCGATTTGGCGCGAGAGTATGGCGGAGAACTCATCCGAGAACCCTTCCATCCGCACCGCGATCTTGTTCGCGTCGGATGACAGCTTGTTGTAGGCGATAACCGCCGGTATGGCGGCGAGAAGACCGATGGCCGTCGCCAGCAGCGCTTCGGCAATGCCGGGTGCAACAACCGCGAGACTGGTGTTCTTCGAACCGGCAATCGCCTGGAACGAGGTCATGATGCCGATGACGGTGCCGAACAGGCCGATGAAGGGTGCGGCCGAACCAGTGGTGGCGAGAAAGCCGAGACGGCCCTCCAGCTTCTCCATCTCGCGCGTCAACGCCAGGTCCATCGCCTTGTCGATGCGGGTCTGCAGGCCGAGCGGCGATTTGGCCCCCTTCTCGAAGCTCTTCTTCCATTCGCGCATGGCCGCAACGAAGATCGCACCCATGCCCGTGGTCTTGCGGTCGGCAAGCGTGCGATAGAGCTCTTCCAGCGACTGCCCCGACCAGAACACCTGTTCGAAGCGATTGAGCGACAGACGCATGCGGGCATAGCTGACCAGCTTGTCGACGATGATCGCCCAGGTCCAGACCGAGGCGCAGAGCAGACCGATCATGACCAGCTTGACCACCCAGCTGGCCTGTGTGAACAGCGCCCAAATCGACAATTGCGCTGCCGGATCGGCGAGTGCGGTAGTTTCCATGCTTCAGTCCTTAAGATTTTCCGGGCATCGCTGGCGGCTGGCCCATGGGCATCCCTTGTGGTCCGTTCGCGCTTGGCTTCCGGATTAACCCCAAAATGCACCGTTGGCGGCCTTTTCAGGGCAAATATTGGTGAAAGGAAGGCGCGCGGATTCTTCCAATCTTCACCGATCTCTTCATGAACCGTTATGGTTAAGGATGGGTTAGGAAATATGGCGCGGCGCATTGCCGCGCCAAGGCACGACGCGGGCCATCCATCCACAATCGAATGCGCTGCCGATTGGCCGCTCGTTGCCGGCCGGCAGGCCTGGATATCAGCTTGCTCCTGGTAGAAAGGCCGCGATCCATTCTTTCGGAAAGCGTTTCGGCCGGCCGTTGTCGCCGATGATCGCCGCCTCGACCTTTGCTTCGACCAGTACCTCTGTCCCGCGTTTCAATTGCTGCGCCATGACGATGCGGGCGCCGGAAATATCCTGCGTCGATGTGTCGATGGTCAGGATGTCGTCCATGCGGGCAGGCGAGCGGAAGTCGATCTCCATGCGCCGCACCACCCAGACGATCCGTTCGCCGTGCTTGCCTTCGTGAAGTTCTGTGTGGTGGACGCCCGCCAGCCTGAGATAGTCCGAGCGCCCACGCTCGAAGAATTCGAGATAGCGCGCATGGTAGACGACGCCGGAAAAATCGGTGTCGGCATAATAGACTCGCGCCATCAGCCGATGGCCGAATTCCGTCAAGGCTCCGGAAAGCCCGGCAGCAAGCGCCGCCGATTCACCATGATCGTCCATCGCGCTTTCCTTTTTGCCCCCGGCGGGGCACCTGTCTTGCCAAAATCACCAGCGCAGCAAACCGGATGGCACTGTTGACGGCGATGATCAAGACCGTGATGGCAGCGCTGCTGGTGCTGGCGGCGTCTGCGCTTCCCGGTCAGGCCGCGACCTTTTCGATGAAGCGCGGCCTCAACCTCGACCAGTGGACGACCTGGGTCGGGGAAGACAAATGGAACGACCGACAAGCCATCCTGCCCTACCCGGAATGGCGCAAGTTCCTCGACGAGGGTGACCTCAAGGCGCTGAAGGCCGCCGGTTTCGACTTTCTGCGCATGCCGGTCGATCCCACGCCGTTTATGTCGGATCAGACACTGGCGCTGCGTGACGACCTTTATGCCAGCGTGCGGGACTCGGCGCGCATGATCAACCGGGCCGGTCTGAAAGTGATCGTCGACATGCACCTGATCCCGGCCGGCGGCGGCCGCGAGATCGGCATGGGCCAGGTGATGGACGATCCCGCAACCTTCGACGCCTATGTCGAGGTCGTCCGCAAAATGGCGCACACGCTTGCCACTGAGGACCCGGCGCAGGTCGCTTTCGAGCCGATGAACGAGCCTATCGTCGACTGCGACAGCGATGGCACCAGCCTGTGGCCGGAGCGTCAGCAAAAGCTGTTCGCGGCCGCGCGCGCCTCGGCCACCAGGCTGACGCTGATCCTGACCGGCGCCTGTTATTCGAATGCGGCTTCGCTGGTCAGGATCGACCCAAAGTCGATCCCCGACGACAACCTCATCTGGACCTTCCACTCCTACGACCCGTTCCTGCTGACGCATCAGGGCGCGACCTGGGCCGGCGATTTCATTCTTTATGTTACCGGGCTGCCCTATCCGCTGACCGCGGTGCCGCGCGCCGAGCTCGATGCGACGCTGGATGCGATCCGCGCCAAGATAAAAGCCGAGGCGCCATGGACCAGACGGAACGGCCTGCTCGCCTATCTCGATGAACAAGCCGCCAGCATGGACACGGACGAAAAGCTGCTCGGCGTCATGGATGCGCCGTTCGAAAAGGTCGAGGCCTGGGCGAAGGCCAACGCCATCAAGCCGGAAAACATCACGCTGGGCGAGTTCGGCATGATCCGCCAGGAGTATGGCAACCCCTATGTGATGCCGCCCAAATACCGCGCCGCCTATGTCAAGGACATGATCGCGCGCGCCGAGGCGCATGGCTTCTCATGGTCGGTGTGGAGTTTTGGCGGCGCCTTCGGCATCGTCGATGCCTTCAACGGCGAAAAGGCCGAACCCGCCGTGATGGATGCAATCCGCTCGCTCCATTAGCCCTAGGGCATGTCGAGATTTCAGGTCAGGCCGAGTCGGAAACGAGGGGTTCCGAGAACCGGAAGGGAGCGGACTTTGGTCCGTGACTACCGGAAGCGCAGGAACACCTCATTTGCAGGCCGGCATCACCTGAATACCGGCATGCCCTAACCGAGGTCGATCTGCAGGATCTCCGGCCGCATGCCAAAGCGCACCGGCGCGATGCTGAAGCCGAGCCCGCCTGACACGATCAAATTGCGGTCATTCTCGACGACATGGCCATAGGCAAAGCGGTTGCCGAAGCGGGACGGCACCACCGGTGAATAGCCGAACAGCCTGACCTGCCCGCCATGTGTGTGGCCCGACAGCGTCAGCGAAACCCGCCACGGCACTTTCGGGAAAATGTCAGGCTCATGCGCAAGCAGGATGATCGGTGCCTGATCGGTGATCTTGGCCAGCGTGCCGTCGAGATCGTCGAGGCCTTCAAATTTGTCGCGGCCTGCGGCCTTGTTCGGTAACAGGGCCAGCTGGTCGGCGAGTCCGGCGATCCAGAAGCCGTATCCATTCTTTTCCAGACGCACAGCGTCGTTCTCCAGAACCGAGATGCCGGCTTCCTCCAATGCCTTGCGCGCCACAGTCGGCCCCGCTCCGGCCTGCTGCGCGAAAGGATCGTGCCACCAGTCGTGATTGCCGAGGATCGACAGGACACCAAGCGGCGCCTTCAGTCCTGACAAGGCCGGCGCCCATTCATGGGCCTCCACCCGGTTCGTCACCAGGGACATGCCTGAGATATAGTCGCCGAGCAGTACGATCAGATCGGGCTGCAGCACGTTCGCACCCTCGACGAGCGAAGCGATCCGCTCAGGCGTCATCCAGGGGCGGCAGGCGTGAATATCGGCAAGTGCTACAACGCGCAGCTTCAAGCTCGCCGGCCAATGCGGCGGCGTCAGCCGGTAGCGCTTCACATGGGTCAACAGCATCGGCTCGATGCCGACCGCATAGGCACTGAGCGACGCCAGCGAGAGGAACGAACCTCCGGCGAATTTCAGGAACCCGCGTCTGGTGATCACTTTTCTGGCTCCGACCTTGATCGGAGCAGTTCGCGCCGACATTGCGACGCCCGATACAATCGAGGAATGCGCCTTCACGCTGGCAGGTTTGAGGAGATTCTGCACAGAATCCGTTCCGAAGAACAAATGTCCGTTACTCTTCCTGGAACAGGTTGATCTGCTGCTGCGCCAGATCCTTCGGTGCGTCGAGGCCGAGATGGCGCCAGGCATTGGCGGTCATCACGCGGCCGCGTGGCGTGCGTTGGATGAAACCCTGCTGGATCAGATAGGGCTCGATAATGTCCTCGATGGCGTCGCGCGGCTCGGACAGGCCGGCGGCGATGGTTTCGATGCCGACCGGCCCACCACCGAAATTGCGCGCGATCATCGAGAGATAGCGGCGGTCGAGCGCGTCGAGGCCGAGCGCGTCGACCTCCAGCCGCGTCAGGGCTTCGTCGGCAACCTGCTTGTCGACGTGACCGTCGCCGGCAACGGAGGCGAAGTCGCGCACCCGGCGCAGCAGCCGGCCGGCGATGCGCGGCGTGCCGCGGGCGCGACGTGCGATCTCCAGCGCGCCATCGTCGCCAAGCGGCATTTGCAGGATGCGGGCGCCGCGCCGCACGATCTGCTCCAGTTCCTCGACAGAATAGAAATTGAGCCGCACCGGAATGCCGAAACGGTCGCGCAGCGGGTTGGTCAAAAGGCCGAGCCTGGTGGTGGCGGCGACGAGCGTGAAGCGGGCAAGATCGATCTTGACCGAGCGTGCCGCCGGACCTTCGCCGATGATCAGGTCGAGCTGGAAATCCTCCATCGCCGGGTAAAGGATCTCCTCGACTGCCGGATTGAGCCGGTGGATCTCATCGATGAACAGCACATCGCGGTCTTCGAGATTGGTGAGAAGTGCGGCGAGATCGCCGGCCTTGGCGATCACCGGACCGGAGGTCGAGCGGAAATTGACGCCGAGCTCGCGCGCCATGATCTGCGCCAGCGTTGTCTTGCCAAGCCCCGGCGGCCCGACGAACAGCACATGGTCAAGCGCCTCGCTGCGGCCCTTGGCGGCCTCGATGAAGACTTTGAGATTGGCCCGCACTGCGGCCTGGCCGACGAAATCGGCGAGCGTCTGCGGCCGCAAGGTCTGCTCAGCATCCTCGCCGCGCTTTTCCGGGGCAATGAGGCGGGGTGAAAGGCTCATGCGGCCTTCCTCGCACAGGGCAAAGGACCGGACAAGCAATCACTCACCGCGCCAGTTCCTTCAGCCCGAAACGAATGAGCTTCGAGGCATCGGCGTCCTCGCCGGCCGTCTTCAGCGCCGCCGCGACAGCATTGGCTGCTGTGTCGCGCGAATAGCCGAGATTGACCAGCGCCGAGACGGCGTCGGTAATCGGCGCCGGCGCCACGCCTTCGCCGAGCTCCTGCTTAAGGCCGATGGTGCCGGAGGCGGTTCCGGCATAGGCCGGCGCCTTGTTCTTCAACTCGGTGACGATGCGCTCGGCCACCTTCTTGCCGACGCCGGGCGCGCGGCTGACCATGGCGATGTCGCGCAGCGCGATCGCATTGGCGAGGTCTGCCGGCGCCAGCGTCGACAGGATGGCCAGCGCCACCTTGGCGCCGACGCCTTGCACATTGCTCATCAACAGCCGGAACCATTCGCGCTCAAGCACCGACTGGAAACCGTAGAGCCGGATCATGTCCTCGCGCACATAGGTCTCGATGAACAGCACCACCGCCTCGCCGGGCGAAGGCAGCGCGGCCAGCGTGCGCGCCGAGCAATAGGCGACATAGCCGACGCCGTGCACATCGACGAGGCAGAAATCCTCCTCGATCTCGTCCAGCGTGCCTTTCAATTTGCCGATCATGCGTGATCCCTCATGCCAGCGCCATCCTGTAGGCGACGCTTTGCCGGTGATGCGCGTGGCAGATGGCGATAGCCAACGCGTCTGCGGCATGTTCGGTGTCGAAAACGGCTTTCGGCAACAGCACCTTTACCATCATGTGGATCTGCTTCTTGTCGCCATGGCCAACGCCGATCACCGCCTTTTTGACGGCATTGGGGGCATATTCGGCCACAACAAGGCCGGCGCGCGCCGGCACCAGCATGGCTATGCCGCGCGCCTGGCCGAGCTTCAGTGTCGCCACCGCATCCTTGTTGACGAAGGTTTGCTCGACGGCCGCTTCCTGGGGCATGGCCGCATGCAGGATCTCGGCCAGCCCGTCATGCAATTGGCAGAGCCGTGTCGCCAGCGCCGCCTTGTCGTCGGAGCGTACAGTGCCGGAGCTGATAAAGCGCAGCGAGTTGCCGAGGCTCTCGACGATGCCCCAGCCGGTGCGCCTCAGCCCCGGATCGATACCGATAATGCGAATCGCTTCCCTCATGCGCGAAGTCTACCTCCGGCGCACAGCGATGTCAGCGAAATGTGAACAAACCGGAAACGGAGGCGTTTAACCTCGAGCGAAAGCCGTGTTCAGCAGCGTGATCTGGTCGGAAACCGGATTGGCGCGGCGGGCGGCGGCAGGCGTCTCGGCAAACGCGCCGCCATAGATCTCTTCGTCCATGCGGCGCACCAGCGCCTGCAGGCGCAGCGAGCGGGTGACGAGGTCGAGGAAATCCTTCGGCAGTTCGCCCCAGCCGACCGCTTCGTCATGCGCCGAGGCGGTGTCGAGACGCACCTTGGATTTTTCCGAAGCGACCTGGTCGCGGGTCATCTCGCCGGAATTTGCCGCCCGCTGCAAAAGCAGCCAGGAGGCGACTTGCATCAACCTTGTGGTCAGCCGCATCGATTCGGCCGCATAGAGCGTCGCCGCCAGCCTGGACAGCTTCTTGGCCTCGGCCCGGCCCTTGCCGTCAAGATACTCGGCTGCCTGTTCGACCAGGCCCATGCCTTCCTGGTAGAGCGGTTTGAAGGATTGGGAGAAAACCCGGCGTTCCGCCAGCTTGATGGTTTTCGCGATGCCCTTCGAAGGCTCGTTCATCGATACGCCCCTGCACTGCCCCGTCGGCTGATTCGGCTTCTCGCCGTCACGCCGGCACCCTAGATGACTGAAGCTTGAAAATGCGCTTCGCCGCCGGCGAAGGCAAGCACATGTTTAACAAACGGTTAACGCCTGCGCAGGGGCGCCAAGCGGACCAAAAGCAGACAAAAAAAGAGCCGCGGATAAGGCGGCTCTCAGGAGTTTAACAGGGAGGCGTCAAACGAAGTGGCTCCAACCACTCGGTAAGAATCCAGATCACTGGATGGACATAGTAAACACCTGTAAAGCTTAATGAACCCTTAACGGCGCGGATATTTCTTGATCGACCGCTGCCCTTCTGTGCCGTATCAGCACAACGGTGCCCTAAGCCTGATCGTCGGCTTGTTCATGCCTTCTTCCACACAGCCGGCAAGGAAATGAAGGCGAACAGCAGCATTGCCGCATAAAACCCCATCGAGGAGGAAGCCAGCACCGGCTCGATCTCCGGATGGCCGGCAAGTTCAAAGTAAAGCCCAATCATCAGTGCGATGCCGCAGATTGCCGTCAGCCAGAAATGCACGACGGCAATCGTCTTTTGCCCGACCGCTGGAAACAGGTGGTAGAAGAAGGCAAACACCGCCGACATCAGCCAGCCCGCCACCATGGTGTGCGCGTGGGTCGGCATCTGCCCATGGTCATTGGAGATCGCCATATGCAGGCCGAGCGCCATGCCGCACAGGGAATAGATGACGGCCAGGGTGAAGAAATTTCGTGCTACGCCTTGCATGGGATACCCTCGTTGGTTGTTGCAGACTTGGTCCGACCGCGCGCGGCCAAAATGGAGCGTCGGTCGCGAGCGGCTTAGTCCCCGCAGGTTTCAGGATCATGCCGCGAAACCAGCCAATGCCGACACGGCGTCTATCCGGCAAATGCCGGGTATTGTGCGGGCTGGCGGTAAAATCCGGCGACGGCGCCACCGCAACAAGCCGGCACCCACGCGGCATCTTCTGGATACATGTACGGAGATAATCCGCCCTCCTTCGGAAGCAGACGCGCGAAAGCAGCGTTTACCCCCGGAACGATGCACAAGGAGCGGCAATGGACTGGTATTCTCTCTTCAAATTCCTGCATGTCATGGCAGCGATCCTCTGGCTCGGCGGCGGTTTCGCCATGCTGCTGGTTTCGATACTCGCCGATCGCGACGGCGACGACGAGACGCTGATGGTCATGCTGAGAACGACGGACAAACTCGGCTTGCGTCTGTTCGTGCCGGCGTCTATCGCGACCCTGGCTTCTGGTCTGGTGCTGACTTCGCTATGGACCGGCTTCTCCGACCTTTGGGTCGTCATCGGCCTTTGCGGCTACGCCGCCGCGTTTCTGACCGGTATCCTCGTGCTGAAGCCTTCGTTCGAAAAGCTTGCCACAATGCTTGCCGCGGACGGCATGACCCCGGCTGCCATAGCGTTTGGGCGCCGCATGATACGGATCGTCAAGTTCGATTTCGTCATCATGATCGTCGTCGTCGCCGACATGGTGCTGAAGCCGACCGCGCACGACATCGCCACTCTCGGCGCCATGGCGGTCGTGGTCGTTGGTGGTGCATCGCTGACCTTTGCGAGCGCCCCGCGAACCAAACCGGCAGCCGCCTGAGCGGGATTTAGAGCAGGCCGGCGATCCCGTCCCAAAGCAGCTTGACCGCGACCACGGCCACGGTCGCGTAGGTGAAGGGATAAAAAATCTCCGGCCGCATGCGCCGCACCAGCCAGGCGCCGGCGATGGTGGCCAGCGGCGCCAGCGGCATCAGCACGGCCGACGCCGTCAGGTTGGCGGTGTCGAACTGGCCAAGCGCGAAGTAGGGGATCAGCTTCAGCGCGTTGGTGGCGGCAAAGAAGATCGCCGATGTCCCTGACAGCACCTTCGGATCGAGCCGGATCGGCAGCGCATAGACCTGGAAGGGGGGCCCGCCGACATGGGCGACGAAGCTGGTGAAGCCGGCGACGGTGCCCCAGAAGGCGGCGGCGATGCGGTTGGGCGCCGCCGCATGGTCGGAACCGTGGCGGAACTGGAGATAGAGCCAGCGCAGCACGAAGATCAGCGCGACAGCGCCGACGATCAGCCGCACCATCTCTTCGGTGACGAGCGCTGCCGTCAGCCAGCCGAGCCCAATGCCGATCACCGCGCCCGGCATCATGTCGACCAGCATCTTTCTGTCATACACACCCCACCACGTCCACACCGAAACGATGTCCATCAGGCACAGGATCGGCAGCAGGATGGCCGCCGCCTGCACCGGCGGCATGGCCAGCGCCATCAAAGGCACGCCAACGAAGCCGACAGCGCCGCCGAAGCCGCCTTTCGACAGCCCGACAAGTATCACCGCCGGAATGGCGGCGGCATAAAACCACGGATCGGCGAGCAGACCTGACATGAACTGGAAATGCTGGAGGGAAGACGGTTGCCCTGCAATAGCCCAGAAACCCTTGCGCCGCGACCGGGAAAATGCCGGCCGTGTCGATCAACTGTGCGTAAAGCGACGGTTCCGGATTTACGGCAAGATCGCCGCCGATGCATAAGGGCGCCGTCCGATGCATCAGGTTTTGGCCCCAGGTTTTGGCCCCAGGTTTTGACCCCAGGTTTTGACCCCAGGTTTTTGACCCCAGGTTTTTGACAATGAGCGAACCCCACATCCGCCGCGCCGAAGCGGCCGACCTGCCTGCCATCGTAGCCATGCTCGCCGACGATCCGCTTGGCCGCAGCCGCGAGGATGCGACCGAGCCACTCGCCAAGGCCTATCGCGACGCCTTTGCCGCCATCGACGCCGACCCCAACCAGTTTCTTGCCGTGATGACGGATAGCGGCCGCGTCATCGGCACGTTGCAGATCAGCTATCTCGCCGGGCTGTCGCTGCAGGGCGCCTTGCGCGGCCAGATCGAGGCTGTGCGCGTCGTCGCAGACCGCCGCGGCGAACGGCTGGGACAGCGTCTGCTGGAATGGGCGATCGAACAGTGCCGTGAACGCGGCTGCAAGATTATCCAGCTGACCACCAACAAGAGCCGCCAGGACGCGCATCGCTTCTATGACCGGCTCGGCTTCAAGGCCAGCCACATCGGTTACAAATTGGAGCTTTAGTTCAGCGGTGGAGGACGGCGCCGGATCGGCTGCGCCTTGATGATGGCGGTGCTGGTTTCCGCCTTGTCGGCGATGCGGTCGAGAAGCTTGTCGAGCTCGCCGATGGAGCGCACGTAGAGCCGGGCCACGAAACAGTCGTCGCCGGTGACCTTGTCGCATTCGCCGAATTCCGGGATCTCCTCGATCAGCTTCTGCACGATGTGCAGCTTGCCCGGCAGTGGCCGCACCCGCACGATCGCCTGCAACGGAAACCCCAGCGCCTCCGGGTCGATCTCGATGGTGAAGGCGCGGATGACGCCGCGTTCCTCGAGCCGCCGCAGTCGTTCCGAGACGCTCGGCGATGACAGCCCGACCTGCTGCGCCAGATCCTTCAACGAAGTCCGCGAATCCAGGATCAGGATGTCGAGAAGCTTTCTGTCCAACTCGTCCAGCATTTTCATCTCCTCGCAAAAGGGCAGCGCGCGCCTTATTAAATAAGGTCCTGCCCCCATATCACCTTTCATAGGGTATATAAACCCTCAAGACGGCATGAGATTATGGCCTCAACAGATAGAGGTATTGTCATGGACAACACGGTACGCGGCACGATCGAGATGACGGCGGCGATGACGATTGTCGGCACGATCGGCTGGTTTGTCGTCATGTCGGGCCAGCCCGTTATGGACGTGGTGTTCTGGCGCTGCGCCTTCGGCGCGGTGGCGCTGCTGATCACCTGCGCGGCACTCGGGCTGCTGCGCGGCAGGCTGACGCTGCGCATTGTTGCCATCGCCGCTCTTGGCGGCGCGGCTATCGTCATCAACTGGCTGTTGCTGTTCAGCGCCTTCTCCCGCGCCTCGATCTCGATTGCCACGGCGGTCTACAACACGCAGCCCTTCATGCTGGTCGGCTTCGGCGCGCTGTTCTTCGGCGAGCGGCTGACACTGGCCAAGCTGACCTGGCTCGGCATCGCCTTCGCCGGCATGCTGCTAATCGTGCAGACAGGGCCCGATGCGGGTGTCGGTTCCGGCATAACCGGCACAGATTATGTCATCGGCATCGTCATGGCGCTCGGAGCGGCCTTCTTCTGGGCTGTCGCGGCAATCGTCGCCAAGAAGCTCAAGGGCACCCCGCCGCATCTGATCGCGCTGATCCAGGTCTGCGTCGGCGTCGTCATGCTGGCGCCCTTTGCCAACCTCTCGCATTTGCCCGCCGATGCCTGGAGCTGGGCCATGCTGGCCACGCTTGGCGTCGTTCACACCGGCCTGGTGTACATATTGATGTACGCCGCCATCCAGAAACTGCCGACGCATCTGCAGGGGTCGCTGTCCTTCATCTATCCTGTCGTTGCGATCCTGGTCGATGTGATGGCCTTCGGCCACCGGCTGCATCCGGCCCAGTTCGTCGGCGCAGCCGCCATCCTGATCGCCGCCGCCGGCATGAATCTCGGCTGGACTTTGTGGAGGGCCAAATCGCCGGCCGAAAGCCCGCAAGCCGTCAAATGAGCCGCAGAGCGTCGGCTCGCCGGCGATCGTAAACCAAAGCCATCGCATCGATCCCCGCCCGCCTGTTCAAGGCGGGCGCTTTGTTCTATGCCGCAATGCAACCATCTTCGCCCGGCATAGGCGAAACCCGGGATCGAAAGCCAATGAACGACGCAACACCCCCCAACCGCTGCCGCATCGTGCTGATCGCACCCAGGGACGCTCCGGCGCGCCGCATTGCGGCTGCCTTCGACGGCGGTGATATCGCTTCGCTGATCCTGCCTGAAAACGGCATGGACGAGGCTGCCTTCCAGGCTTTTGCAGAACAGATCGTACCGGCCGCGCAAGCGGCCGGCATCGCCGTCATCATCGCCGGCGATACCCGCATTGCCGGCCGTGTCCAGGCCGACGGCATTCATGTCGAGGTTTCCAAGGACGCGCTCGCCGAGACCATCGAACACTTCCAGGGCAAGATGATGGTCGGCGCCGGTGGCGCCAAGACGCGCGACGACGCGCTGGAACTCGGCGAAACCAGACCCGACTACATCTTCTTCGGCCGCTTCGGCTACGACAACAAGCCGGAACCGCATCCGCGCAACCTGTCGCTCGGGCAATGGTGGGCGGACGTGATTGAGATCCCTTGCATTGTCATGGCCGGTTCCGCCATCGCCTCGGTAGAAGCGGTGGCCGCCACTGGCGCCGAGTTCGTGGCGCTGTCCAGCGCCGTCTTTGCCGAAGGCGCCGATCCGAAGGCGGCGATTGCCGCCGCCAATGCGCTGCTCGACCAAACCGCGCCGCGCTTCGAGGGCTGACGTGCGCCGACATGGACTTCCTCTCGCGGTTCTCGTTGCGGCGTTGATGAGCGGGGCAGCGATCGCGGCGGAGACCGTTCCGCTGCCGCAGCCGAGGCCGGACACCAGCGCACCCGCCCTCAGCGTGCCGGATGCGGTCGCCCCCGATGCGGGTGCCCCAAAAGCCGGTGCCACGGATTCCGGCGTCCATATCGACAAGCCGATCGACACCCCGCTGCCGCAGCCGGCGACAACCGCGCCGCTGCCGTCGGCCGACGCGATCAACCCCGAACGTTTCGGCGCCAAGCCGGCGGACCCCGCCTATGGCGCTTTCCAGCGCGGCCTTTACAAGACGGCCTACAATCTGGCGTTGGTGCGGGCTCAGAATGGCGACCCGGCGGCGCAAACGCTGGTGGCCGAGATCCTGTCGCGCGGGTTGGGCGTGCCGCTCAACCCAGCGGAAGCCGCCAAATGGTATGCGCAGGCCGCCGAGCAGGGGATTCCTGAATCGCAGTTCCAGTATGCGCTGATGCTGCTCGACGGCCGCTACGTCAAGAAGGACGAGAAGGGAGCTTATGCGCTGATGCAGGCCGCCGCCGAGGCCGGCAACCGGCTGGCGCAGTTCAACTTCGCGCAATTGCTCGTGCAGCAGGATCCGGGCGATGCCGGCATCGCCAGGGCTGTGCCTTATTATGAGCGTGCCGCGGCGACAGGGCTTGCCGACGCCCAGTATGCGATGGCGCAGGTCTATGCCAATGGCGTCGGCGGCAAGACCCGCGACGATGCAAAGGCCCGCAGCTTGCTGGCACAGGCTGCCAGGCAGAACTACGACACCGCGCAGATCGATCTTGCCGCCTGGATGATCGAGGGCCGGGGCGGTGTTCGCGACCTGAAATCCGGCTTCAACTGGATGAAGCAGGCAGCTGAAGGCGGCAATGTCGCTGCCCAGAACCGGTTGGCAAAGCTCTATATGGGCGGCATCGGAACCGACCCCGACCTGATCCTGGCCGGGGCCTGGTATGTGGTCGCCCGCCGCGCCGGCCTTATCGATCCGGAGATGGACGATTTCCTGCAAGGGCTGACCGACGATCAGACAAAGCAAGCCTTGCAGAAGGCCAACCGCCTGCCCTGACACGCAACGTCACTGTGTATGATCCAGCACGACCTTGCCGAAGGGAGAGCCGTGTTCGAGATGGCGAAAGGCCTGCGCTGCCTCTGCCCATGGGAAGACCCGGTCGATCACCGGCCGCAGCCGATTGACGGCGAGCGCCCGGTTCATCGCTTCGAAGGACTCGCGCGAGCCGACCGGTATGCCGCGTGCTTTCACCTGGCGGCGGAAGATGTCGAGCGGATTAATCACCCCTTCGCTGCCGCCGAGATAGCCGATGACGTTGATCTGGGCGCCGCGCGCCGACGCCTTGAGCGACTGCGCGAAACTTTGGGGACCACCGACTTCGATGATGTGGTCCGCGCCGCGGCCATCGGTCAGCGCCAGCACGGCCGACGACCAATCCGGATTGTCGCGGTAGTTGACGCCATCATGCGCGCCAAGCCCCTTCGCCCGGGCAAGCTTCTCATCGCTGCTCGACGTAACAATGACGCGCGCGCCGGCCGCCCTTGCCAACTGCACGGCAAACAGCGACACGCCGCCGGTGCCGAGGCTGAGCACGGTTTCGCCTGGCTTGAGCTTGCCCTCGGTGAACAACGCATGCCAGGCAGTGACCGCGGCGCAAGGCAACGTCGCCGCCTCGACATCGCTGAGCTGCGCCGGGGCGATGACCGCCGCCTGTTCGTCCAGCCGGGCGAATTCGCTTAGCAGCCCATCGATGGGGCCACCGCGCTGGTATGAGGGTTCGGCCATGGCGAAGCTGCCGCCGACCCATCGCTGCCAGAACGTGCCGCAGACCCGGTCGCCGACCTTGAAGCGGCTGACCTCGGAGCCAAGCGCAACGACCTCGCCGACGCCGTCGGAAAGCGGCACCAGCGGCAAGGGGAATGTCGTGTGATAGCTGCCGCGCGCGATCTCGACATCGCGGTAGTTGAGCGCCGTGGCCCTGACCTTGACGATCATCTCCTGGCGGCCGGGTTCCGGCATTGGCCGTTCGACCATCTTGAGATTGTCGATGCCGCCTGGGCTCTGCAGTTCGATTGCCTTCATTGTCGTCCTCCTTTCGTTTGAAAGGAAAATTGCTTGCCAGGCGATGGATTTTAAATTCATAATGTTTACAATGATTATGCCTACGAGACATGGTTCTGGCTATGCTTGAGGAATTGCGCACGCTCGCCCTGTTTGCCGAGGAGGGCTCGATCCAGAAGGTCGCCCGGCGCCTGCCGCTGACCCAGCCGGCTGTGACCCGGCAAATCCAGCGGCTGGAGGACATGCTTGGCACGACGCTGCTCGACCGCCGGCAAAAGCCGCCGCGACTGACGCCGACGGGGCTGGAAGTGCTGGCGCGCGGCCGCGATATCATCGCTTCCGTAGAAGCGCTGAAATCCTTCGCCGGAAAGACCGAGCCGGAAGGACTGTTCCGCCTGGGTCTCGCCCATGGCCTCTCGGACCGCGACATCGCCGGGGCCATCGCCAACGCCGCGGCGGCGTTCCCGAAAGTGTCGCTACGGCTCAAGACCGGCTGGAGCGCCGAACTGATCGATCAATTCGAACGCGGCGAGCTCGATGTGACGATTGTTCTGCGATCGTCGGATAAGCCAGTTCCGGAAGCGCTTGGCACTGAACGTCTTGGCGTCATAGCTGCGTCCACCGTCCCCGATCCGGAAGACGGTGGCCGGACACCCATGCCGTGGGTGCTTAGTCCGGCCCCTTGCGACGCGCGCCAGAAACTCATGTCCGTTCTGGTCGGCGGAAGGCGTTATTTCGAGATCGCGGCGGAGATACAGGATCCGGCCTTGCAGATGGAATGGGTCCGTCGGGGGCACGGCCTTGGGCTAGTGCCGTTGCGTCTTGCAAGGCGCGGACTTCCCGACGGCCTCATGCTGGTCAACACGGAAGATGTCGACCTTTCCTTGCAGGTCGCCGCACTTCGTTCGCCTCATCTCAACCGGCTGACTGAGGCTGCGGATGCCATAGTCGAGGCCGTCGGCAAAGTCATTGCAGCCCAGGTTTGAGGCTACCAGCCGCTGTCGGGCGATCTGGCATCCCTTGCCTCTCCTGCCGATTTGTGGTCTTGGGGGCCCGAAATCGCTTGTCCAGCGACCATCCCCATACCAACGGCCAAGCCGTTGGTAGCATCCCGGATCAATCTCATCATGGCCAAGATCAATGGCAACGAAATCCGTCCCGGCTATGTCATCGAGCACGATGGCGGCCTTTGGGTGGCGGTCAGGACCAACACCGTCAAGCCCGGCAAGGGCGGTGCCTACAACCAGGTCGAACTGAAGAACCTGATCAACGGCACCAAGCTCAACGAGCGCTTCCGCTCGGCCGAGACCGTCGAGCAGATCCGGCTCGATCTGAAGGATTTTTCCTTCCTCTACGCCCAGGACGACGCGCTGGTGTTCATGGACACGCAGAGCTACGAGCAGCTCGAGCTGGCGAAGGATTTCGTCGGCGACCGCGCCGCCTTCCTGCAGGACGGCATGATGGTGACGGTCCAGCTCTATGAGGACAGGCCGATCGGCATTTCGCTGCCCGACCAGGTGACGCTGACCATCACCGAGGCCGACCCGGTGGTGAAGGGCCAGACGGCCGCGTCCTCGTACAAGCCGGCGGTGCTGGAAAACGGCATCCGCGTGCTGGTGCCGCCATTCATCGGCGCCGGCGAACGCATCGTCGTCGACACCAACGAACTCACCTACATGCGCCGCGCAGACTGACGCGTAGGCAGGAACAGATACGATGGCACGCTCCGCACTTCTCAATGTCATGGTCCAGGCCGCCATGAAGGCCGGCCGCTCGCTGTCGCGCGATTTCGGCGAGGTGCAGAACCTGCAGGTGTCGATGAAGGGACCGGGCGACTATGTCAGCCAAGCCGACCGCAAGGCCGAGGACATCCTGTTTGCCGAACTGTCGAAGGCACGGCCGGGCTATGCCTTCCTTATGGAAGAGCGCGGCATGATCGCAGGGGACGACGACCAGCACCGTTGGATCGTCGACCCGCTCGACGGCACCACCAATTTCCTGCACGGCATTCCGATCTTTTCCATCTCGATCGCGCTGGAGCGACAGGGCCAGTTGGTCGCCGCCGTCATCTACAATCCGGCAATGGATGAGCTCTACACCGCCGAGCGCGGCGGCGGCGCCTTCATGAACGATCGCCGGCTGCGCGTTGCCGGCCGCAGCAAGCTCACCGACTGCGTCATCGGCTGCGGCGTGCCGCATCTCGGCCGCGGCCAGCACGGCAATTTCCTCGTCGAGTTGCGCAATGTGATGGCCGAGGTCTCGGGCGTGCGCCGCCTGGGTTCCGCCGCGCTCGATCTCGCTTATGTCGCCGCAGGCCGCATGGACGGCTTTTGGGAAACCGGCCTGTCGGCCTGGGACATTGCCGCCGGCCTGCTGCTGATCCGCGAGGCCGGTGGCTTCGTCTCCGACATGGATGGCGGCCAGGATATGCTCGAGGCGGGTTCGCTCGTCGCTGGCAACGAGGTCATCCAGCGCGCGCTGCTCAAGGCGGTGAAGAAGCCGCTTTCGGCGCGCTGATCACTTGGCATGCCGGCGCGGCGCGCTGAAGCGCCGCAGTCGCAAAACCGCAATCAAAGCTTGAAATACTGCCCGGCGGCCGCCCAGATAAGGGTGACGCAGGATCTTTTATGACGAGCATACCTTCACTATCCTCGCGAGAAGCGCAGCCAGACCAGCCAATTGAAATCCCTTTTGTCGGGCGTTGGCACTATTCGCGTGCGGAGATGATCGCCGATGGCATCGTCCACGCGGTCGGCATCGTGCTGGCGATAGCCGCCGGCTCGGCGTTGCTGGCGCTGGCCGCCTTCCATGCCGGTCCCGGCGAATACATCGCCGCCGCCTTCTTCGTGGTGTCGCTGCTGACTGTGCTGTCGATTTCGCTGACCTACAATCTGTGGCCGGTGACGTCGCCGGCGAAGTGGATCTTGCGGCGCTTCGATCATGCGGCGATCTATCTCCTGATCGCCGCGACCTACACGCCCTTTCTGGCCCAGCTCGACGGCTCGCCGCTGGCGCTGCCGATGATTGTCCTTGTCTGGACCGCTGCTTTGACCGGCATTGCCATGAAAGTGTTCCTGCCCGGCCGCTTCGATCGTCTGGCCATTGTCTTCTATCTCGCCACCGGCTGGAGCGGCGTCGTCCTGGTCAAGCCGCTGGTGGCGACGTTGCCGACGACCTCGATCGCGCTGATTGTCGCCGGCGGCATCGTGTACTCCTGCGGCGTCATCTTCTTCGCCTGGAAACGCCTGCGCTTTCACAATGCCCTCTGGCACGGCTTTGTCGTCACCGGCGCCGGGCTGCATCTTGCCGCCATGGTCGACTGCCTGGTCGTCAACCGCCTCTGAACGGCGTGGTGCGGCCCGACAGTCGGGCAATATTGCCAAGCGCCATTCAATTTGGTCACAATTCCGTTTAGAGTCGCGAATTACGTGATCGGCGGCACTGGAGCAGTTCCAGGGAAGTATGAGCGGCTTCCCGTTCGGAATTGCGTCAAGGCAAATAGAGCATCGGAAACGGGGCACGGATGGCTTTTCTCAGATCCTTCGGCGTGGGCAGGCGTTCTGATGTCCTGATGTACGATCCGCACAAACTGTCGAGCCCGCAGGTCTTCCTCCTGACCATGGTCATCTTCCTGGTCATCGTCGCCTTCATCGCCGCCATCCTCACCCGCCAGATCTCGACCGCTTTCGGGAGCAATCCCGGCCTCAACGGCCTGATCGTCGGCGTCCTTGTGGTCGGCATCCTGCTCGCCTTCGCCCAGGTCGGACGACTGTTTCGCGAAGTGCGCTGGGTCAATTCCTTCCGCGCCGGTTCCGAAACCACCGAGCCGGTGCTGCTGGCGCCGATGAAGGCGATGATCGGCCGCTCCTCGACGGTGGCCTTCTCGACGTCTTCGATGCGCACCATGCTGGATTCGATCGCCACCCGCCTCGACGAAAGCCGCGACACGTCGCGCTATCTTGTCGGCCTGCTGGTGTTCCTCGGTTTGCTCGGCACCTTCTGGGGCCTGCTCAACACCATCGGCTCGATCCGCGAAACCATCGAATCGCTCGATCCCGGCACCGGCGACGCCGCCGCCGTGCTCGATTCGCTGAAGCAGGGGCTGTCGGCGCCGCTGGCCGGCATGGGTACGGCCTTTTCGTCCTCGCTGTTCGGCCTTTCCGGGTCGCTGGTGCTAGGCTTCCTCGACCTGCAGGCCGGCCGCGCCCAGACCCGCTTCTATACCGAGCTTGAAAACTGGCTGTCCTCGGTCACCGATCTCTCCTCCGACATCGCCGTCGCCGACCCGGCCAAGACTGAATCCTCCGACGAGATCCGGGTCCTGTCGGAACGGCTGCGCAGCATGCAGGAAAGCGGCGGCGGCTCCAATCCGCGCGTCGCCACCGCCATGGCCAATCTCGCCGACGGCATTTCCGGCCTGGTCAAGAACATGCGCTCCGAGCAGCAGATCATGCGCGACTGGGTCGAGGCCCAGTCGGACGAGCAGAAGGCGATGCGCAACACGCTGGAAAAGATCGCCGACGCGCTGAAGAAACCCGGGGTCCACTAGCATGGCTCTCGCCAGGGGCCGGCGCACCGATCGCCGGATCGACTATTGGCCGGGCTTCGTCGACGCGCTGTCGACGCTGCTGCTCGCCATCATGTTCCTGCTCACCGTTTTCGTGCTGGCGCAGTTCCTGCTCGGACGCGAACTCTCCGGCAAGGATACGGCGCTCACGCGCCTCAACTCGCAGATCAACGAACTGACGCAGTTGCTGGCGCTGGAGCGCTCGAGCGCGCAGGACAAGGACGATTCGCTGGCCAATCTGCAGGCGTCGCTGTCGGCCGCCGAAGCTGAGAAGAGCCGGCTCGAGCAGCTGCTGGCGCAAGGTGCCGGCGCCGGCGACGCCGCCACCCAGCGCGCCGCGGAACTCGGCGGCGAACTCGACAGCCAGCGCCAGATCAGCCAGCAGGCGCTGAGCCAGGTCGAGATCCTCAACCAGCAGATCGCGGCGCTGCGCAAGCAGATCGGCGCGCTCGAGGATGCCCTCAACGTCTCTGAAACGCGCGACCGCGATTCCAACACCAAGATCGCCGATCTCGGCCGTCGGCTCAACGTCGCGCTGGCGCAGCGCGTGCAGGAGCTGAACCGCTATCGCTCCGACTTCTTCGGCCGCCTGCGCGAAATCCTCGCCGACCGCGAGAACATCCGCATCGTCGGCGACCGCTTCGTCTTCCAGTCGGAAGTTCTGTTCCCGACCGGGTCGGAAGTGATCAACGATGCCGGCAAAGTCGAGATGAAGAAGCTCGCCGATGCCATCATCGAGTTGCAAAAGGAAATCCCGCCCGAGATCAACTGGGTGCTGCGCGTCGACGGCCACACCGACAACAAGCCGCTGTCCGGCGCCGGCCGCTATCGCGACAATTGGGAATTGTCGACGGCGCGTTCGACCTCGGTGGTCAAGTTCCTGATCGAGAACGGCGTGCCCGCCAACCGGCTGGTTGCGGCCGGCTTCGGCGAATTCCAGCCGCTCGACCCCGCCGACACCGAAGACGCCCGCAACAAGAACCGACGCATTGAACTGAAGCTCACCGAACGGTGATTTTCAGTCCCGCGAAATTGTTTGCCGGCTCAACTCTAGGGCGCAACGCCAGGCCGGCAAGGCCTGAAAACATTTCGCGTTTCCGGGCTCCTACTTTGACGCGCAGGGCCGAGAACCGCCGGCGATGCCTCCCATCGCGACGCGACGGAACCGGACGGCCCGCTTCCGGAAGGCGGAGCGAAAGCGCTTGCCCCTTCCACAGCAGGAGGAGACGCACATCATGCGCTCTTTGAAGACTCTCAGGACCGCAACCCTCACGACACTTCTGATCACTGTTCCACTCGCCGGCGCCCATGCCGCCGGACATCACAAGGGCGCCCTCGACGCCAGCGACCCGACCGACATGACCGGTCCGCGCGTGACCGGCCTGATCGAGCAGGTGCAGGGCGTCGAACAGGGCATCACGGATGCACGCGAGACGAAGATCATCTCGACCTCGGAAGCGCAGCGGCTGCATCTGCGTGCGGCGCATATCGGCCAGGCCGCCGAACGGGTCGCCGCTCCTGACCATGGCCGGATCCCGGCCGCGCAATATCACGATCTGCTGCGCCGCCTTGACAATGTCGATCAGAGGCTGATGTCCGACACCGGCAGCGGCTTCATGATCGGTGATGGCTCCGACGGTGGGAATTATCCGAACGGCTGAGGTCCGCTCTGATATCTCCAGGAATGAGGAAGGGACTGTCTGACGCCCGCGGGATCTGGTTCCGAGGGCGTCTTTTTTGTCACCAGCCCAGCCACAGCGCAGCGAGGGCCAGCACCGCCGGCACGGTCTGAATATAGAGGATCTTCCGGCTGGCAGTCGCCGCGCCATAGAGGCCGGCGACGGCGATGCAAAGCAGGAAGAACACCTTGATCTGGAATCCCGCCGCGCCGAGATAGAGGCCCCAGATCAGCCCCGCAGCAAGGAAGCCGTTGTAGAGCCCCTGATTGGCGGCGAGCACCTTCGATGCGCTGGCGAAGTCCGGCTTGAGGTTGAACGCCCTGTGCCCGCGCGGTGTGTCCCACGCCACCATCTCCAGATAGACGATAAAGAGGTGGATCAGGGCCACCAGCCCGACCAGGATATTGCCGATCATCTTAGTCTCCCCTCCATGGCGGTGTTCCACCGTCAGCCAGCATTCCACGCACCAGCTCACCGGCGCAAGCTGCATAGCCACCTTTGAGGGTTGCCAATCCTGGCGCGTTGGTATCTTTTCCCGCGGTCCAAAACGCGGAACCTGTCATGTCTTTTCAGAAGCTCGATGATCTCGGCCACAAGCTCGAAGCGCTGGAACATGCGCTCGCTATCCTCGGCGCCGACGAGGCGACCCACATGGCCGTCGGCGGCGGCGAGAAGCGCGCCGAAGCGATGTCTTCGCTTGCCGGCATGCTGCATATCAGGGCTACCGCGCCGGAGATCGCCGACTGGCTCGCCGCTGCAGAAGCTGAAGCGCTCAACGAGGAGCAGCAAGCGGCGGTTCGGGAGTTGCGCCGGCAATACACCAACCTGACCTGCCTGCCGGTCGAATTCGTCGAGCGCCAGACGGTAGCGCGCATGCGCTCGGAGCAACTCTGGCGCGACCTGCGCGCCAAGAACGACTGGGCCGGATTCCTGCCGGCGCTCGAAAGTGTCATCGCGCTGGTGCGCGAGGAAGCCGCCCTGCGCGCCGACGCGCTCGGCCTCGATCCCTACGACGCGCTGATGGAGCAATACGATCCTGGCAACCGCGCCGCCGACATCACGCCGGTCTTCACCGAGCTGAAGACATTCCTGAAGGGCTTCGTGCCGGAAGCCCTGGCCGCGCAGGAAGCGCGCCTGGCCAGGCATCCCGTGAAGCCGCTCTCCGGCAGCTATGCGATCGACCGGCAGCGCGAGCTTGGTCTCGCCATGATGGCTTCGGTCGGCTTCGACCTCACCCACGGTTCTCTGTCCGTATCGCACCATCCCTTCTGCGGCGGCGTGCCGAGCGACGTGCGCATCACCACCCGCTACAAAACGTCCGATTTCCTGTCGGCTTTGATGGGCGTGCTGCACGAGACCGGCCACGCGCTCTACGAGCAGAACCTGCCGAAGGCCTGGGCGCACTGGCCGCTGGGCAAGGCGCGCGGCATGGCGGTGCATGAAAGCCAGAGCCTGTTCGTCGAAAAGCAGATCGGCCGCAACCCCGAATTCTGGCGCTGGGCGCTGCCGGTGGTGGAAAAGCATCTCGGCGAGGCCTGGTCGCTGGACGACATCCTGCTGCATGTGCACCGGGTCGAGCGCGGCCTGATCCGCGTCGACGCCGACGAGGTAACCTACCCGCTGCATGTCATCCTGCGCTACGAGTTGGAGCAGGAGCTGGTCTCGGGGCGGCTGCAGGCGGCCGACCTGCCCGAAGCCTGGGACGCCAAGATGCGGGAGTATCTTGGCCTTTCGACCATCGACAATCCAGCCGACGGACCGATGCAGGACGTGCATTGGCCAGGCGCCGCCTTCGGCTATTTCCCGTCCTATACGCTGGGCGCTATGATGGCGGCGCAGCAATGGGCTGCGCTGACGCGCGACCATCCTTCAGCCGACAGCGACCTCGCCAAGGGCAATTTCGCCGCCATCAATGACTGGCGCCGCGACAATATCTGGTCGCAGGGATCCCGCTGGTCGACGCCCGAACTGCTTGAGCGCGCCACCGGGGAAAAGCTCAACGCCGCGTATTTCACCGAGCATCTCCGCAAGCGGTATGGTCCCGCCTGATTGCGGGTTGCTACTCCGCGGCACCCCTGAAGGCGCTTGCTCCGGTTTCGAACTGCAGCTTGGCCAGCCTTGCATAGATTCCGCCCTTGGCGACCAGGCTCTGGTGCGTGCCTTCCTCGACGATGCGGCCGCCATCCATGACCAGGATGCGGTCGGCCTTCAGCACGGTCGCCAGCCGGTGGGCGATGACGATGGTGGTGCGGCCCTGCATCAGCCGTTCCAGCGCCGTCTGCACCAGCGTTTCGCTTTCGGCGTCGAGCGCCGACGTGGCCTCGTCGAGCAGCAGGATCGGCGCGTCGCGCAGGATGGCGCGGGCGATCGCCACGCGCTGGCGCTGGCCGCCGGACAAGGTCACACCGCGCTCGCCGACCTGGCTGTCGTAGCCCTTGTCGAGCCTGAGGATGAACTCGTCGGCCAGCGCGTCCCTGGCGGCGGCCTCGATCTCGGCATTCGTCGCGCCCGGCCGGCCAAAGCCGATATTGTCGCGCGCGCTTGCCGCAAAGATGGTGACATCCTGCGGCACGATCGCAATGCGCTCCCGCACTTCAGCCGGATCGGCTTCGCGCACGTCGACGCCGTCAATGGCGATGCGGCCGGTTTCGGGATCGTAGAAGCGCAGGATCAGCGAAAAGACGGTGCTCTTTCCGGCGCCCGACGGGCCGACGATCGCCACCGTCTCGCCGGGCTTGACCTGAAAACTCAAGCCGTGGACGGCGGCACGGTCCGGCCTTGCCGGGTAGGAGAAGGAGACGTCGTCGAAACTGATCGCGCCTGTCGCCTTGGCGGGCAGCGGCAGCGGATTGGCCGGCGGTTGAATCGCCGGCGTCTCGTCGAGTATCTCGGTCAGCCTTTCGGCCGCACCCGCCGCCTGGGCAAGCTCGCCCCAGACTTCCGACAGTGCGCCCAGCGCGCCTGCGGCAAACACGGAGTAAAGCAGGAACTGGCCGAGCGTGCCGGGCGACATCGTGCCGGCAAGCACGTCACGCGAGCCGAACCACAACACCGCCACGACCGAGGAAAAGATCATGAAGATGGCAAAGAAGGTGAGCAGCGAGCGGGAGAAGATCGACGAGCGCGCCGCCTGGAAGGCGGCTTCCACCGCGGCCGAGAACCGCCCGGTGACCAGCGTCTCGTTGGTGAACGCCTGCAACGTACGCACCGCGCCGATCTGCTCGCTGGCATAGGCGGTCGCTTGCGCCAGCGTGTCCTGCGCCTGCCGTGACCGGCGCCTCACCGAACGGCCGAACGCGACCAGCGGCAGCACGATGAGCGGAATGGCCGCGATCACCAGGCCCGACAGTTTCGGGCTGGTGACGACCATCATCGCCACCGCGCCAAGGCCGAGGATGACGTTGCGCAGCGCCACCGAGGCGGTGGCGCCGACGGCGGATTTCACCTGCGTCGTGTCGGCGGCAAGCCGCGAGACGATCTCGCCCGATTGCGCGGTGTCGAAGAAGGACGGCGAAAGCGTCGTGACATGCGAAAACACGTCGCTGCGGATGTCGGCGACGACCCGCTCGCCGAGCGTGATGACGAAGTAGTAGCGTCCGGCCGACGCCGCCGCCAGAATGGCTGCCATCGCAACCAAAGCGGCGAAATATTCGGCGATGAAGACGGTGCCGGAAGCACTGAAACCGTGGTCGATCATGCGCCGCACGGCCAGCGGCAGCGCCAGCGTCGTCGCCGCGGCGATGGCGAGCGAAATGAGGGCGCCTATGACCAGTTTGCGGTAGCGGAATATATAGGGATACAGGCGCCTGAGCGGCCCGAGCGAGCGCCTGCGCCCGTCTTGCTCGCCGCTGATGTCCGCCATGACCGTTTCCTCTGGCCGCTTCCAGGTGGGCGCGTTCAATATGCGCCTGCCGTGGCCTTGTGATTCAATTCCGGCTGATGTATAGGCTCGCCGACCGTTTTAGAAGCCGTGGCTTTTCAATAGCTGCGGCTTCGAGTTTTAAAAAGGGGCGCATCGACGCAGGCCACGGGCCCGTCTGTAGCGCCACAAGCCAGGAAGCACGACAATGAAGGCCGATATCCATCCCGACTACCACACCATCAAGGTCGTCATGACCGATGGCACAGAATACTCGACCCGTTCGACCTGGGGCAAGGAAGGCGATACGATGAACCTCGATATCGACCCGACCACGCACCCGGCCTGGACCGGCGGCCAGCAAACCCTGCTCGACCGCGGCGGCCGCCTGTCGAAGTTCAAGAAGCGCTTCGAAGGGTTCGGCCTTTAAGCCTATCGGCTTTCGCAGATCAGGAACCCGCCCTTGTGGCGGGTTTTTTGTTCAGCGGATCGTGGCGCGGACGAAATCGCCTTTGATCACGATCGAGGGTTTGGCGCCGGCAGTGTTGGCAAGCGAACTGTCGACGAAGGACGCCGACGCGGTCACCGAGCAAGCTACGCCACGGGCGACGAGCGAGGATTCCGCGGTCGCGGCGGCGGTCGACGCGCTGATGCGGTCAAAAGAACTCTACAGGGACGTTGACCTCAACCTCGGCCGTATCGCCAGGCGCCTCGGCCTGCCGGCGCGGCAAGTGTCGTCGACGGTCAACCGCATCCACGGATCGAGCGTGTCGCAATATGTCAACGACCAGCGCATCGGCGAAGCCTGCCGCCTGCTGGCGGCCAGCGACGAACCCATCACCCGCATCATGTTCGACGCCGGGTTTCTCAGCAAATCGAACGTCAACCGCGAGTTCCTGCGCGTGACAGGCTTGAGCCCGAAGGCTTGGCGGCTGGAGCATCGGGCCGTCGAAGCGAAATCTCGCGGCCATGCCGTTGCCAGGCGAGACAAAATGAAGGCGGGCGACACCGGTCAGGCGCCGACTAATTCCCGCAGCGCCATGCGCTTGTAGGCGGCGACCAGCCTGTCGCCCTCCTGCCGGTCGACCGAGATCGCCAGCCGCACGGCAGCCTCGCCCATCTGCCAGACAAGGAAGGCCGTCGTCTCCAGCGCCACCGGATCGGCACCGGGATGCAGCCGCTTCAGCACCGTGGTCAGGAATTCGGCATTCGCCCGGCTGTCGGCAAGTTCGAGCTGGCGCAGCGCCTTGTCAGCCTGGGTGCCCGACCAGATGTCGCGCATCACCGGCTCGGCCAGGAACAGCTGGTAGTAGATATCGACCAGCTCCGAAAACGCCTGCCGCAGGCCCTCGGCGTCGACGACATCCTTGAGCGCCGAGGAGATGCAGGCCTGGCTTTCGGCGGTGTAGCGCTCGGCCAGCGCCCAGACGATCGCCCGCTTGTCGGGAAAGAACTGGTAGAGCGAGCCGATCGACACCGCGGCCCGTTCCGCCACCTCGCCCATGCGCATGGCGTCGCTGCCTTGCTCGGCAATCAGCGCCGAGGCTGCGGCCAGCATGCGCTCGACCCGCTCGCGGCTGCGCTGCTGGGTGGGCGCCCGTCGCGGCGATGCGACCTGCTCCTGGGCAGATGCGGGCGTTGCTGTGTCTTCCATGACGGCCTCCGGCCTCGACAAAATCTGCCAACAAACGGCTTGACTCCCAAAATACGAGGGTTTATCACGTTTTGCAAATGTGAGGATTACTCATGTTTGTAAACAAAGGAAACCCACAATGACCGACACCAAACCAGTCCTGATCCTCGGTGGCACTGGCAAGACCGGCCGTCGCCTCGCCGAGCGGCTGACCTCACAGGGCATTCCCGTGCGCATCGGCTCGCGTTCCGGCAGCCCCCGCTTCGACTGGGAGGTTCCGGCGACCTGGGAGCCTGCCATGCAGGGCTTGGGCGCCGTGTACATCAGTTACTATCCCGACATCGCCGTGCCGGGCGCCGCCGAGACCGTCGGCGCCTTCGCCAGGCTTGCGGTGGCAAATGGCGTCACCCGCATAGTGCTGCTCTCCGGCCGCGGCGAGACCGAAGCCCAGCGCGCCGAAGAGATGGTCAAAGCCTCGGGCGCTGACTGGACGATCCTGCGTTGCGCTTGGTTTTCGCAGAATTTCAGCGAAGGTTTTCTCGTCGAGTCCTTGCGGCAAGGCGAAGTGGCTTTGCCTGTCGGCCCTGTTGGCGAGCCCTTCGTCGATGTCGACGACATCGCCGATGCTGCCTTCGTTGCGCTGACCGAACCGGGTCATGTCGGCCAGCTCTATGAGCTGACCGGGCCGCGGCTGCTAAGCTTCGCCGACGCGGTTGCCGAGATCGCCAAGGCGACCGGCCGCGACATCCGCTATATCAAGAGCTCGCATGACGAATTCACCGCCGCGACGGCGGCATACGAACTGCCGCCCGAAATCGCCTGGCTTCTCAACGAGCTGTTCACCGAAGTGCTTGACGGCCGCAACGAGACGCTGACCGACGGCGTCCAGCGTGTGCTCGGCCGCGCGCCGAAAGACTTTTCCGCCTACGCAAATGAAACCGCTGCAACCGGCATCTGGAGCAACTGAGATGATCAAGCTTTTTCCCACCCTCACCATCATCGCTGCAATCGGCTCGGGCGTCGTCGGCGGCGTGTTCTTCGCCTTTTCCAACTTTATCATGGCGGCGCTTGCCCGGCTGCCGGTCCCCCAAGGCATCGCAGCGATGAATTCGATCAACATCACGGTGATCACGCCCACCTTCATGACGGCGCTGTTCGGCACCGGCCTGCTCTGTCTGGTGCTTATCGCCGCCGTTCTCATGGGGTGGAGCCAGTCCGGCTCATACTGGCTGCTTGCCGGCGCCGTGATCTATTTGATCGGCAACCCGATCGTGACCATGGTCTTCAATGTGCCGCTCAACGATGCGCTCGCCGCCGTCGACCCGGCCGGCGCCGATGGCGCAGCCGTGTGGGCGAACCATCTGAATCAATGGGTGATGTGGAACCACGTCCGCACCATCACCGCCATCGTGTCGATGGCCAGCTTCATCTTCGCATTACTCTGAAGAATGGCACTCCGAAATGCAGAAGACCTCGCCTCAAGCGGGGTCGTTTTGCGTGTGACCCTTGTGGTCGGAATGGCCTAGATCCCGGTCCGGATCGATGACGTCGCGCACCAGCTGCTTGAGCCTGGCGGCATCGGGAAAGCCGCCGTCGCGCTTGCGGTCCCAGATCAGCACATCGTTGCAGGAAACGGTGAAGATGCCGCCTGTGCCCGGCACCAGCGTCACTTCACCGAGATCCGTGCCGAAGGTGGAGAGCAGCTCCTGCGCCATCCAGCCGGCCCGCAGCAGCCACTGGCACTGCGTGCAATAGGTGATGCGGATGATGTGCAGCTCGCTCATGTCGGATTGAGTTCCGCCAATGTCCTGGTCGATCATGCCGCGCTGAGCTTGGCCATGGTCTCGTCGTCAACCTCGAAATTGGCGTAGACGCTCTGCACGTCGTCATCGTCCTCGAGCGTTGCCACCAGTTTCATCAGCGATTGCGCCCGCTCTTCGTCGACCGGGACATTGTTCTGCGGCTGCCAGATCGGCTTCACCGATTCGGCCTCGCCAAGCGAGGCTTCCAGCGCCTTAGACACTTCGCCCATACTCTCGAACGCGCAGTAGATGGTGTGGCCTTCCTCGTCGGACTCGACGTCATCGGCGCCGGCCTCGATCGCCGCGTCCATCACCTTGTCGGCGCTGCCGGCGGAGGCCGGATAGTAAATCTCGCCGGCGCGGTTCCACATGAACGACACCGAGCCGGTTTCACCAAGCGCACCGCCGGCTTTGGTGAAGGCGGCGCGCACGTTGGAGGCCGAGCGGTTGCGGTTGTCAGTCAGCGCCTCGACGATCAGCGCCACGCCGCCTGGCCCATAGCCTTCATAGCGCACCGCTTCGTAATTCTCGGCATCGCCCATCGACGCCTTGTTGATGGCGCGCTGGATGTTGTCCTTCGGCATCGACACCGCCTTGGCGTTCTGGATGGCCAGGCGCAAACGCGGGTTCATCGATGGGTCGGGCGTCCCGCTCTTGGCGGCGACGGTGATTTCGCGCGCCAGCTTGGAAAACATTTTCGACCGCACCGCATCCTGGCGGCCCTTGCGGTGCATGATGTTCTTGAACTGTGAATGGCCAGCCATGGCACCCCTGTCGTCTTCGGCTAGAGCATCCCGAAGCGAGGTGGTCTCACCTCGTCTTCCCGGGTACTCGAATTCAAATTTCAGAGCCGTCTAAGGTGCAACGCGATGGATGCACGGCGTTCTCTGTCGGAATGGCCGGCTTATAGATAAATCGGCTCAATTCGTCCAGCCGCGCCGGTTCAGCCCTCCAGATCGGATTTCAGCCGGTCGATAATGCTGAGCGCATGGCCGGCATACTGGCTGATCCAGCGGTCGTGGATGTGCTTGATCGGCAGGGCGTTGAGATGGTTCCAGCGCTCTCGCCCTTGGCGCTTTGCCACCACCAGTTCGGCTTCTTCCAGCACCTTGAGATGCAGCATGACGGTGCAGCGATCGATGTCGGGAAACGCCTCGCACAACATGCCGGTCGTCTGCGGCGCATCCTTCAGCCGATCCAGCAATTCGCGACGGCGCGGATGCGCCAACGCCTTGAAAACGTGATCGTCCGCGGTTTGGCTTGACATGTTATGTTTCTATAACATATCGTCGAGCCAATCAAGGAAGGAGCTGTGGATATGTCTCTTGGATTCAGAGTTTCCGGACGCATCGGCAAACCGGTCGCAGAAGTCTTCGACGCAGTCGTCAATCCGGAGAAGCTCAGCGGCTATTTCACCACCATCGGCGGCGCCAGCGGCCCGCTGGAAGCCGGCATCGGTGTCGTCTGGTGGGGAAAAGTGCCGGTCGAGGTCGATGAAGTGGTCAAGGACAGCCGCATCGTGTTGCGCTGGGATGCCACAGATGCCGAGGACAGGCCGGCCTACAAGACACGCATCGAGATGAACTTCGAGCCGCTGGACGATGGCGGCACCCTTGTGACCATTGCTGAATCCGGCTGGCCGGAAGGCGTGGTCGGCCTGCAGAAATCCTACCTCAATTGCGAGGGCTGGTCGCAGATGCTGGCTTGCATGAAGGCCTATGTCGAATACGGCATCAACCTGCGCGACGGCTACTACCGCGGCGAGATGAGGGGCGAGCCGGCCAACGAGACAAACAGATGAACCGCGCAACGGAGCCCGCAATGACCGCGAAAATGACAGGTGGAATCAACATCGCCATGAAAGTCCCGTCACATCAGTACGAGGCGACGATCGCCTTCTATCGCGACGTCGTCGGCTTGAATCCATTCACCGCCAAGACGCCGGCCATCGGCTTCGAGCTTGGCCCAAACCGTCTGTGGATCGACGAGGCGCCGATGCTGAGCCAGGCCGAAGTCTGGCTTGAGCTTTTCACCGACAATTCTGCAGCCATTGCGGATCATCTCGCCAAGGCCGGCGTCGTCCGTTGCGACGCGGTCGAGCCCCTGGGCGAAGGCTTTCGCGGCTTCTGGATCGCCAACCCGGCCAGCATCGTTGACATGGTGCGCGAGCCTGACGCCTGGTGAGCGCAAACCGGACAAGGAAAGGAGCATCGATGGAAATTCACAAAACGCCGACTGCCGAAGCCGGCATGCTGATCAGGCGGCCGGTCGCCGAGGTCTTCGAGGCGATCGTCGACCCGGCCATCACCACGAAATTCTGGTTTACCCACAGTAGCGGCCGGCTGGATAGCCGCAAAGAGGTTCACTGGGAGTGGCGCATGTACGGGGCCTCGGCGATGGTCAATGTCAGCGAGATCGTCGAGAACAAGAAGATCGTCATGCAATGGAGCGATCCGCCGACCACTGTGGTCTGGACATTCACGGAGATGCCCGGCGCCGAAACGCCTGACGGTGCGACCTTTCTTGAGGTCAGCAATTTCGGCTTCGCCGGCACCGCCGACGAGCAGGTCAAGCAGGCGGTCGGCTCGACCGACGGCTTCGCACTGGTTCTTGCCGGCGCAAAGGCATGGCTGGAACAGGGCCTGTCGCTTGGCCTGATCGGCGACCGTTATCCGAAGGGCGTGCCGGGGCGCTAGGATCGCCCCGATCGCCCAGCCTCAATGCCCACCGCTGGATTTCTTCCTTCGCCGCGCCAGCATGTTGAGGCCCTCGACCAGGGCGGAAAAGCCCATCGCGGCGTAGATGTAGCCCTTCGGCACATGATAGCCCATGCCGTCGGCGATCAGCGTCATGCCGATCATCAGCAGGAAGCCCAGCGCCAGCATGACGATGCTCGGGTTCTTGGCGATGAAATTGGCCAGCGGCCCGGCCGCCAGCATCATCACGCTCACCGCCACGATCACGGCGATGTACATGATGGCAATCTCGTCGGTCATGCCGACGGCGGTGATGATCGAATCGATCGAAAAGACGAGATCGAGCAGCAGGATCTGGAAGATGGCGCCGGCAAGCGAGATCTGCAGCGTCTCGCCCATCATCGTATCCTTGTGGTCGTCGGGATCGACGGTGTGGTGGATTTCCTTGGTCGCCTTCCAGACCAGGAACAGGCCGCCGGCGATCAGGATCAGGTCGCGCCAGGAAAAGCCATGGCCGAACGCTGTGAACACCGGCGTCGTCAGCTGCACGATGATGGAGATGGTTGCGAGCAGCACCAGCCGCATGATCAGCGCCGCCGAGATGCCGAGACGCCGGGCGCGGGCGCGCTGCGCTTCCGGCAATTTGTTGGTCAGGATCGAGATGAAGATCAGATTATCGATGCCGAGCACGACCTCGAGCACGATCAGCGTCAGCAACGCGACCCACGCGGTTGGATCGGAAACAAATTGAAAATGCGGCGCCAGGAATTCAACGAGCTGCATGGAGGTCGTCCCCTCTACGATCTAGAGCAGTTTCGTCGCCAGTTAGGTACTATATTCCACCATATCAATGTCACGACCAGAAGGATGGCGCGGTTTCTTCAAGCCGAGGCCCGCGGCGAAACGGCGCGATCTTTTCGGCCAGGCCCGTCCGGTCGGAAATGTCGACGCCGACGCCGCACAATGTCGCCGGTCCGGTGGCCGCCTCGAAGCGGCCTTTCGGAACTTTCGACAGGAAGCGGTTGAGCGGCTCTTCCTTGTCCATGCCGAGCGAGGAATCATAGTCTCCGCACATGCCGGCATCGGACATGTAGCCGGTGCCGCCATTGAGGATCTGGTGGTCGGCCGTCGGCTGGTGCGTATGGGTGCCGATGACGAGGCTGGCGCGGCCGTCGACGAAATGCGCGAAGCACATTTTCTCCGAGGTCGCTTCGGCATGGAAGTCGATGACCACGGCATCGGCCTGCTCGCCCAGCGGACAGGCGGCCAGCTCGCGCTCGCCAGCCTGGAACGGATCGTCGAGCTCGGGATGCATGAACACCCGGCCCATGATGTTGGCGACCAGCACGCGCGCACCGTTTTTGGCGATATAGACGCCGGAGCCGCGCCCCGGCGTTCCCTTGGGGAAGTTGGACGGGCGCAAAAAGCGCTCCTCGCGCGGCGCGAAGATCAGTGCGTCGCGCTGGTCCCAGACATGGTTGCCGGTGGTGACGACATCGGCACCGGCGGCGATGGTGTCGCGAAAAATGTCTTCGGTGATGCCGAAGCCGCCGGCGGCGTTCTCGCCATTGACGATGACGAAGTCGAGTTTGAAATCCGAGATCAGGCTGGGCAGTTGTTCCCGCACCGCCGTACGTCCCGATTTGCCCACCATGTCGCCGAGGAAGAGAAGTCTCATGCCCACTTCTATCCAGAGGCACGGACGCTAGGCAAGCGCTACCCGGGCGATTGGCGCTAACGCCGGCCGAAAGTACCACGCTGCTGTTGAGACGGCTTTGCGCTCGCGCCCGCGACGCGAACTGCCGAAGGTATCATCGGTGACGCCGGCGGTGCGGTGCGTCCGCGCAGCCAGAAGAACCACACGTAGAAAACAGTGAACCCACCAGTAGCGGCCAGGAGCAACAGCCCGCCGCGCCAGCCCTTCATCGCCGCGGTATCGAGGATCGATGGATTGGCAGGGTTGTAATACAACTCCACCGCGTCGCCTTTCGACGCCGTGTAGAGGCCGATGTCCTTTCCCTTGCCGGACCACGTCATCGGTGCATCGTTCGCGACATAGGTGACAGCGACGTTGATGCCTTTCGTGGTGAGGCCATTACCCTGGGCTTCGCTGTAGGAACTGACATCCGTCACTGTGGCAACCGTCTGATGCCAGGCGAACTGGTGGTGCAGGGCCGTTCCGGAAATGTGCAATGCCATCGCGAACAGCGTCACCGCTATGAGGACGAACGGCATCAGCAGGAAGCGTGCGAAGACAAACATGATGGCCGCCATCGGCTCGGACTGTGTTGCCGGAATACTATCCGGCACGTCTTGGAAACGCGTTAAGCGGGATCGCGGTCTTTTAAGCGATATCGAAGCGGCGCAAACCGCTCTCGGTCAGTATTTCCGGGATGATGACGTCGTGCGCCTCATCCGGCACCAGACCCACCTCCTGGCAATCGAAGGCGATGCCGATCAGTCGTGGCGGCTGGCCCTTGTCGATCAGCTTGGCGATGGCGCGGTCGTAATAGCCGGCGCCATACCCGATGCGATGACCGCGGCTGTCGAAGGCCGCGAGCGGCACCAGCATCACCGCGGGATCGAGAACCTCGGCCTCCGCATGCGGACCGACCGTGCCAAAACCCATCTCGACCATCGGCGCGCCGCGCACCAGTTCGCGAAAGACGATGGTGGTCTTGTCGAGGATGGCCGGCAGGCAAAGCCTGGCCCCCTTCTCGCGCAAGGCGAACATCAGCGGCCTGATGTCGACTTCCGATCGCATCGGCCAGAAAGCTGAAACGATCTGACCCGGCTCGATGGCGAGGTGGTCGCGCGCCGTCTCGGCCATCTCAAGCGCGATCTCCACCCGCCACAGCGGATCGAGCGCATCGCGGCGGCCGAGTGCCTCGAGGCGCAGCTGCTTTTTCAGGGCTTTGGGAGATGTCATGCGCGGACGATAGAAAAGGTCGGATCTGGGTGACGTTTCATGAGCGACGTTTTCTACCACATCATCCGCCAAACTGGGCGGATACAGGTAAGTGACGATCCACACAACCGGTGGAGAGAGCGATCCCGGGAACCTACAAAGTAGGTGGGCGCCGTATGAGAAAACCCACGGGTCTTCCCAGGGACAGCTCCCTAAGGATCGTTAAGGCCCCGGGGAAAATGTTCTCCTGCCGGGAAGCGCAGACCGCCAAGCCCAATATAGGCGGCTGGTCGGTCAAGCGCTAGTGACATGAGCCGATGTTTCCATTTCGATCTCACACGCTTGCGTCGCAGCCGGCTCGCCCTTGCACAGGTCAAGCAGCGTCCTTACGGTCGCGCTCACCAACCGAGGAGCAAGTATGCGTTTCGAAGGCACGGCGGCCTATGTCGCCGACAAGGATCTGATGGTGGCGGTGAACGCCGCGATCGCGCTGGAGCGGCCATTGCTGGTCAAGGGCGAGCCGGGCACCGGCAAGACCGAGCTTGCCCGCCAGGTGGCATCGGCGCTCGGCCTCGACCTGATCGAATGGCACGTCAAGTCGACCACCCGTGCGCAGCAGGGACTGTATGAATATGATGCTGTCTCGCGGCTGCGCGACAGCCAGCTCGGCGATGCCAGGTTCAACGACATCAAAAACTACATCAAGCGCGGCAAGCTCTGGGACGCCTTCGCGGCTGGCAAGAAGGTCGTGCTGTTGATCGACGAGATCGACAAGGCCGATATTGAATTCCCCAACGACCTGCTGCAGGAACTCGATCGAATGGAGTTCTTCGTCTACGAAACCGGCGAGACGATCCGCGCCGCTGTGCGCCCCATCGTCATCATAACCTCCAACAATGAGAAGGAACTGCCCGACGCCTTCCTGCGCCGCTGCTTCTTCCACTACATCCGCTTTCCCGATGTCGAGACGCTGCACAAAATCGTCGACGTGCACTATCCCGGCATAAAGCAGAATTTGGTACGGGCAGCCCTCACCCAGTTCTACGAGATCCGCGATGTGCCGGGGCTGAAGAAGAAGCCGTCGACCTCCGAGGCGCTCGACTGGATCCGCCTGCTGGTCGCCGACGACATCGCACCCGAGGATTTGCGCGCCGATCCGAAGAACGCGCTGCCCAAGCTGCATGGCGCGCTGTTGAAGAACGAGCAGGATGTGCATCTGTTCGAGCGCCTGGCGTTCATGGCGCGAAGGCAGGGGTGAGGATCGGCGGTTAGCTAACAGCTATGAGCACGCTTCCGCAGCTTACTCGGCGGGAGCAAACCCTCTCTCCTGCGGCGCGACGCGTTTCGGTCCGAAGATGACGAAACCGATGACCGACAGGGCAAGAACGCCGATCCCGCAATAGAGCATGACCCAGCCGAAGCCATTGACCAGGGCGGCATGCACGATGGCGCCGGATGGGTCGAGGGTTGCGAGCTTCGGTGTCCTCTGCGCAAGGCCCTCCAGATTGCCGGTGGCGATCCTTTCCGCCAGCGCCCGCAACTCGTTCGGCTCCAAAGCCGCGCCGAGTGTGGTCCGCAGGTGGGAAACGATCCCCTGCGTCAGCAACAGGCCGAGCACCGCAATGTTGATGGCGAGCGTGATCAGGCGTGCGCTGATATCGATGCCGGACGCCATGCCGGCGCGATCCGGCGACACCGCGCCGGTCGTGGTGTTGGTGGTCGGCGAATTGGTGAGACCGATGCCGATGCCGGCAATCAGCGTGCCGGGCAGCATGGTCAGCCAGGTGGCGCCCTCGAGCCCGGAGCCGATCCACATGGCGATGAACCCGATCCCCAATGTCAAAAGGCCGAGCGGGATGGCAGTCCGCGCTTGATAGCGCGCGCGCAGCCGCTCGGCGATCGGCGGCATCACCATGAAGGGCAGCGTGTAGACGAGCAGCAGCAGGCCGGTCGTCGTGCTGTCATAGCCAAGCACGCCCGAATAATAGATCGGCAGATAGATGATGAATGGCCAGTAGCTGAAATTCATGCCGATGGCGCCCATGATCGCGCCGGAAAACTGGCGGATGCGGAACACGGAGAAATCGAACATCGGATAGGGATTGACCCTCTCGGCGACAAGGAAAGCGATGAACGCAGCCACGGAGGCTGATATCACGCCGATGCGGGCGCTGGTCCCGAGATCCGCACCCTGCGTGATCAGATAGGAGAAGCCGAAGACAGAAGCCGACAGCGTCAGCATGCCGGCCCAGTCGAGTTTCTGGGCATTGTGATCGCGCGATTGCGTGACGCCGGCGCCGATAAAGGCGAGCGCCAGGATCGCCAGCGGCACGTGGATGAGGAACACCCATTGCCAGTTCGACAGCGCCACGATCAAGCCACCGATGGCGGGCCCGAAACCGAGCCCGATGCCTGAGACGACGCTCCAGGCGACGAAAGCCTTGCCGCGTTCGCGGCCGTCCTGGAACTGATGCGACAGCACGGCGACGCTGCAGGTCAGCATCGCGCCGCCGGCGAGACCTTGCAGGAAGCGGGCGGCGATCAGCAGCGCCGCACTCGGCGCTAGGCCGCACAGCAGCGAGGCGAGGCCGAAGGCGACGGTGGTGATCACCATCACGCTCTTGCGGCCGAAACGGTCGGCCAATGTCCCCGTCGCCATAAGCACCGTCGTGCAGGCGATGGTGTAGGCATTCATGATCCACTGCAAATCCCTAAAATTGGCGGCGAGCACGCTTTCCAGTTTCGGCAGGATCACCGGCACGCTGGAGATTTCGAGCCCGAACAAGAGCGACGCCAAGCACACGCCGGTGAGCGCGATGGTGTTTCGTTGAATTGGCATATCGATCTCTTTCCATCCGAGCAGGAGGCGCTCTTCAAACCGCGACCAGTTTGACATAGAGGAGACTTGACCATGAAAAAAGACTATGCTCGGCTATATCAGAAATGACAAAACGGAATGATTGGCCCAATGGAGTGCTGCGATGACCAGTCTTGATGTGGACGCCGTACGAACCTTCGTGATGGTGGCCGATCTGCAGAGCTTCACCCAGGCGGCATTGGCGCTGGGCAGCACGCAGGCGACGATCAGCGTCAAGCTGCGCCGTCTCGAGGAGAAGCTCGGCGCGCGATTGATCGAAAGAACGCCGCGCCGCGTCAGCCTGTCGGCACGAGGCGCCGTCTTCCTCCCCGCCGCGCGCGACTTCCTTGCCGCGCACGAGCGCGCCATGGCGGAGTTTGCGTCAGCACCATGCCGGCTTGCGCTCGGCTTTGTCGATCATGCCGCCGGTCCGGCGCTGTCCATTCTGATTGCCCAGCTCCATGCGCACGATCCATCGCTGACGCTCAGTTTGAGGATCGACACCAGCACGGTGCTCAAGGAAGCTTTCGATCACGGCGAGCTCGATGCAGTCATCGTGCACCGCGAAGGCGACAGCCGTCCTGGCCGGACCTTGTCGCGCAACCACTATGGCTGGTTCGCAGCACCTTCCTTCGAGTGGCAGCGCGGAACGCCGTTGCGCCTCGCGCTCTTAAGCACCGTGTGCAACTGTCCGGACCGCGTGCGGGCGGTCGAGGCGCTGGACAAAGCAGGCATCGCCTGGGAGGAGGCCTTCGTCGGCGGCGGCGGCGCGGCCGTCAACATTGCGATATCGGCGGGCTTTGCCGTTTCGGCGCTGGCTCACTGCGTCGCTCCGCCCGGCCTGATCGAGGTTGGCCGCAAACTTGGTCTTCCATCGCTTGACCCTTCCGAAGTGGTGCTGCATTCGCACAATCTGGCGCCGCGCGCGCGCGACGCGCTGCAGATGCTGGCGACCGCATTTCGCGAGTACAGTTCGCCGGTGGTATAGGCGAAGCTGCACCTGATCTGATTCCGCCGGAACGGGTCATGCTTTGGAGGAACCGAAATGACCGAGATCACCGTCCGCCCGCTGGCGCTGGCCGACCATGCCGACTGGCGGCGGCTGTGGACTGCCTACCTCACCTTCTACGAGACCAAGCTGCCGGACGAGGTCTACGACATCACCTGGAAACGACTGTTCACGGAAGGTGAATTCGAACCGAAGGGGTTTATCGCCACGCTTGACGGCAAGGCGGTCGGCCTGACCCATTATCTCTATCACCGCTCCGGCTGGTCGGAGAAAAACAACTGCTACCTGCAGGACCTGTTCGCCGACCCTGATGTGCGCGGCAAGGGCATCGGTGCGGCCCTCATTGAAGCGGTCAAGCAGGAAGCCGGCAAGATCGGCGTCAAGAACGTCTATTGGATGACCCACGAAACCAACGCCACAGCGCGCAAGCTCTACGACCATGTCGCGCGGCGGACAGGGTTTATCGAGTATGATCTGCTATGATGCGAGCGCGATCGAAATAACGCGGAAGGAGCCGAATGATCCGCTATGTCGGAATCCTGGATGGCAGTGACGGCGTTTGGGGAGTGCGGATGCCCGATCTCGCCGGCTGCCACGGGGCCGGCGCAAACCCGGCTGAAGCGATAGCCGATGCCGCGTCGGCTATGCGCGAATGGGCGGAAGCCCGCATCGCAAAGCACTTGCCCATGCCCAACCCACGTACTGTGGCAAATCTTCTGCAATCCGGCGAAATCGACAGTGCCCGTGGCGACTCCGCCGTGACCGTTCGGCATAGATAACGGCCAACCATGTTCCTCCCCTTCTTTCTCGAACTAAAGGCCGCGCGGGTTCCCGTTTCGCTCAGGGAATATCTGTCGCTGCTGGAAGGGCTGGAGGCCGGGCTGGTCGACTATGACGTCCAGGGTTTTTATTACCTCGCCCGCGCCGCGCTTGTGAAGGACGAACGCCATATCGACCGCTTCGACCAGGTGTTTGCGCATGTCTTCAATGGGATCGAGGCGCTCGCCGGACCGGATGCCGTCGATGTCGCCAACATCCCTGAGGAATGGCTGCGCCGGCTCGCCGAAAAGCACCTGACCGAGGAAGAGAAGAAACTGATCGAGGCGCTCGGCGGTTTCGACAAGCTGATGGAGACACTGAAGCAGCGGCTGGAGGAGCAGAAAGGCCGCCACCAGGGCGGCTCGAAATGGATTGGTACCGGCGGCACCTCGCCTTTCGGCGCCTATGGCTACAATCCCGAAGGCGTGCGCATCGGCCAGCATGAAAGCCGCAATCGCCGTGCGGTGAAAGTCTGGGACAAGCGCGAGTTCAAAAATTTCGACGACGCCGTCGAGCTCGGCACCCGCAACATCAAGGTGGCGCTGAAGCGCCTGCGCCGCTGGGTGCGCGAGGGTGCGGAGGAAGAGTTCGACCTGCCCGGCACCATCCATGCCACCGCCGAGCACGGCTATCTCGATGTGCAGACGCGACCCGAACGGCGCAACGCCGTGAAGCTCTTGATGTTCTTCGATGTTGGCGGCTCGATGGACGACCACATCAAAAGCGTCGAGGAGCTGTTTTCGGCCGCCCGCGCCGAATTCCGCCGGCTCGAATATTTTTACTTCCACAACTGCCTTTACGAGGGCGTCTGGAAGGACAACCGGCGCAGGCATGCCGAGGCCATCCCGACCTTCGATCTGCTTCACAAATACGGCCCCGACTACAAGGTGATCGTCGTCGGCGATGCCTCGATGAGCCCTTACGAGATCGCGCATCCCGGCGGTTCGGTCGAGCATTGGAACCCGGAAGCCGGCAGCGTCTGGCTTGGCCGCCTCATCCAGCAATGGCCGAATGCGGTCTGGCTGAACCCCGAAAACCAGAAAAACTGGGGCTTCACCCATTCGATCGCGATGATCCGCGATCTCTTCGGCGGCCGCATGTTCCCGCTGACGATGGGCGGGCTGGAAGCCGCGACCAAGCAGCTTTCACGCAAGCATTGATATGAGAGGAAAACCGATGACCTGCTTTCTTTGCCCGCAATGCGGCGTCCAGTTCGCGGCAACGCAGACCCCTCCAGAAAATTGCCCGATCTGCGAGGACGAGCGGCAATATGTGCGCTGGGAAGGCCAGGCCTGGATCACTGGGGAAGAACTCTCTGCCGGGCATAGGCTTGTGATGAAGGACGATGCCGGCGTTCTCGCTTTCGGCATCGAGCCGCGCTTTGCTATCGGCCAGCGGGCGCTGCTGGCGCAGACGCCGCACGGCAATGTGCTGTGGGATTGCATCTCGATGGTGAGCGACGAGGCGGTAGCCGAAATCAACCGTCGCGGCGGCCTGGCCGCGATCGCCATTTCGCACTGCCACTATTATTCGGTGATGGTCGAGTGGAGCGAGGCGTTTGGCGGCGTGCCGATCTATCTCCATGCCGACGACCGCCAGTGGATTATGCGGCCGCACAACGCCATCGTCAGCTGGGCGGGCGAGACGCTGGCCATAAACCCGTCGCTGACACTCGTGCGTTGCGGTGGCCATTTTGCCGGCGGCCAGGTGCTGCATTGGAAACGCGATGACGGTAACGCCCTGCTGTCCGGCGACATATTGCAGGTGACGCCGACGCGTCGCCATGTCAGCTTCATGTACAGCTATCCGAACTACATTCCGCTCAATGCGCCGGCCGTGCGACGCATCGCGGCGGCACTTGAGCCTTTCGAATTCGACGACATCTACGGCGCGTGGTGGCAGCAGAACATCATCGGCGACGCAAGAACGGCATTTCATGCGTCGATCGCCCGCTATCTTCAGGCGATTGGGTAGGAGCTCGGCTGAAAATGCGAGCAAAACACGTAACAAACGCCTATCTCTAAGCGAATATAGCTTGCAACCAACAACAAGCCGCCAAGGCTGAGGAGATCAAATGGACACCCACACCTACCCTGTCACGCGCACCGACGCCGAATGGCGCGCCCGCCTGACGCCCGAGCAATATGCGGTCATGCGCGGCCATGGCACCGAACGGCCCGGAAGCTGCGCGCTGCTCTACGAAAAGCGCGCCGGCACCTTTTCCTGTGTCGGCTGCGACCAGCCGCTGTTCGAATCCAAGCTCAAGTTCGAGAGCGGCACCGGCTGGCCGAGCTTCAATGATCCGGTGCCCGGTTCGGTCGAAAACACCGTCGACCGCAGCTACGGCATGGTCCGCACCGAATGCCACTGCGCCCGCTGCGGCAGCCATCTCGGCCATGTCTTCGAGGACGGCCCGCCGCCGACCGGCCTGCGCTATTGCATCAACGGCGTGGCGCTGAAATTCGAGCCGGCGGCTTAAGCCGCGGCTTGACCACCATCTTCAAAGGGCGGCTTCGGCCGCCCTTTTTCGTGTGAATCTTCTCAGACAACCACCACCAGGATCAGCCAAAGCGTAGCCCCGAGCGTCATCAACGAAGCCTTGGCGCCACTGGATTTTTCCGTGGTTCGCCAGACGGCAAAGGTCAGAAAGATGTTGTAGGGCACGGGCGCGAAATGCACCGCCAGGACGACGGCGAGCGGCAGCTTCAAGCCGAGCAGAATGAGCGCGGCCACCGACGAGGTGATGTTGATCGCCGTGCCGACAAGGACTAGATCGCGCCAGAACAACCGCTCGACCGGAACCGCGCCTTGCCAGCGCGAGCCGAAGAAGGATCCGATGCTTTGCACCAACACCTAATAGCTATCCCTCTCTCAGCACGTCGGTGACGGCGCGCTCGAAGCGCGAGCATTCCGTCACCAGCCAGTCGGCCATGGCCGGCCAGTTGTCCTCGGCATAGCAGTTCACCCGCCACATCGAATTGATGCCGAGGGCCTCGCAGCTCTGCTCCGGCCTGAGCTTCAGCCTGTCTTCGATTGCCGGTTGGAACGGCTTCAGCCGCGACCAGACCCCGGTCGCGCCGAACTTCTCGTTACGGCCGAAAAAGACGCCAACTTGGCTTTGCGCCGGCGCGACATACATGGACAGGACCAGAGCGAAGTCGGGCAGCCCGCGCTGCCAGAACCAGGGTCCGCGCCGCGCCATGGAAGCGCGTTCCTCCGGATGCCGTTCGGCGAACAGCGCCCAGAAGCTGCGTTGGCGGAATTCAGAGGCGCGGCGGGCGCCGAAGTCGAATTCGCTCATGGTTCGATGCCCGTTCCAGCATCATTCCTTGGCCCGAGACTGTTTCGAAATTCGCTCTGGCGATATCAGCCGGAGTAGAATTTCCAGACAGCCTTACACCATGCCGAGCGCGGCCTTGTAGAGATCGAGGATGGTTTCCTCTTCCTGGCGCTCGGCCTGGTCCTTCTTGCGCAGCCGGATGATCGACCGCATCGCCTTGGTGTCGAAGCCGGTGCCCTTGGCCTCGGCGAACACTTCCTTGATGTCGTCGGCGATGGTCTTCTTTTCTTCCTCGAGCCGCTCGATGCGCTCGATGAAGGCGCGCAACTGGCCGGCGGCAACAGTCTGGCTGGTATCTGTGATGTCGTCGGCCATGTTTTTTCTCCGCTACTTTTTAAGCACCGCGATTCTGGCGCGGTAAATTGGGAGCGGGTTCGATGCCCGAGCAGGCGCGGCGGGTCAAGCCATTATCGATGCTCCATCAACGGCTGCTGCCAGCCGTCCCCAGTGTGATGGATCCGCGCGTCAGCCAAACGCGATCAACAGATCCTTCGCATCGATCTGATCGCCGGCCTTGACCAGCACTTCGGCCACTGTGCCGTCGCGCTCGGCATGCAGGGCCGTCTCCATCTTCATGGCTTCGATCGACAACAGCACGTCGCCGGCCTTGACCGCTTGGCCGGCGGCAACCGAAAGGGCGGAGACCACGCCCGGCATCGGCGCGCCGACATGCGCCTCGTTGCCGGGCTCGGCCTTGCGCCGAGCCTTGGCCGCCGAGGCGCCATGCGCCCTGTCCGGCACCCGGACACGGCGCGGCTGGCCGTTGAGCTCGAAGAACACGGTGACCATGCCCTTCTCATCGACGTCGCCGATCGCAAGGCAGCGCACCACAAGCGTCTTGCCTTTCTCGATGTCCAGGAAGATCTCGTCTTCCGACTTCATGCCGTAGAAATAGGTAGGCGTCGGCAGCACACTGACCGGCCCGTAGGTTTCCTGCGCGGCGGCGAAGTCGGTGAACACCTTCGGATACATCAGCCAGGAGGCGAATTCGTACTCCGAGAGCTTGCGCTCCAGCTTCTGCTCGATCTCCTTGCGGCTGGCCTTGAGGTCGGCTGGCTTGAGCAGCGAGCCCGGGCGCTCGGTGATCGGCTTGCTTTCCTTCAGTGCCTTCTTCTGCAGCTTCGCAGGCCAGCCGCCGGGCGACTGGCCGAGATCGCCGCGCAGCATCGAGACGACCGAGTCCGGGAAGGCGATGTCCTTGGCCGGGTTTTCGACGTCGGCAACCGTTAGATCCTGGCTCACCATCATCAGCGCCATGTCGCCGACCACCTTGGACGACGGCGTCACCTTGACGATGTCACCGAACATCAAATTGACGTCGTGATAGGCTTGTGCCACCTCGTGCCAACGCGTTTCCAGCCCGAGCGAACGCGCCTGCTCCTTGAGATTGGTGAACTGGCCGCCCGGCATTTCGTGCAGATAGACTTCCGAGGCTGGCCCCTTGAGATCGCTTTCGAAGGCCGCATACTGGTTGCGCACCGCTTCCCAGTAGAAGGAGATGTTGCGGATCCATTGCGGATCGAGGCCGGGATCGCGCTCGGTTCCCTTCAGCGCCTCGACGATCGAGCCCAGGCAAGGCTGCGAGGTGTTGCCGGAGAAGGAATCCATCGCCGCGTCGATGGCGTCGACGCCACTTTCCACGCCCGCCAGCACCGTCGCCGCCGACAGGCCTGACGTGTCGTGGGTGTGGAAATGGATCGGCAGGTCGGTGGCTTCGCGCAGCGCCTTGAACAGCACGCGGGCGGCGGCAGGCTTCAAAAGCCCGGCCATGTCCTTGACGGCGATGATATGGGCGCCGGCTGCCTGCAATTCTTTCGCCAACCCGACATAGTATTTAAGGTCGTATTTGGCGCGCGCCGGATCGAGGATGTCGCCGGTGTAGCAGATCGCCGTTTCGACCAGCTTGCCCTCCGCGCCCACCGCGTCCATGGCGACGCGCATATTCTCGACCCAGTTCAGGCAGTCGAAGACGCGGAACAGGTCGACCCCGCCGGCCGCTGCCTGGCTGACGAAATGTTGCACGACATTGTCGGGATAGTTGGTGTAGCCGACGCCATTGGCGCCGCGCAGAAGCATCTGCAGCAAAAGGTTGGGGGCCGCTTCGCGCACTTTGCTCAACCGCTCCCACGGATCCTCGGTGAGGAAGCGCATGGCGACGTCGAAAGTGGCGCCGCCCCAGCATTCCAGCGACAGCAGCCGCGGCAGCGCGCGCGCATAGGTACCGGCAATGCCGGCAATGTCATGCGTGCGCATGCGGGTGGCGAGCAGCGACTGGTGACCGTCGCGCATCGTCGTGTCGGTGACAAGCACCTCTTTTTGCTCACGCATCCAGGCAGCGAATTTCTCCGGCCCCAACGCGTCTAGCTTCTGCTTGCTGCCATCAGGCACATTGCCGTTGAGATAGGGCACGACAGGCGCTGCCGCATCGGTCTTGGGCATCGGTCGGCCGCGGGTTTCGGGATGGCCGTTGACGCTGACGTCGGCCAGATAGTTGAGCAGCTTGGTGGCGCGGTCCTGCCGCTTCACCTGCGCGAACAGCTCCGGCGTCGTGTCGATGAACCTGGTCGTGTAGGAATTGTCGGCGAAGCGCGGGTGGTTGATGATTGCCTCGAGGAAGGTGAGGTTGGTGGCCACGCCGCGGATGCGGAACTCGCGCAGGGCCCGGTTCATGCGGGCGATCGCCTCGGCCGGTGTCGGGGCCCAGGCAGTCACCTTCTCCAGCAGCGGATCGTAGAAGCGGGTGATGACCGCGCCCGAATAGGCGGTGCCGCCGTCGAGGCGGATGCCGAAACCGGCGGCTTCGCGATAAGCGGTGATGCGGCCGTAGTCCGGAATGAAACTATGCTCCGGATCCTCGGTCGTAATGCGGCACTGCAGCGCGTGACCGTTCAGCCTGATGTCGGCCTGCGCCGGCACGCCCGACTCTTTCGTGCCGATGGCAAAGCCGTCCAGTATGTGGATCTGCGCCTTGACGATGTCGATGCCGGTCACCTGCTCGGTGACGGTGTGCTCGACCTGGATGCGCGGATTGACCTCGATGAAGTAGAATTTGCCGGTGTCGGCGTCCTGCAGGAATTCCACCGTACCGGCGCCGATATAGCTGGTCTCCCGCGCGATCTTGAGCGCATAGCCGCAAAGCTCCTGGCGCAATACCTCGCTGAGATAGGGCGCCGGCGCCCGTTCGACGACCTTCTGGTTGCGGCGCTGGATCGAGCAGTCGCGCTCGAACAGATGTACAGCGTTGCCATGCGTGTCGCCGAGCACCTGGACTTCGACATGGCGGGCGCGCTCGATCAGCTTTTCGAGATAGACCTCGTCCTTGCCGAAGGCGGCCTTGGCCTCGCGCTTGCCTTCCATCACCTCGCGGGCGAGGTCGGCTTCCGTGCGGATGGCGCGCATGCCGCGCCCGCCCCCGCCCCACGATGCCTTGAGCATCACCGGATAGCCGACTGTCTTGGCGAGCTGCTTGACTGCTTCCATGTCGTCCGGCAGCGGTTCGGTTGCCGGCACCACTGGCACGCCAACCTCGATGGCCAGATTGCGCGCGGCGACCTTGTTGCCGAGCCGGCGCATCGTGTCGGGTTTCGGTCCGATGAAGATGATGCCGGCCTCGGCGCAGGCATCTGCGAATTCAGGGCTTTCCGACAGAAGGCCATAGCCTGGATGGATGGCGTCGGCGCCGGACAGCCTGGCGACGCGGATCACTTCCTCGATCGACAGATAGCTTTCGATCGGCCCCATGTCCCTGGCCAGATGCGGCCCGCGCCCGACCTGGTAGCTTTCATCGGCCTTGAACCGATGCAGCGAATATTTGTCCTCCTCGGCCCAGATCGCCACGGTTTTGAGGCCGAGCTCGTTGGCCGCGCGAAAGACGCGGATGGCAATTTCGGACCGGTTGGCGACGAGGATCTTCGTGATGGCCAAGGAAGCAGGCTCCGGACAGGAGGGTGGGGCAGAGGCATGATTAACGCGAAAATGCTGCAGTGCAACCAAAATCGGGGAGAGGTTAAACCGATTTAAATGCGATTCTAGCACCACCGATCGAAAAGATGCGTGCGATTGGCGTCGCGAGGTGACGCTAATTGTCGTGCCCGCACAAATTCGACCCGGCTAGCGGCTTATCCAGCCACCCTCGCTGCGCCCTGTCACCAAAGAAAAATGCCCGGCGCGAGCGCCGGGCATTCCATAGAGCTGTGTCCCGAATTACGACTTCGGGAACCAGGAGATCTTGCCGTCCGGACCCTTCTTCCATTCGTACATGATGTAGCCCGGGAGCTTCGGATCGCCCTTCGCGTCATAGGCGAGATCGCCCAGAACGGTCTTGAACGGACCCTTCTCGTGCAGCGCCTTGGCCACTTCCACGGGGTCGTTCGACTTGGCCACGGCAGCGGCCTCGGCGATCACCTGCATGGCGGCGTAGGAGTAGAGAGTGTAGGCTTCCGGCTCGAAGCCCTGGGCGCGGAACTTCTCGACCAGTGCCTTGTTCTCGGGGATCAGACGCGGATCTGGACCGAAGGTGTTGAGCGTACCGATAACCGCATCGCCGGCGATCGCAGCCAGCTCGTCGGTCACGATGCCGTCGCCCGACATCAAGGTAGCCTTGAGGCCCTGGTCCGCCGACTGGCGGATGATCAGGCCGGCTTCGGTATGCAGGCCGCCCCAATAGATCAGGGTGACGCCGGCGTCCTTCATCTTGGCGATCAGCGCCGAGAAGTCCTTGTCGCCGACATTGACGCCTTCATACATGACTTCGGTCAGACCGGCTGCGTTCATCGCCTTCTTGGTCTCGTCGGCAAGGCCCTGACCATAGGGGGTCTTGTCGTGGATGACGGCAACCTTGGCGTCCTTGAAGTTGGTCGCGATATAGCCGCCGGCGATGCCGCCCTGCTGGTCATCGCGTCCGCAGGTGCGGAACACGTTCCACAGGCCGCGCTCGGTGAATTTCGGGTTGGTCGCCGCAGGCGTCACTTCGACGATGTTGTTGTCGACGTAGACTTCCTGCGAAACCGGGATCGAGACGCCCGAGTTGAAGTGGCCGATCACGAATTTCACGCCGTCGCCGACGAACTTGTTGCCGACCGAAATGCCCTGCTTCGGATCCGAGACGTCGTCGCCGACTTCGAGCTTGATCTGCTCGCCGTTCATGCCGCCTGCTGCGTTGATGTCGGCAACGGCCGCTTCCGCACCCTTCTGCAGCTGCGCACCGAAGGCCGCATTCGGACCGGTGATCGGACCTGCGACGCCGACGATAACGTCAGCCCATGCATTGCCACCGAACGCGACAAGCGCGGTCAGGGCAACGGCGGACAAAAGTGATTTCTTCATTTAAACGCTCCCATTTACGAGGTGGGCGTGGATGAAACTTTCATGCGATGCCCACCCTTATCGCAGAAAGCGTACTTTGCCGATTTTCAGGCCCTTGTCACGCCGATTCATCCCCGGAACGGCGTTAATGATGAACGTCAACCTTTCGGTTTCCAGCTTAAGATCGAAGCCCGTTCGTAAAGCCAATTATACTGCGTCACCATCTGGTTCGTACGCGTGTATTGATAGCCGACAAACCCCAATATCATGAGCACGATTGTGTCCACGACATAGTATTGCAGCGAAAACATCGTGCCGCCGAACAAGGCATGATGGATGAACCTGATGCCGATGCCGAGACCCAGCAGATAGGCGAACAGCGCCGGCAGGCTGCGCCATGTCTGGGCGCTGGCCTTGCCGGTCATCCATGCCGCCCAGCCGCCGAGCAGACAGGTGACGAAGAAGAACTGCCAGATGGAAGGTTCCTCGTGAAGAATGCCTTGCATGATGAAGACTCCCTAGCATGATCCCGAAAAGTTGCAGACTTTTCGGACAAAGGTCATGCGACAAACAAACAAGTTGGAGCGGAATACCGTATGCATACATTCCGCTCCAAAATCAGTGATGGCCGCCTTCGAGATAGGCCGCCCGCACTTCCGGATTGGCGAGCAATTCCTTGCCTGTGCCGCTCATGGTCACGTTGCCGTTGACCATGACATAGCCGCGCGTGGCGAGTTTGAGCGCGCCGAAGGCGTTCTGCTCGACCAGGAACACGGTCAGCCCTTGCGTGCGGTTCAGCTCGCGGATGGCATCGAAGATCTGCTTGACGATCAGCGGCGCCAGACCCAGCGACGGCTCGTCGAGCAGCAGCAGCTTGGGCCGCGCCATCAGCGCACGTCCGATCGACAGCATCTGCTGCTCGCCGCCCGACAGCGTGCCGCCGCGCTGGGCAATGCGCTCCTTGAGGCGCGGGAACAACGCGAACACCTTCTCGGCATCTTCGTCATAGTGCTTGAGATTGTCGAGACCGGCGCCCATCTGCAGGTTTTCCATCACCGTCATGCGCGGGAAAATGCGCCTGCCTTCCGGCGACTGCGCAATGCGCATGCGGGCGATCTCGTGCGTCGGCATCTGGGTGATGTCGGTGCCGGCGAAAGTGATTGAGCCGGCACGAGCGCGCGGCGCACCGAAGATGGTCATCATCAGCGTCGACTTGCCGGCGCCGTTGGCGCCGATCAGCGCGACGATCTCGCCCTGGTCGACGTGGACATCGACGCCGTTCAGCGCCTTGATGTTGCCGTAGTAGGTCTCGACGCCCTTGATGTCGAGCAGCGTTGTCTCGGCCATCACTTACGCCCTCCGCGCGGCTTGCCTGTCGGGGATTTGGTGGCCGCCGGCTTGGACTTGGCCGTTAGACGCTCGGACGGTGCTCTTGGCGCGGAGTTGGCTCTTGTATCGTATTGGGTGGCCTTTGAAGCTCCCTTCGACACTGTGACCCGCTCGCCCTGGCTGTGGCCGATCGTGTCGCTTACCGGGCCGGCGAGATAGGAAGACGATGTGCCTGGTCCGTGAGCCGAATCCGGCCCGATGTCCAGCTGCTCGATGACGTCTTCATCGCCAACCTCGGTCAGCACCGTCTCGACCTCCTCGTCGTCGACGCCGAGATAGGCGGCGATGACGCGCGGGTCGGTACGCACCGATTGCGGGCTGCCGTCGGAAATCTTGCGGCCATATTCAAGTACCACGACATGGTCGGAAATCTGCATGACCACCGACATGTCATGTTCGATCAGCAGGATCGAGGTACTGCTCTTGATGTCCATCAGCAGCGAATTCAGCGCAGCCGACTCCTTCGGATTGAGACCGGCCGCAGGCTCGTCGAGGCACAGAAGTTCGGGCCCTGTGCACATGGCGCGCGCAATCTCGAGGCGCCGCTGCGCGCCATAGGGCAGGTCGCCGGCCGGATCGTCGGCACGATCGACAAGATCGGCCTTCTCCAGCCAGTGCTTGGCAAGCTCCACCGATTCAGCCGAGGCTCTGCGGTAGCCGCCGATCCCGAACAGGCCCAGGATCGTATAGCCGGATGCCTTCATCAGCTTGTTGTGCTGGGCAACCAGCAGATTCTCCAGCAGCGTCATGCCCGAGAACAGGCGGATGTTCTGGAAGGTGCGCGCCACCTTGGCGCGCGCCGGGATCTCATGATTGGGCAGCCGTTCGAGCAGGAAGCTCGAGCCGTCGGCCCGGTTGAGCGTAATCATGCCTTCCGACGGCTTGTAGAAGCCGGTGATGCAATTGAAGACGGTGGTCTTGCCGGCGCCATTGGGTCCGATCAGAGCGGTGATCTCGCCGCGCTTGGCCTGGAACGACAGATCGCCGATGGCGATCAGGCCGCCGAACTTCATCGAAAGATGCTCGACCTGGAGGATGGCGTCTTTCATACCCGGATTGGTCTTCTGAATGGAGGTCGCGCTCATCAGCCGTGCCCTTCCTTGGTGAAGGAGGAGGAGACCGCTTTTCGTTCACTGAGGAAGGCCGTCGGTTCACGGCTGCCGACAAAGCCGCGCGGCTTCCACAGCATGACGATGACCATCGCCATGCCGAACAAAAGCATGCGGTAAAGCTCCGGCGTGAAATCTTTTCCGAAGACACTTTTCAGGAAATCGAGTTCGCGCAGCGCCTCGGTGCCGCCGATCATCACCAGCGCGGCGACCGCGATGCCGACCAGCGAGCCCATGCCGCCGAGCACCACGATGGCCAGGATGATCGCCGATTCCAGGAAGACGAAGGATTCAGGGCTGACGAAGCCTTGCCGTGCGGCGAAGAAGGCGCCGGCAAAACCGCCGAACATGGCGCCGGTGGCAAAGGCGGTGAGCTTGGTGGTGGTGGTGTTGATGCCAAGCGAGCGGCAGGCAATCTCGTCCTCGCGCAGCGCCTCCCAGGCGCGGCCGACAGGCATGCGCCTGAGCCTGATGGTGACGAAGGCGGTCAGCAGCGCCAGCCCGAGAATCAGATAGTAGAGGAAGATCTTGTAGTAGGCGCTCGACTGGGCAATGTGCAGCACCTTGCCGATGTAGTTCGGGTCGGTCGAATTAAACGTCATCAGGCCGAAGAAGGTGACCTTCGGGATGCCGGAGATGCCGGCCGAGCCGTTGGTGACTTCACGCCAGTTGATCAGCACCAGGCGGATGATCTCGCCGAAGGCCAGCGTCACGATCGCCAGGTAATCGCCACGAAGCCTGAGCACCGGAAAGCCGAGCATAACGCCCCAGAAGGCGGCCATGGCGCCGGCGGCGGGCAGCAGGATCCAGAACGACAGGCCGTATTGCGAACCGAGCAACGCATAGGCATAGGCGCCGACCGCGTAAAAGGCGACGTAGCCGAGATCGAGCAGGCCGGCGAGGCCGACGACGATGTTCAGTCCCCAGGCCAGCATCACATAGATCAGGATCTGGATGCCGAAATTGTCGACCCACTTCAACGAGCCCTGCAGGCCGCCGGTTATCGACCACGCGTAGATCGACAGCACCACGACGACGAGGATCGGGTATAGCACCAGCGCCGCAATCCCGAGCTTGGTGAAATTGGCGTGGATGAAGGAGCGGAAATAGAAGATCACGCAAGCGAGCGCGTAAATGACGGCCAATGCGCGCAGGAACTGAAGGTAGCCGGCCAGATCGGGTCCCACCAACACCGGCAGGGCGCTGCCGAACGCAACCAGGACAACCGCCAGCACGACGGCGACGATGAAGGCCGGAAGCAGGAAGAAGCGCGACGCGACGCTCGCCGGCAACAGGCCGGTGGCGACATTGGTGATCTTCTGATTGGCCATGAACGGCTGGCCATATGCAATGTAGAAGAAGCGGCCAAGCATGGTCAGCACGACCACGGTGATGAGCAGCAACCAGCGCTGCACCAGGATCAGCTGGTTGCTTATGTTCTGGTCGGTCTTCAGGCCGATGAAGAGAATGAACAACCCCAGCGAGATGGCGCCGGCATAGAACGCTTCGCGCAATGCACGCTGCACGGGGGAGGCGACGGTGTCGCGCTCCGAGGATACGGAAACCGCCATTGTCTCAGACCTTTTCGACTTCTGGCCGGCCCAAAATGCCGGAAGGCAGGAAGATCAGCACGATCGCCAGGATCGAGAACGCCGCGACGTCCTTGTAGTCGATCGAGAAATACGCCGACCACATGCTCTCGATGAAGCCGATCAAAAGCCCGCCAAGCACCGCGCCCGGCAGAGACCCGATGCCGCCGAGAACGGCTGCGGTGAAGGCCTTGACCCCCGGCACAAAGCCGTCGGAAAAGGCGATGACGCCGTAATACATCAGGAACAACGTGCCCGCGACGGCCGCAAGCGCTGCACCCATGATGAAGGTGATCGAGATCGTACGGTCGACATCGACGCCGAGCAGCGCCGCCATCTTGCGGTCCTGCTCGCACGCCCTTTGCGCCCGGCCGAGGGAAGTCCTGTTGACCAGGTACCAGAACAGCGCCAGCAGCAGGGCGGTGACGACGACGATGATGATCTGCTTCAGCGACACGCTGATGCCGTTGATGTTGTAGACTTGGCTGACCATCGGCGGGATCGGCTTGTTGCGCGGACCTTGCGTCACCTGGATGAAGTTCGACAGCGCGATCGACATGCCGATGGCGGTGATCAGCGGCGCCAGCCGGAACGAACCGCGCAGCGGCCGGTAGGCCACCTTCTCGATCGTCCAGTTGTAGAGGCTGGTGAGCAGCATCGCCACGATCATCATGATCAGCAGCGCCAGGACGACCGGGACCGAATAGAACAAGGAGCCGAGGATGAGGAAGACAACGAGGGCGGCGAATGCCCCGACCATGAAAATGTCGCCGTGGGCGAAGTTGATCATGCCGATGATGCCGTAGACCATCGTGTAGCCGATTGCGATCAGCCCATAGATCGATCCCAGCGTCAGCCCATTGATAAGCTGCTGGACAAAGTACTGCATGTGTACATGGCTCCCCTGGAATGTCGCCCATGCAGACGCATTCCTTTTCGTATTTCCCCTAGTCGTAAAGTTTCGAGCCCGGATTGCAACGTGATTTTTCAAACGTCGAGCGTGTTTTCCGCCACGCCTTCCGATTGCCCGTTTTTTTGCTCCCGACCCCTGGACTATCGCGGACCCTATCATTGGCATAACGCAATGTCTTTGACGATTCAGCCGGACCAGCGACCTCATTTCGAAGAAATCCCGGTCAAAATTCGGTGATGAGACGAATCTTTGCGTTGTTGGCGAGCTTCGTTTTTTAGCCACATTCCGTACTGACCAGTTGCAACAGACTATGGCGGTGGATGCCTCGCCCAACGCGCTAACCTTTCGCTGACTGGTTTCGCCAAGAGGTCCCGCCCTGGGTCCAAGTCTTGGGTCTCGGTGGATGATCGGCAGCCTACCGTATCACTTAACCACAAAACCGTGCGCGAACGGATCGCGGTCGTCGATGAAGATGGTGTTCAGGCCGGTCATCCGCGCCCAGCCGCCGATCGAGGGAATGATGGCCGGCTTGCCGGCAACAGTGACGTCCTTCTCGACCTTGCCCTTGAACAGCGAGCCGATGATCGATTCGTGGACAAAACTGTCGCCGGCCTTGAGCTTGCCCTTGGCATGGAGCTGCGCCATGCGCGCCGAGGTGCCGGTGCCGCAAGGTGAGCGGTCGATCGCCTTGTCGCCATAGAAGACCGCGTTGCGCGCATCGGCGCCCGCCATTGTCGGCTCGCCCGTCCACAGCATGTGGGACAGCCGGTTGATGCCGGGGTTTTCCGGATGCACGAACGAGTACTTCTCGTTGAGCCGCTGCCGCACCACGGGGCTCCAGGCGATGAAATCGCCGGCGGAATAATCAGCCATGTCGCGAAAATTCGCCTGCGGCTCGACGATTGCGTAGAAATTGCCGCCATAGGCGACATCGACAGTGATCTCGCCAAGCAGCGGGCAGTCGACCGTCAGTCCCTCGGCATAAAGGAAGGACGGCACATTCGTGATGCGCACCTCCTCGACATAGTCGCCGACTTGTTTGTATTCGGCGATAACCAGCCCGGCCGGTGTGTCGAGCCGGAGCACGCCGGGTGTCTTCGGCTTGATCAGCCCATGTTCGATGGCCATCGTCACCGTGCCGATCGTGCCGTGGCCGCACATCGGCAGGCAGCCCGACGTCTCGATGAACAGGATGGCTATGTCGCAATCCTCGCGCGTCGGCGGATAGAGGATCGAGCCCGACATGACGTCGTGGCCGCGTGGCTCGAACATCAGCCCGGTGCGGATCCAGTCATACTCCGCCAGGAAATGCGCCCGCCGCTCCATCATCGTCGACCCCTCGAGCAAGGGACCGCCGCCGGCCACCAGCCGCACCGGATTGCCGCAGGTATGGCCGTCGATGCAAAAGAAGGATTTTCTGGCCATGATTTCCTCGAACTCAAAACCGTTGCGGGCTGAAGGGGGCAAGATCGATCCGCGAAGTCTGCCCGAGAACAAGATCGCGGATCAAGCGGCCGGTGGCCGCCGCCTGGGTCAGGCCGAGATGGCCATGGCCGAAGGCGTAGACAACGTTGGGCGCGGTTCGCGCCGTGCCGATCGCCGGGAGCGAATCCGGCAGCGACGGGCGATAGCCCATCCATTCGCGGCCACCTGACGCGTCCAGCCCCGGAAGGAACTGTCTGGCTTTTTCCAGCATGGCCTTCGAGCGCGCAAAATTCGGCGGCCGGTCGAGACCGCCCAACTCGACGGCGCCGCCGACGCGCAAGCCCGTGTCGAGTGGCGTGATGACGAAGCCATGGCCGGAAAAGATCAGCATTCGCTGCACGTCGAAAGCGGCCTTCGGCAGTGTGGTGTTGTAGCCGCGCTCGGTTTCGAGCGGGATGGTGTCGCCAAGCGCCTTCGCCAGCAGATGCGACCATGCCCCGGCGGCCACGACAAGATGTCTTGCCTGCCTGGTCGTGCCGTCGGTCAGCGTCAGCGTCGCGCCATCAGGGTTGGCGGCGACGCGCTCTATGCGCGCCTTTTCGAAACGCGCGCCCAGCCTTTCGGCATAGGCCCACACCGCCTTGCCGAGCAGTTTCGGATCGGCGACGGTCTTCCAGCCCGGCACGAAGGTGCCCTTGATGAAGCGCGGCGACAGTCCCGGCTGCAGCCGCGCCAGTTCGTCGCCTTCGACATGGCGAAAGTCGATGCCGAAGCGCTGGCGCGCCGCCCAGCCCGGGAGGCCGGCCTGAAACTCGGCCTCGCTTTCATAAAGTTCCAGCGAACCGTCTTCGCGCAGCATCGGCCGCGTGCCGGAACGGTCGAGCAGTCCCATCCATTCGGCCTCGGCGAGCTTCATCATGTCTGCCTGAGCAGCAAGGCTCGCCTCATATTTTGCCGGTGCGCCGGCGCGCCAGAAGCGCAACAGCCAAGGCAACAGCTTCGGCAGATAGGCTGGCGGGATGCTGAGTGGCCCGAGCGGATCGGCAAGCCATTTCGGCAAGTGCCGCATCATGCCCTTATGCGCCAGCGGCAGCACGTCGGAGAAGGCGAAGGCGGCGGCATTGCCGGAACTTGTCTCCTCGCAGATGCCGGTGCGGTCGAAGACCGTGACGCTGCGCCCGGCCTCGGCCAGCATGGCCGCCGCGCAGATGCCGACAATGCCGCCACCGACAATGGCGATATCTACCCTCTCTCCCCGTTCACGGGGAGAAGGGGCCCGAAGGGCGGATGAGGAGGGGCGGCCCTCCTCTGTGTCCCTGGAATTTCCTTGCACGTCGGCGCTGCCCCTCATCCGGCTGCCGCCATCTTCTCCCCGTGAATGGGGAGAAGAAAGCCTTCAGAACTGCGGCAGCTTCGGCCGTACCGCCAGCGCGTCCTTGACGATCTTCTCGACCGCTTTGCGGCGCTCGCCCGACAGCGGCTGGCGCGGCATGCGCACGCGGTCATTTGTGTCGATCGCGAGCACTTCGGCAAGCTTGATGTTTTGGACCAGATAGGTCGAGACATCGAGATCGAGCAGCGGCCGGAACCAGCGGTAGATCGAAAGCGCCTCCTCGCGGCGGCCCTGCTTCATCAGCTGGTAGATGGCGACGGTCTCGCGCGGGAAGGCGACGACCAGACCCGCCACCCAGCCGATGGCGCCCACCGACAGCGCCTCGAAGGCGAGATTGTCGACGCCGGTGAACAGATCGTAGCGGTCGCCGAAGCGGTTGATGATCTCTGTCGAGCGGCGGATGTCGTCGGAGGACTCCTTGATGGCGACGAAGCGCTTGTCGGCGGCCAGTTCCTCCATCTGGTCGACGGTGACGTCGACGCGGTAGGCGAGGCGGTTGGAGTAGATCATCACCGGCAGGTCGCCGGCCTGAGCGACGGCGCGCAAGGCGGCGACCGTCTCTTCCGGGTTGGTGTGATAGATCGGGCTCGGCACCACCATCAGCCCGTTGGCGCCTTCCTTTGCGGCGCGCCTGGCGATGCTTGCGGCTTCACGGGTGCCCGCCTCGTTGACCGTCAGCAGCACCGGCTTGTTGCCTGCAACTTTCTGCGCCGTCTTCAGCACCTCGATCTTCTCGTCATGCGACAGCATCGGCCCTTCGCCGAGCGAACCGCAGACGATGATACCGTCGCAGCCTGCCTCCATCTGCAACGCAAAGCAGCGCTCCATTTCGGCATGGTCGAGGCGGTCGTCTTCGGTGAATTTGGTCGTGACGGCGGGGAAAACTCCGGTCCACATGATCGTCTCTCCATCTGATATATCAGCCGTATATCTGTTGGAAAACCGGCTGTCAATGAGGAATCCGTTGTGATATATGGAAGATATATCAGGAGCCCACCTTTGATATCCAGTGAGACAGCATACCCCGAGCCGGCCGCCGCCAAGGCCTACCATGTACTCGAGCATATGATCGTGACGCTGGAACTGGCGCCGGCGAGCTTCGTGACGGAAGGCGCGCTGATCGAAAAGCTGGCGCTCGGTCGTACGCCGGTCCGCGAAGCAATCCAGCGCCTCGCTTGGGAAGGACTGCTCGACGTCAGGCCACGCGCCGGAATCGCAATTGCCCCGCTTCATCCCGGCGACTGGCTGCGCGTGCTGGATGCCAGGCGCGGCGTCGAGGTGGTGCTGGCGCGCTCGGCCGCCCGCTTCGTCACCCGTGAGGCCGCCGACCTGTTTCATGAGGCAGCCCTTGCCATGCAGAAGGCCGTCATCTCGGGCAATGTGCTGGCCTTCATCCAAGCCGACAAGGCGCTCGACGAGGCCTTGGCGATGGCCGCCGACAACCCTTTTGCGGCCCGTCTGGCCGCGCCCCTGCAGACCCACAGCCGCCGCTTCTGGTTTCGCTACAAGGCCGACACAGGGCTGGCCGAATCGGCCGAACACCACGTCGCGCTAATCCGCTCGATCCTGGCCGGTGACGAAGAGGCTGCCGCCAAGGACGCCAAACGCCTTATGGCACTGCTGCGCGGCCATGCCGAAGTGGCCGCCACACGCTGAACTCCGTCTCTGCTCCAGACTTCCGACCGGTCTTTATCAGGTGCCCGGCAAGACTGCGGCCATGGTCGCCCCGTCCCAGCCTTCGCCAGCCGTGATGATGCAGCTTTGGCCGTGTGTGTCGGTGGCCAGGATGGTCCAGGTGCCCTGGTCGGAGACGAATATCTCAAGCACCACATTTGGGTTCACCAGGCCACGAGCGGCTTGGTTTTCGTGGAACTTCTCGCCGAGCGCCTTGACCAGGTCGGTCCGCGCCGCGCATTGATCCGCTTTAGCCTGGGCGATGCCGGACATCGCGAACACCGCAAAGAACATCGCCGCCACAAGACGTCGTGTCATCTGACACCTCCTTGCGCCAGACGAGAACCCCGGCTGCTACCGGCGCTATTTTGATGGCCTGCACCACGGCAGGAATGCAATTTAAGGCAGATGACCGGCTCTTGGTTCCATCGCTTGAACGTGATGGCCAATGTCGGTTTCGTACAAAGAAAGGCCCGGAACGTTGAACCCAGGCCTTCTTGCCGATCTTCGAAATCGTCCGGTCAGTTCATCGTCGGGATGACGAACTCGGCACCGTCCTTGATGCCTGAGGGCCAGCGCGAGGTCACCGTCTTGGTCTTGGTGTAGAAGCGGAACGCGTCCGGACCATGCTGGTTGAGGTCGCCGAAGGACGACGCCTTCCAGCCGCCGAACGTGTAGTAAGCGATCGGAACCGGGATCGGCACGTTGATGCCGACCATGCCGACCTGGACGCGCGAAGCAAAATCACGAGCAGCATCCCCGTCACGGGTGAAGATGGCCACGCCATTGCCCATCTCATGATCGTTGGCGAGCTTGATGGCGCTCTCATAGGTCGGCGCACGCACCACCGACAGCACCGGACCAAAGATCTCTTCCTTGTAGATGCGCATGTCAGCGGTCACATTGTCGAACAGGCAGCCGCCCATATAGTAGCCATCCTCGTAGCCCTGCATGGAGAAGCCGCGGCCATCGACGACCAGCTTGGCGCCTTCCTTGACGCCGGTGTCGACATAACCCTTGACGCGTTCCAATGCCTGCGCCGTCACCAGCGGGCCGAAATCGGCGGACGAATCCGTCGACGGGCCGACCTTGAGGCTTTCGACACGCGGGATCAGCTTTTCCATCAGCCGGTTGGCGGTGTCGTTGCCGACGGGAACGGCAACCGAGATCGCCATGCAGCGCTCGCCGGCCGAGCCGTAGCCGGCGCCGATCAGCGCATCGACCGTCTGGTCCATGTCGGCGTCGGGCATGATGATCATGTGGTTCTTGGCGCCGCCAAAGCACTGCACGCGTTTTCCCGCCGCCGTGCCGCGCGAATAGATGTAATGCGCGATCGGCGTCGAGCCGACAAAGCCGATAGCCTTGATATCAGGATCGTCGAGGATGGCGTCGACGACGTCCTTGTCGCCATTGACGACGTTGAGGACGCCAGCCGGCAGGCCAGCCTCGAGGAACAGTTCGGCGATGCGCATCGGCACGCCAGGGTCACGCTCGGAAGGCTTCAGGATAAAGGCGTTGCCGCAGGCCAGCGCCGGGGCAATCTTCCACAGCGGGATCATGGCCGGGAAATTGAACGGGGTGATGCCGGCAACGACGCCAAGCGGCTGGCGCATCGAATAGACATCGATGCCGGGGCCGGCGCCGTCGGTGAACTCGCCCTTCATCATGTGCGGCGCACCGATGCAGACTTCGACCACTTCGAGGCCGCGCTGGATGTCGCCCTTGGCGTCGGCAATGGTCTTGCCGTGCTCGCGCGCCAGGAGATCGGCCAGTTCGTCATAGTCGCGGGCAACCAGTTCCAGAAACTTCATCAGCACGCGCACACGCCGCTGCGGGTTGGTCGCAGCCCATTTGATCTGTGCTTCCTTGGCATTCAGGACAGCCGCACGCAGTTCCGCCGGCGAAGCCAGCGCCACCGTGCCGCGCACCGAGCCATCCATGGGCTGCATGACGTCCTGCTTGCGCCCGCTGGTCCCGGCGACATGCTTGCCGCCGATGAAATGACCGTATTCGATCATGGTTTCTCTCCCTGAGTTTGTGATGAAGCATTCAACGCCTTTGCAGGCGCGAAGGCAACGCGAGGGGAAACGCAACCGTTGTGCAAGAAATAGACAACGAAGGACGAGTGTGCATTAATTGCCGCAAATTACAGATTGCTGAAAGGCCCGAAGGTTGCGCTCCGTCACACCCCCCTCTGTCCTGCCGGACATCTCCCCCGCAAGGGGGGAGATCAGATGTGGCCGCCGCCTTCGCAAATCTTCAACGCAGCAAAAGAGACGCAGGTGGCGGAGCTGCCAATCTCCCTCCTTGCGGGGGAGATGGCCGGCAGGCCAGAGGGGGTGGGCGGGAACGCCGCGTTCGCCGCTAGCCCGGACCACCCCAATGAACTGGGATGACGTCCGCATCTTCCTCGCCGTGGCCCGCGCCGGGCAGATCCTTGGCGCCGCCAAGCGGCTGGAACTCAATCACGCCACCGTCTCGCGCCGCATCGCAGCGCTTGAGGATGCGTTACGGACAAAACTGTTTCGCCGGCTTACCACCGGCAGCGAGCTGACGCCGGCCGGCCAGCGCTTTCTCGACATTGCCGAGCGCATGGAAGCCGACATGATCGCCGCGCGCTCCGCCGTGTCGGGCGAAGGCGACGATATCTCAGGCACGGTGCGCATCGGCGCGCCCGACGGGTTTGGCGTTGCATTCCTCGCCACGCGTCTTGGCGCGCTGACCGCGCTGCACCGCGAACTCACCATCCAGCTGGTGCCGGTGCCGCGTTCCTTCTCGCTGTCGCGGCGCGAGGCCGACATCGCCATCACCGTCGAGCGGCCGAGCGAAGGCAGGCTGGTGGCGGGAAAGCTGGTCGACTACACCCTCGGCCTGTTTGCCTCGCGGGACTATGCGCAGGCGCACGGCTTACCCGAGACCGCTGCCGAACTCGGCCAGCATACGCTGATCGGCTATGTCCCAGACCTGATCGTCAGCCCGTCGCTCGACTATGCGGCGGAGTTCAGCCCGGACTGGCGCACCAGCTTCGCCATCTCCTCAGCGCTGGGCCAGGCCGAAGCGGTGCGGTCGGGCGCCGGCATCGGCATCTTGCACACCTTTGTCGCCCGCTCGATGCCGGAGCTGATCCCCGTCAACATCGTGACGCCGATCCGCCGCGCCTACTGGCTGGTCTATCATGAATCGGTCCGGCCGCTGCGCCGCGTGCAGATCGTCGCCAACTTCATCACCAAGGCGGTCGAGAGAGAGCGCGGGCTGTTTGTCTGATGGCCGCGCCGCCTTGCCTTCGCCACAAAATCGGCCAGTGTGGCAACAAGCGCGATGTCGCCTATCATTAAGGATTGGCTGCGCCGGGTGGGACACTTTTTTGCAAAGCTGGTGCGGATCAAAATGCGAGCGGTGCTCGCCATCTTGCCGCTTGTCGCGCTTTCCGCCTGCGCCAATCCATGGACCGAAGTTCCGGAAGCCGAACTGCCCAAGCCGGTCCGTATCGCAATGGCCCGCCCGTCGCCTTTCGTCTTCGGCAATTATTGCGGTCCCGGCACCCGCACCGGCGACCTCTCGGCTCGCCCTGTCAATCGCCTCGACAGCGCCTGCCAAATCCATGACGCCTGCTACATCGCGCGCCATAATCATTGCGACTGCGACGGCGCGCTCGTCGCCTCGGCAAAGGCGATCCGTGATGACAAGACAGCGCCGAAAAAGATGCGCGGCGAGGCCGAGCTTTTGATCGCCACTTTCGCGCTTCCCGTCTGCAAGGTGTTTCCGCAAGGCTTCCTGCCGCCGCGCGATCCGGCTGAACTGAAGACGATGAACGGTGCGACCGGATGAACCGCGCCATCTGCCTGGCCTTGGCCGGGCTGGGGCTGGCGGCCCTTGCCGGTTGCGCCGCCCCGATCCGGCACAGCTGCGATTTCTTTCCCGATGCGAAGGATTGCGGCCGGCCGTCGCTATCGGCCGACACGCCGGGACCGCAGACTGCAGCAGCAGCGTTTTTCGGCGATGCCGGCGCCCGCGACTATGAAAGGCAGTTTCTGGCGCTGCTCGCCCACAACCAGATCGGCGCCATCGACAGGGCGAACGGCACCGGTCCGTTCGGACATGACCGCCACGCCATCGCCAACCGCGATTTCCAGGCCACCTACCGGACGCTGGAACGGCTGGCGAAGCCGGTTACCGCCGAACAGATGCCGGCAGTGAGCGGCACAGCCGGCGAAGGCCATTTCAACGGCCGTTGGCGCGTGTCGCGGCAGACGCTCTATGTCAACGCCGCCGCGCGGCCCTCCGCGCCAAAGACGTTCAGCTTTTCCGGCCTGCAGGCGCGCTCGATCGAGATCGTGATGCGCCAGGCGGGAAAGCAGCCGGTTGAGATATCGGGCGCCTGCGACGGGGCGCTGGCGATTCGCGCCGGCGGTGGCTCGCGCAGCGTGGCGAGCGGTGCCGCCTTCCGCCTCCGCCTGTCGGCCGGGCAAACCGCCAGCCTGTTCCCCAGCGATGGTTTGAACCGCTGCAGTCTCAAGCTCAGCTCCAGCCTGGCGCCGACAGGCGCCCCGCTCACCATCCTGCGCGAAGAGGTTGCCTATCCGGCGATAGCCGCGCTCGACAGCCGCTACGAGCGTTGTCCAGTGCCCGGTCCATCCGGCCTGGATGAACTCGCCCGCGTCTTCTATGCCGGCCGCTGGCTGTCGCAGACCTGTTCGCTGCCACTCGGGTCACCGCGCCTGTTACGCAAGTCGCGCGACGGCTTCAACGCCAAGGTCGAAGCGCTGCTCGGCGCGCCTTTACCCGACAGCGCCTTCGACAAGGCCGACCCCGAACTGCCGCTCGATTTCTCGCGCGCGCCGAAACTCAAGCTGGTCTATCTGTCGTCGCTGGAGTTCAAGGCCGATTTTTCCGGCCGCGTCATCGAGCGGCTGATCCGCCATCACGCAGGCCTCGGCACCAAAGTGCGCATCATGGTCACAGACGTGCTGGAGCGCGACAAGGACGACGCGCTGCTGCACCGGCTGGCGGCCGATTATCCCAATGTCGAGTTGCAGGAATATCGTTGGCGGGCCGACCACGGCGCGCCGGTCGACGAGCAGCTGTCACAGCTGCACAAGACCCATCACGTCAAGATGCTGGCGACACTTGCCGAGGATCCCGCCCGCTCGCGCGTCATCATCGGCGGCCGCAACATTCATGACGGCTTCCTGTTCCACAGGCCGATCGACCTGTCGCGCTATCCGAACCTCGAGCAATACGGCAAGACCGACGGCCTCTCGCTCAACTACTATTCGAACTGGAGCGATTTCGACATCGAGTTTGCCGACCCGGCCACGGTCGAGACGCTGGCCGCGCATCTCTCGACATTGTGGCTGCGCGACGCCGACACCAACATCGCAAGACCCTTCTCCATTCCGGTGCGCTCCGACAGCCGGCGCCCGCCGGGCACGGTGCGCCATTTCATTTCCGTGCCCTACGAGGACAACCATGCGCTAGAGACCTATTTCGTCGAGCTGATCGACACTGCCCGGCACCATATCGAGATCGTCAATCCCTACCTTAATCTGACGCCGAAGCTCAGCCTGGCCATCGAGCGGGCGCTGGCGCGCGGCGTCAGGATCGACATTGTCGGCCGCATCGACCTCAAGGGCGATATTGGCGGCAAGCTGCTGACCGCGCTCAACAAGCTGTTCGTCGAGAGATATGGCGACCGCATCAACATCCGCGAATTCAAGGCGCCCGATGTCGTGCTGCACTCCAAGATCATGATGATCGACGAAAGGCTGGTGACGATCTCGTCGGTCAATCTCAACAACCGCAGTTTCTTCCACGATCTGGAGAACGGCATGACGGTGCTCGACCCTGCCTTCTACGCCAGGATGCAGCCGGTCTATGACGACTATGTCGCCCATTCGAACCCGGTATCGACCAAGGTGACGATACCGTGGGCCTACCGATGGCTGTTCTCGAAGGGTTGGGTGAAGGAGGCGTTTTGAGGGGCTGGCGAGGCTGAAGGAATGCCGTTCTGTAGCGATCCTTTACACCCCCTCTGTCCGGTAGGACAGAGGGGGTGCTGGCCCGCGAGCTTTAAAAAGCACCCCTACCTCAAATACCGCTCCGGCCCCAGCTCCCGCACATCGATATCAGGCACCTTGCTGGAGATGATGTCGGACAGCACCTTGGCCGAGCCGCAGGCCATGGTCCAGCCAAGCGTGCCGTGCCCGGTGTTGAGATAGAGGTTGGAGAACTCGGTGCGGCCGACCAACGGCGGCCCGTCCGGCGTCATCGGCCGCAGTCCGCACCAGAAGGACGCTGCCTTGAGGTCGCCACCATCCGGGAACAGATCGCCGACCGAATGTTCGAGGGTGCGCCGGCGCGATTCGTGCAGCCTGAGATCGAAGCCGGAAATCTCCGCCGTGCCGCCGACGCGGATGCGGTCGCCGAGCCTGGTGATCGCCACCTTGTAGGTTTCGTCCATTACCGTCGACACCGGGGCGGCGACCGCGTCCTTGATAGGAACGGTGATCGAATAGCCCTTGACCGGATAGACCGGGATCGGGCGCCTGAGCAGGCGCATGAAGCGCGCCGAATAGCTGCCCAGCGCCAGCACATAAGCGTCGGCCGCGCGCGAGCGCTGGTCGGTGCCGACGCTGACGATCCGATTGCGGTTCTTGGAGAAGCGCCGGATCTGCGTGCCGTACTCGAACGTGACGCCGCGCGCCACGCAGAGCTCGGCCAGCCGATCGGTGAACATCTTGCAGTCGCCAGTTTCGTCGCCGGGCAATCTCAGCCCGCCGACAAACTTTTCCCGCACGCCGGCCAGCGCCGGCTCGGCCCCAATGCAGCCTTCGGGATCGAGCAACTCGTAGGGAACGCCATATTTCTTCAGCACTTCGACATCGCCGCCGGTGCCGTCGAGCTGCTTTTGCGTGCGAAACAGCTGCAGCGTGCCCTTGGTCCGCTCATCATAAGCGATGCCGGTCGCCTCGCGCAGCGCCTTCAGCGTGTCGCGGCTGTATTCGGCGAGCGGCACCATGCGCGCCTTGTTGATGGCGTAGCGATCCGCGGTGCAATTGCGCAGCATCTTGATGAGCCATGTCCACATATACGGATCGAAGGCCGGCCGCACCACCAGCGGGCCATGCTTCATCAACAGCCACTTGATTGCCTTCAGCGGAATGCCGGGGCCGGCCCAGGGCGAAGCATAGCCCGGCGAGATCTCGCCGGCATTGGCGAAGCTGGTTTCCAGCGCCGGCCCTTTCTGGCGGTCGAACACCGTCACCTCGTGGCCGGCCTCAGCGAGATAATAGGCAGTGGTGACCCCGATAACGCCGCCGCCCAACACGAAGATCTTCATCGCATCACTCTCCACGACGACTTCCGTCAGAGGGCCGCCGCCTCCTGTCTGCCGGATTCTGCGGCGTCCGCCAAGGGGCGGCGTGTCGCGGCTCTATTCGTTGATATAGCGGCGGTGGAAGCGGGGGCCGAGACTGGTCAGGATTTCATAACCGATCGTGCCGGCATGACCGGCGGCGTCATCGACGCTCTGCGAGGGGCCCAGGAGTTCGACAAGGTCGCCCTCGCGCAGCCGGCCGGCCGGCAGGGCCGAGATGTCGAGTATGATCGAATCCATCGACACCCGCCCGACAAAGGGCAGTCGCACGCCGTCGAGCCAGGCAGCCGAAGCCGCGCGCCGGTGCCAGCCATCGGCATAGCCGAGCGAGATCGTGGCCGCGCGCAAGGGACCGCTGGCCAGAAACGCATGTCCGTAGCCGACGCCCGCGCCCTTATCGATGCCGCGTGTCTGGATGATCTTTGCCTCGAGCCGCACCACCGGCAGCATCGGGTTCGCCTCATCAGGCGTCGGATTGATGCCGTAGAGCGCAGCGCCCGGACGCGCGAGGTCGTACTGATAGCGCGGCCCAAGAAAGATGCCGGAAGAATTGTCCAGCGACGCCGGCGCCTTGGGCAGCATTTTGCGCAGCCGTTCGAACTCTTTGAGTTGCGCGTCATTGGCCGCATTGGTCGGTTCGTCCGCACGGGCCAGATGGCTCATGACGAGAACGACATCGACGCCGGCGAAAGCATCGGCCGTAAGCGCCTCGACCTCTGCCGGCGCCATGCCCAGCCGCGACATGCCGCTGTCGACCTGGATGGCGGCCTTGAGCTTGCGGCCGGCCTTCTGGCCGGCTTTGCTCCACGCCTTCAGTTGCCCGGTGCTGTTGATGACGGGAACAAGGTCGGCAGCCACCGCTTCGGGTTCCGAGCCCGGCGGCAGCCCGTTCAGCACATGGATTTCCAGCTTCGGTCCGAGTGCGTCGCGCAGCGCGACACCCTCGGTGAGATGCGCGACAAAGAAGCTGTCGCAGCCTTCGGCAACCAGTGCCGCCGCCACTTGCCGCGCGCCGAGCCCGTAACCGTCGGCCTTGACGACGCCGGCGCAGCGCACGCCGCCGAGCTTTGCCTTGAGCCGCCGGTAATTCTCTCGGATAGCGCCGAGATCGATGGTGAGAATGGCGCCGGCCGCCGCTTCGCTGATGGTATCTTTGGCTTTATGCATCGCAGACCCGCTGAAGTCGGCGCTGCCCCTCATTGTCCTGCCGGATATCTCTCCCTATCCCTATACGGGGAGTTGAGGAGCGGTCGGCGTAAAGCGGACGAAAAGCCAACTGCTTGGCTTTTCGAGTGACGAAAGCCGGCAGGCGGGTGAGGGGCAGCCCATACGCTGCGCTAAGAGGCCATTGCCCGGCGTCGTTCATATGGGTCTCGTGGCTGCGGGTGTCCCGATCAATAAAGCACGAATCAGGTGCCGTGCGAACCGTCACATCCAGCTAGGCAAGATGACGGAACGCCGCCACCACATCCTCATAGACCTTGCGTTTGAACGGCACTATCAGATCGGGCAGGTCCTGCATCGGCCGCCATGCCCATTCATCGAATTCGGCGGTGTGGCCGCCTGGCGGCGGATTGATCTGGATCTCTCTGGTCTCGCCGTGAAAGCGGTAGGCGAACCATTTCTGCGTCTGGCCGCGATAGCGGCCCTTGAGGGCGATGCCGACCAGATCGGGCGGCAGGTCGTAGTTGATCCAATGCGGCGCCTCGGCCAGCAGCGTGACCGAGCGCATGCCGGTCTCTTCATAGAGCTCGCGCCCGGCCGCCTGCAGCGGCTCCTCGCCCTCGTCGATGCCGCCTTGCGGCATCTGCCAGAGCTGCGTGGTCCCGGCAAATTCGCTGTCCGGTTCGGCGATGCGGTGCCCGACCCAGACCAGCCCGTCGCCATTGAGGATCATCAGCCCGACACAGGGGCGGTATGGCAGCGTCTCGGGGTCGACAGGTTTCTTCGTCATGATCAGCCCTTTTCCGGGTCGATGGCCACCGCCGAGATCGGTACGATCTCGATGCCGCGCTTTTTCGCTTCGACCGCCCAGAACGCCACGGTGTCGACGGTGAGGTCGAAAGCCGAGCCGATGCCGACGGCGGAGCCTTTCGCACGCGCGGTCGCTTCCAGCGCGTCGAGCTTTTTCAGGATGGCGCCGCGGTCCTGCACGGCGTCGATTGCCGTATCGCCGGCGACGAACGGCACACCGTCCTTCAAGGCGAGATCGGACGCCAGGCTCCGTGCGGACGAGCCGTCATCGATATAGGCAAGGCCGCGCCTGCCAAGCTCGGCCATGAACGGCCCCATCGCTGTCGCGTCGGCCGAAAAGCGCGCCCCCATATAGTTCATGACGCCGGTATAGTTGGTGGTCCGCGACAGCGCCCAGCGCAGATTCTTCAGATTGTCGTCCTGGCTTGCCGCCACTGTCAGCGTGTTGCGGCCGGGATTGACATTGGGATAGTCGAACGGTTCGAGCGGCACCTGCATGACCACCTCATGCCCGCTCTGCCGTGCCGCCTGCATCCACCGGCCGATGCTGTTGCCTTGCGGCGCAAAGGCCAAAGTCACTTCAGCCGGCAGCTTGGCGATTGCCGCCTGCGTGCCGGTCTGCGACACGGCAAGCCCGCCGATGACGATTGCCACGCGAGCGCCGCGCGAACCCGACCACGGCCGCGCATAGACATCGAACGGCCGCCGGCCGTCAGCGGCGCGAACCGGCAACGGGCCGGTGTCGCTGGCCTCGATCAGCGCCCTGTCGGGGATATGCGCGATCTTCAGGTTCTGGCCGATCGTCGACGGGTCGTGGATGACAATGGCTGCATTGGGCGGGCCGTCACCCTCCTGGGTTTGCACATGGATGATCTGCGGACCGCTGGCCTTGGGCGTTTCCGCCTTCGGCGCTGCCGCCGTCGCTTGAGCAGTGGGTGCTGCGGCCGCGGGCTCGGCCGCCGCCGTCACCTTTGGCGTCGAGACCGCGATTGCTTCCGGTTTGCGGAACGGCTTCTCGCGCAGCGCGATCGCGCCGGAGATGCCGACCGCGGCCAGCACGACCAGCGTCGCCGCGACGGCGCCAGCGCTGATCCCGCGCGACGCAGCACGCGGTCGGACGGTCTGTCCGAGCGGGCGTTCGATGTCCTTGCCGACGTCAGCCAAGCCGCATCCCCGGGCGCGTGATCAGCGAAATCTTTTCGCCATGCGCAGATCCAAAACTGACGGCGCGTCCCCTGCGCCTTTTGAGGCGCAGCGCCCAGCTGCCCCCGAATCAAACTGCCGGAACCTCACGGTCCCGGCAGCATTGCATCGCTTCGATTGGGCAGCCAGAGCTACCAGTCGATTTTATTGGTTAAGCACTGCCTTCTCCGGATTCGGCGGGAATGCCGGGTCGGTCTTCTGGCCGCGCAGCAGCTGTTCGGCATAGATCAGCTGCAGATCGTCCTTCGGATCCGGCGGCACATAGGCAGCCGAGCCCGAACCGGTATCGCTCTCGTCGGCGCCCTTGATGTGGCCCTTGAGGTCAGATTCACCGCGGGTCAGGTCCCTGCCCTGCAGTTCGGGCGGCAGCGGCTGGTCGACCTTGATGTCGGGCGTGATGCCCTTGCCCTGGATCGACTTGCCGGACGGCGTGTAATAGAGCGCCGTCGTCAGGCGCAGCGCGCCGTTCTCGCCAAGCGGGATGATGGTCTGCACCGAGCCCTTGCCGAACGACTGCGTGCCGACCACTGTGGCGCGGCGCAGGTCCTGAAGCGCGCCGGCGACGATCTCGGAGGCGCTGGCCGAACCGCCATTGACGAGCACGATCAGCGGCTTGGCGCCGATGTCGTCGCCTGCCTTGGCGTCGAAGCGTGTGACGTCCTTCGGGTCGCGGCCGCGGGTCGAGACGATCTCGCCACGGTCGAGGAAGGCGTCGGACACGCTCACCGCCTGGTCGAGCAGGCCGCCCGGGTTGAGCCTGAGATCGAGCACATAGCCCTTGAGCTTGTCGTTCGGCACCTGCTTCTTGATGGTGTCGATGGCATTCTCGAGGTCGTCATAGGTCTTTTCGGTGAAGGAGGTGATCTTCATGTAGCCGATGTCGTTCTCGACCCGGAACTTGACCGCCTTGACCTTGATGATATCGCGCACCACCGTCAGCTCGATCGGCTTGTCGGCGCCTTGGCGCAGGATGGTCAGCTTGATCGGCGTGTTGACCAGGCCGCGCATCTTTTCGACTGCATCGTTGAGCGTCAGGCCGCGAACCTCTTGGCCGTCGATCTTGGCGATATAGTCGCCGGCCAGCACGCCTGCCTTGGCAGCCGGGGTGTCGTCGATAGGCGTGATCACCTTGACCAGGTCGTTCTCCATGGTGACCTCGATGCCGAGGCCGCCGAACTCACCCTTGGTCTGCACGCGCATGTCCTGCGCCTGCTCGGCATTCATGTAGGAGGAGTGCGGGTCGAGCGAGGTGAGCATGCCGTTGATGGCGTTTTCGACCAGCGACTTGTCGTCCGGCGGCGTCACATACTGCGCCCGCACGCGCTCGAAGATGTCGCCGAAGATCGCCAGTTGCTTGTAGGTCTCGGAGCCTGCAGCGTTCGCCGTCGAGCCGGGGGCGCCATAGACCAGGCTCATCGCTGACGCGCCCATCAGCGCACCGGCAATAAGAAGCGACAGTTTCCGCATCATTTCACGTCCTTCCAGAGAAGCGGTCCGCCCACCATGGGGTCGGATCGACGGGTTTTCCATCCTTGCGGAACTCGACATAGAGTTCCGGCGTGGCATTTCCATTCTTCGAGGCCGAGGTGCTTGCCACCCGGGCCTCTCCCATCGCGCCGACCGGCTCTCCTGCGAGCACCGACTGGCCAGACGCGACGCTGATTCTGCTCATCCCCGCCAGGACGACATGATAGCCGTCTCCCGCATTGAGGATCAAGAGTTGACCATAGGAGCGAAAAGGCCCCGCATAAAGCACATTTCCGTCCGCCGGTGCCGTGACGATGGCTCCCGATTGTGTCGCAACCATGTCGCCAAGCATCACCGCGCCGTTACCGTCATCGGCCCCGAAACGCAGCTTGATCTTGCCGGTGACCGGCAGCGAGACTTGTCCCTGAAGTGCCGAAAACGGCGCGGCGGCGGTGAGGCGGTTGCCTTCCGGCACGGGCAGCGAAGCCAGCTCCGTCGACGCGGTTGTGCCTGCATCGGCGTTATCGGCGTCCGGCTTATCGCTGTCGGCCGCTTTCTGTTCGCCTGCCTTGACGGCATCCGCCGCCTTGCGGCTCTTGTCGGCTTCAAGCGAAGCGATCAGCTCTTTCAGGCTGCCGGCCTTGGCCGCAAGCGCCTGGGACCGCTGCTTTTCAGCGGCCATCGCCGTCCAGGTGTCCGCCTCGAGCTTCTGCTTGGCTTCGAGCAGCATGGAGAGGCGTTTCTTTTCCGCCGTCTGCTCGCCGACCGCCGCTGTCAGCCGCGTCCGCTCGGCCTCGATCGAGGCCGTCACCCGGGTCTGTTCCCTGAGGTCGGCCAGCAATTTGTCGGTCTGCTGGCGCAGTTCCGGCACCACTGCGCCGAGCAGGATGGCGCTGCGCACCGACGACAGTGCGTCTTCCGGCTTGACCAGGATCGCCGGCGGCGGATTGAGCCCCATGCGCTGCAGCGCCCCCAGCACCTCGGCCAGCACGTCGCGCCGCGCCGCCAGCGAGACACGGATCTTCTGTTCCTCGCCCTTCAGTCCTTCGAGCCTGGCGCCGATATCCTCGATGTCCTGGCCGAGCTTCTGCTCGGTCATCGCCGACTGGATAAGCGCCGCGGTGATCGAGGCATGGTCCTTCTTGACCGAAGCAATGTCGGCGGCGAGCTTGGCCAGCCGTTCGGACGACAGCGTGATCTCGGCCGACACCTTCTCATATTCGGCACGGCTCAGATCGGGGTCGGGCGCCACGTCCAGCGTATTTTCGGCCCGCGCAAGCCCGAGCGACAGCAAAACCACTGCTGCAGCGATGCCGCAGCGCGCGTGCCGGAAGCCCGTTCGTGATTTCCCGTTGTCAGCCATTGAAGCCCGACTCTATGCGTGGCTTCGTTAACGAACCATCAACCATGATCGAACCGAAGCCTAGCACAAAACAGCCGCGCATTGGGGCGGAAATCCGGACGATTGATCCTCGACCCACTGATTTACGAACGGTGGTAGGGATGTCCCGAAAGAATCGTTGCCGCCCGATAGAGCTGCTCGCCCAGCATGACGCGCACCAGTTGGTGCGGCCAGGTCGCCGCGCCGAACGAGACTATCAGCTCAGCCTGATCGCGAATCGACTGGTCGTGCCCGTCGGCGCCGCCAATGGCGATGACCAACGCCTTGCGTCCGCCATCGCGCAGCTGGCCGATACGGCTGGCGAAATCGTCTGAGGACAGGTTTTTGCCGCGTTCGTCGAGCAGGAACAGCGCCGTGCCCGGCTGCAGCTGTGCCTGCAGCTTCTGGCCTTCCTCGCGGCGGCGCTCATTGGCGTTCTGGGCTCGTCCCTCGGCGATCTCGGCGACACCAGAGAATTCGAACCCGATCGCCGGGCCGCTCTTGGCGAAACGCTCGAAATAGCGGTCGGCGAGTTCTCTCTCGGGGCCGGCCTTCATCCGGCCCACGGCATGAACTGCTATCTTCATCCCTGCCTCGGCGAGCTTTCAATCCATGTCGCACCCAGGATGGTTACGACATGAGACGGAGCTCAGTGCAAGGTCTCTTCCTCGAGGTCCGGCGCCTGCCACATCTTTTCAAGATTGTAGAATTCGCGGACTTCTGGGCGGAAGACATGGACGATGATGTCGCCTGAATCGATCAGGACCCAGTCGGCGCCGGACAGCCCCTCGACGCGCGCCGTGCCGAGACCGGCATCCTTGAGCGCCTTGAGGAGGTGGTCGGCGACAGCCGAGACATGACGGTGCGACCGGCCCGACGCGATGACCATATAGTCGCCGAGGCTCGATTTCCGCTGAATGTCGATTGAGACAATATTTTCGGCCTTGGAGTCTTCCAGACTGGCAAGGACTGTCTTGATGGCACGGGACACGGCGTCATCTACGCTGATCCTGGCCGGCGAAGGCATGATGTCAGCCTTCTTCCGCAATGCTGTTCTCAGTGTATTTCCTTTCGCAGCAAGAACAACCAAATCACCCACGAAATCAGGTGACACCCTATAGATAGGCAGAGTTCCCTTGCAGTTTCAAGACGGGAGGCCCTGCCAGCGCGAACGCAGTGCACGACTTCCGGTTCCGGAGCCTTGAGAAAAATCGGAACCCATGGCCGCGGCAGGGGTTATCGACACACCCCCAAACGGATTTTCCTGATGCCAATCGACCCCCAGAACACGCTGCTCACCGTGCAGGCTGGCCTTGCGCAACTCAGCACGCTGATCGTTTCCTATTCCTTCTCCGCCATCGGCGCCATCATCCTGCTGGTCGTCGGCTATCTCGTCGCCGGGCTCGCAGAACGATCGATCTCAGCCGGCCTCGGCCATATCCATGGTTTCGACGCGACGCTGCGCCATTTCTTCTCGAAGATCGTGCGCTACGCCATCCTGATCCTGGTCATCATCATGGTGCTCGGCCAGTTCGGCGTTCAGACGGCCTCGATCATCGCCGCCATCGGCGCCATCGGGCTGGCAATCGGCCTGGCGCTGCAAGGCACGCTGCAGAACATCGCCGCAGGCATCATGCTTCTGGCGCTCAGGCCATTCCGCATCGGCGAATATGTCGAGGTCGGCGCCATTTCCGGCACCGTCGAGGAAATCGGCCTGTTCGCCACCAAGCTCCGCACGACAGACGGCGTCTATGTGCTGGCGCCCAATTCGACGCTGTGGAACCAGCCGGTGCGCAATTTTACCCGTAATGGTGTGCGCCGCGGCGATATCACGCTGAGCATCGGCTCCTGGAACGACATCGACCTGGCGCAGAAAACCATGCTGGGCGTTGCCGGCAGCGAGCGCCGCGTCAAGCGAGAGCCGGCGCCGATCGCCTTCGTCGCCACGGTGGGCGATGCCAGCGTCGCCATCACCTTGCGCTACTGGACCACGGCGGCGGATTTCTTCGCCACCCAGATCGATCTCACCAAACGCGTCAAGCAGGCGTTCGACGCCGAGGCCATTTCGGTTCCCGCACCTCCGCCGGAGGCCCGACAGGAAACTGCCGCCACCAGGCAGTAGGAGCTGTGAAACCGTTCAGCGCTGATCTTCCGGGGCGTAGGCGAGCTCCACCGGCAATGGCGCCTGCGCCGACATCGGCGCGAAACTGCCGGTCGCCGTGGCGGGAACGGCCTGCGTCGTCGCCACTCGCCACAGCACGAACAGGCAGAACACGGTGGCGATGATGATCGCCACATAGATGAAGGCCTGCGTTCCATAGACGGCCGACAGGGCCGTCACGATACCTGGCACGATGAAACCCGACAGCGACCAGGCAAACAGCAGCGAACTCGACAGCGCCACCATGTCGTCCTTGCCGGCGCGATCGGCGGCATGCGCGCTGGCCAGCGAATAGATCGATTCCGAAGCGCCGTCCCAGATCACATAGATCACCACCAGCACCGCCAGAGCGCCACCGTCAAAGCCGATAGCCATAATACCGGCAACGATGGCCAGTGCCGCAGCGCCGGCCAGCACGTAACGGCGATCGGTACGGTCGGAAATCCAGCCGAGCGGTATCTGCAGGATCAGCGTGCCGACGGGCATGGCCGACAAAAGCAGCGCCACATCGGCCTGGCTGTAGCCTTTGGCCGTGGCATGGATCGGTGCGAACCCGGCGATCGCCATCGACAGGCCGCCGACGGCCAGCATGCCGGCCACGCCGACCGGCGAGATCCGCCAGGCGCGGCCAAGCGCCACGGAGGCTGCGCGAGGTGGCGGCGGTTGAGCCAACCGCGTCATGCCGACCGGCAGGATCGACACCGCGGTGAAGGCAATGCCGATCAGCGGCGCCTGCGCCGTCGCGATGTCGACCGCCGCCAGCAGGGCATAGCCGACGCCAAGTCCGGCGACATAGGCGACGTAAAACACCGCCATCACCCGGCCGCGAATGGCGTTTGCGACGGCATCGTTGAGCCAGCTCTGGGCGACGATGAACAGGCCGCATATTGCAAAACCGTAAAGCGCGCGCGCCGCGATCCACAGCAGCGGGTAGGTGCCGGCGCCAATGGCAGCATTCGACAGCGCTATCAGCGCCGACAGCACCATGAAGGCGCGGGCGTGCCCGACGCGGCGCACCAGCGGCCCGGTCAGGATACAGCCGGCAAGTCCGCCGGCGGAAAGGCCGGTGATGATCAGCCCGGCCCAGGTCGGATCGAAGCGCTCGACCCCAAGCCGGACCGGGATATAGGCGAACATCAACCCGTTGCCGACCGCGATCAGCGCCATCGACACGATTACGCTGGCAATGGCGATCACGGGCGCCGGCGGGGCGCCATGATTGGGGTCGATGTCGGTCTGGTTCACTGAATTGGCCATATCCAGCGCAGCATCGCCCAGCCAATCGCGAAAGGCCGCCGTAAAAGCGACATCGGCGATCTGGTCTTACGGAGTTACCCCTTGGCTTGCTGGCGAATAGCACTCGATGACAGCGACGAGCGTGGGCCGTGGATGAAGGTCCAGGCCGGCGCCTTCATGCGCGCGAGCCGGGGCGCGTCACCCTCGTCGACGCGGGCATAGTCGAACGTCTTGGCCACGACCGAGGACAGGAAGGACAGCGTCGCGCCCGGGCGGTCGATGACCGCGATGGGGAAGGTCATGACGATCTGGCGCCAGCGCTGCCAACGGTGGAAATCGCGGAGTGAGTCGGCGCCCATGATCCAGACGAAGTCGACGCCGGGATTGCGTGCCTTGACCAGCGCCAGCGTGTCGGCGGTGAAGCGAATATGATGCGCCGCCTCGAAGGCGGTGACCTTGATCTTCGGGTTCTTGGCGACCTGCTCCGACTGGAGCAGCCGGTCGCTCAGCGGCGCCAATTCCCTGGTGCTCTTCAGCGGATTGCCAGGCGTCACTATCCACCATAGCTGGTCGAGCGCCAGCCGCCTGAGCGCAATTTCCGCCACCAGCGCATGGCCGGCATGCGGCGGGTTGAACGATCCGCCGAACAGGCCGACGGCGAGGCCTTTCTCGGCATGCGGCATACGGAGGTAGTGCGAGGGGATGGCGGGCTGAAGGGACGACAGCATGGTGCTAGGCACCCCCTCTGCCCTACAGGGCATCTCCCCCGCAAGGGGGAGATCAGCAGCTTCGGCAAAGGCACTTTTCTTGCAACGTTAGTGATTGGCGAAAGCGGAAGAAAAAGCTGATCTCCCCCTTGCGGGGGAGATGTCCGGCAGGACAGAGGGGGGTGTCTGGGCTCAATGCCTCAAGCCCTGACGCGAATGATTCAAGGCCTCACCTGTCCCGACCCGCGCACGCGGTATTTGAACGAGGTCAGCTGTTCGACGCCGACCGGACCGCGCGCATGCATCTTGCCGGTGGCGATGCCGATCTCGGCTCCCATGCCGAATTCGCCGCCATCTGCGAACTGCGTCGAGGCATTGTGCAAAAGGATCGCCGAGTCGATCTCGTTGAAGAACCGCTCGACCGCTTTGGTATCCTCGGCGATGATCGCCTCTGTGTGGTGTGAGGAGAACGTCTCGATATGGTCGATGGCACCGGCAATTCCGTCTACCAGCTTTACCGCGATGATGGCCTCGAGATATTCGGTCACCCAGTCGGCATCGGTCGCCGGCTTGGCGTCGAAGAACAGCTTCATCACTTCCTGATCGGCATGGATCTCGCAGCCGGCGGCGCGTAGCGCGTCGAGGATCGGCACCAGATGCGTGGAGGCCACCGCGCGGTCGACCAGCAAAGTCTCTGCAGCGCCACAGACACCGGTGCGCCGCATCTTGGCGTTGACGGCGATCCTGACCGCCATGTCGAGATCGGCCGAGCGGTCGATGTAGAGATGGCAGATGCCTTCAAGATGGGCAAAGACCGGCACCCGCGCCTCGCTCTGGACGCGCCCGACCAGGCTTTTGCCGCCGCGCGGAATGATGACGTCGAGATTGCCGCCAAGCCCTTTCAGCATTTCGCCGACGGCGGCGCGGTCGGTGGTCGGCACCAGCTGAATGGCGTCTTCCGGCAGGCCGGCGGCCTTCAGCCCCTCGACCAGGCAGGCATGAATGGCGGCGGACGAATTGAGCGAGTCCGAGCCGCCACGCAGGATTACCGGATTGCCGGCCTTGAGGCAGAGCGCACCGGCATCCGCCGTCACATTCGGCCGGCTTTCATAAATGACGCCCACAACGCCGAGCGGCGTGCGCACGCGCTCGATCTGCAGGCCGTTGGGGCGATCCCAGGCGGCAATCACATCGCCGACCGGGTCCCTGAGCTCGGCGATTTCACGGATGCCATCCGCCATGGCACGGGTGCCCGCCGGATCGAGCTTCAGCCGGTCCATGAACGAGCCGGACAGTCCGGATTCGTGTCCGTTAGAGACATCGATGGCGTTGGCGTCGAGAATCTCCTGCTGGCGCGCGATGATCGCGTCGGCCATGGCGAGAAGCGCGGCATTCTTGGCGGCGGCGGTCGCAATGGCCAACGGTCGGGCGGCCGCGCGGGCGCGGCGGCCGATACCGGCCATCAGCGCGACGGTGTCATCCCCGGATTGTTCATGCAGTTTCAGCATGGCTCATCCTCCGCTTACCTCGCCCCGGCCCATAGCTGGCCGGCAGGCCGTATCTGGTCACCCGGATCGCTCACCACCAGATCGTCCCTGTGGATCATCGCCGAGCGCGCCTCGTAGCCGAGCACGGTTTCGATCTCGGCGGTCTTCAGGCCTGCGATCCTTACGGCATCGGCGGCATCGTAGGCAACAAGCCCGCGCGCGATCTCGCGGCCCTCGGGCGACAGGATCGCCACCGTGTCGCCACGCGAGAAATTGCCGCTGACCAGCCTGACGCCGGCCGGCAGCAAAGATTTGCCGGACAGCAGCGCACCGATGGCGCCGGCATCGACGGTGAGCCGCCCCGCCGGTTCGAGCTGGCCGGCGATCCAGCTCTTGTAGCCCTTCACCGGATTGGCGCTCGGCCTGAAGAAGGTGGCGCGCTCGCCACGCTCGATCGCCATCAGCGGCGACAGCCTGGTGCCCGAGGTGATGATCATGGCGGTGCCGGCGGCGGTGGCGATCTTGCCCGCGTCGAGCTTGGTGCGCATGCCGCCGCGCGACAGTTCGGAAGCGGCCGCCCCCGCCATCGCTTCGATATCGGGTGTAATGCGGTCGACCACCGGAATGAATTTCGCAGCGGGATCGCGCGCCGGCGGCGCCGTGTAGAGCCCGTCAATGTCGGAGAGCAGCACAAGCAGGTCGGCGCCCATCATCGTCGCCACCCGGGCCGCCAGCCGGTCATTGTCGCCATAGCGGATTTCGGAGGTCGCCACCGTGTCGTTCTCATTGATGACCGGCACCGCCTTCATCTTGAGCAGCGTCGAGATCGTCGCGCGGGCATTCAGATAGCGGCGGCGCTCTTCGGTGTCGCCCAGCGTCAGCAGGATCTGGCCCGATTTCAGCGAACCCTTGCCCAGCGCATCCGACCACGCGCCGGCCAGCGCGATCTGGCCGACGGCCGCAGCCGCCTGGCTTTCTTCCAGCTTCAGCGCCCGTTTGCCGAGACCGAGAATGGTGCGGCCGAGCGCAATGGCGCCGGAGGACACGACCAGGATCTCGGCGCCACCATTGGCCAGCACCGCAATATCCTCGGCAAGCGAGGCAAGCCAGTCGCGCTTCAGGCCGCTGGTGCGGTCGACCAGCAAGGCCGAACCGATCTTGACCGTGATGCGCCGGTATTTTGTCAGCGACTGCGCCGTCATCGCTATCGGTCCCAGCGGGTCTCGACGGGAGCGGCAGCCCTGTCGCGCGCTTCGCCGACAACCGCCATCAGCGCGCGCAGCACCGCTTCGACGCCCTCGCCGGTGGCCGCCGACAGCAGCATCGGCGCGCGGCCGGCAGCGCGTTTGAGCGACGCAACCTTCTTCTTGCGCTCATCGGCATCGAGGATATCGACCTGGCTGAGCGCCACGATCTCGACCTTCTCGATCAGCCCATTGCCATAGGCGTCGAGCTCGGCGCGCACGGTCTTGTAGGCTTTGCCCGGATTTTCCTCCTGCGCCGAAACCAGATGCAGAAGCACACGCGTGCGCTCGACATGGCCGAGGAACCGGTCGCCGATGCCGACACCCTCATGCGCGCCCTCGATGAGGCCCGGAATGTCGGCGATGACGAATTCGCGCGCATCGATGCGGGCAACGCCGAGACCTGGATGCAGCGTGGTGAAGGGGTAGTCGGCGATCTTTGGCTTGGCTGCGGTGACGGTTGCCAGAAAAGTCGACTTGCCGGCATTGGGCAGCCCGACCAGGCCGGCGTCGGCAATCAGCTTCAGCCGCAGCCAGACATTCATCTCTTCGCCGGGCTGGCCCGGATTGGCGCGGCGAGGCGCCTGGTTGGTCGAGGTCTTGAAATGCTGGTTGCCGAAACCGCCATTGCCGCCCTTGGCCAGCAGGAAGCGCTGGCCGACCACGGTCAGGTCGCAGATCAGCGTCTCATTGTCCTCGGCAAACACCTGGGTTCCGGCCGGCACCTTGAGCGTCACATCGGCGCCCTTGGCGCCGGTCATGTTGCGGCCCATGCCGTGGACACCGGTCTTGGCCTTGAAGTGCTGCTGGTACCGATAGTCGATCAGCGTGTTCAGCCCATTGACCGCTTCCAGCCAGACATCGCCGCCGCGGCCACCGTCGCCGCCATCCGGGCCGCCGAACTCGATGAATTTTTCGCGCCGGAACGACACAGAGCCGGCGCCACCGTCGCCGGAGCGGATATAAACCTTGGCTTGATCGAGAAATTTCATTGGACTACGCAGTTTCTGTTGGCCTTGCGGCTTTGCTTTAGATCTTGCGCCTTGCTCTAAACCAAGGCGCGGCCAAGGGCGAGGCCGTTTTGCGACTAAAGCGCCGGATGCCCTTTTGTCGGGGACGCGGTAGCAGTGTCGCGTACGGAGCTTGAGGGGCGCGGGAATGAAGGTTGTAAGCTACAACATCCAGTACGGTATCGGTCTGGATGGCCGCTACGATCTCGGCCGCATCACCGAGGCGGTTCGCGGCGCCGACGTGATCGCGCTGCAGGAAGTGACCCGCAACAATCCGAGGAACGGCAACCGCGACATGGTGGCCGAGATCGGCGAGGCGCTGCCCGAATATTTTGCCGCCTACGGCAGCAATTTCGAGGTCAATGTCGGCTCGCGCCTGGAGGCCGGCCGCGCCATCACCACCACTTTCCAGCTCGGCAACATGGTGCTGTCGAAGACACCGATCCATCTGTCGCGCAATCTGCTTTTGCCACGCAGCCGCAGCCTTGAGGCGATGAACTTCCAGCGCGGCGCACTCGAGGCGCTGGTCGAGACCCCGCTCGGCTTCATCCGCTTCTATTCCACGCATCTCGACCATCGCAGTCCGGTTGAACGCGCCAACCAGATCCGGTTCCTGCGCCAGCGCCTGTTGAACTATGCCTTCGAGGGCGGCGGCCTCTCCGGCATTCCCGAGATCGGCCTGCCGGACCTGCCCTATCCCGAAGCCTTCATCGTCATGGGCGACTTCAACATGCTGCCCGGCTCGCCCGAATATGTCGAACTCGTCGGCCGCCCGGACCATGAATTCGGTATGCCGCTGACCGCCGATCTCGCCGTCGACGTCGCCCAGCGCCTGAACACACCAGACGTCGTCACCTGGGTCGATCCCACGCGACCCGAAGACACAAGCCGCCACAAGCGCATAGACTACATCTTTACCTCGGCCTCGCTCGCCGGATCGCTGAAGCGCCTGTGGGTCGACCGTCAAGCGGTCGGTTCGGACCATCTCCCGATTTGGGTCGAGATGGGCTGAGTTGAGTCCGATCCACAACCAACGTTGCCAAACCAGTCGTTTGGAGGCACGCGCCTAGGTGTGTTGAGATTCAGGTCAGGCCGAGCCGAAAACACTGGTTTTCGAGAACCGGAGCGGAGCGTACTTAAGTACGTGCACCGGAAGCGCATAAACCCGCATTTGCAGGCCGGCCTCACCTGAATATCAAAACACCTAAAAATGCACCCAATTGCGCAGGCTGATCCAGGTCTTTCTGTCCAGCCGGTACCGCTCGACCGGCACCTGGCCGGCGACGATCGAGTTCAGCATGCCCTGGCCGGCATACTGGAAGCCGCATTTGTGGATGACCCGGCGCGAGGCCGGATTGATCACCCGCGTCGAAGCCTGCAGCACCTGGATCGACGTCCGTTGGAAGGCGAGGTCGACCAACGCGTGCGCGGCCTCCGTCGCATAGCCGCGCTTCCAATAGGGCTCGCCGATCCAGTAGCCGAGTTCCAGCCCGCGATCGGTCATGTTGAGGCCGGCGCAGCCGACGAAAATGTCGGTGCCGGCCAGCGTCAGGGCGTAGGCGATGCCGGCCCGGCGCGACCTGGTCATGGCCAGGAAGGCGCGTGCCTCGGCCTCGCCATAGGGGTGCGGCATGCGGGCCAGCATCTCGGCGACGTGACGGTTGTCGGCAAGCTCGACCAGTTGCGCGATGTCGGCTTCACACGGGGCGCGCATCACCAGCCGCTCCGTGGCCAGCACCGGGCAATCTATCGCGTAACTTTCGTCTTCGGTGTCTTCCGCTTCGGCAACCATTCGACGTCCTCCAGGCAAGAAAAAAGGGGAGATGGAAAACCCATCTCCCCTGATCCTTTTCCTGGCTCCATTCACTGGTTTGGCCAGACACCGGTTCCCGAGATGGGCGCCGGTTTTATAGTGCGGAACCGGCTACTCCGCGGCTTTGGTAATCGGGTTGACCGATACGTAGGTTCGGCCGTTGGCTTTTTTGTTGAAGGTGACTGCGCCGGTCTCGAGCGCAAAAAGGGTGTGGTCCGTGCCCATGCCGACATTGACGCCGGGATGCCAGGTGGTGCCGCGTTGACGGATGATGATGTTGCCCGGGATGACGGCTTCGCCGCCGAACTTCTTCACGCCCAGACGCTTGGAATGCGAGTCGCGACCGTTGCGCGACGAGCCGCCAGCTTTCTTGTGTGCCATCTAACTAACTCCGATGCGCCCTGGGGCGCTTGAATGGTCTTATGAACGCGTTCGCGTTCCGTTTCAAGTCCGATCCGGCGACCTTGTCGCCGGTTCGTTTTACTTCTTCGCCAGTTCCTTGGCCTGCTCGCGCCAGTCGTTGATCTGGTCGGTGCTGAAGGGCATGTGCGCGTCGATCTTGGCCACGTCCTTGTCCGACAGCTTGGCAAGCTGGGCGAAGGTGGTGATGCCCTGCTCGTGCAGCTGGCCGGCGGCAACCGGGCCGATGCCCTTGATCACGGCCAAATCGTCCGGCTCGCCCTTCGGCGCCTTGAACAGCGGCGCGGCGACGGCGGTCTCCGTCTTGGCTTCATCCTTCGGAGCAGCCTCGGCTTTGGCTTCGTTCTTCGCCTTGGCTTCCTTCGGCGCGGCCTCGGCCTTCGCCTCGGGCGCTACGTCAGCCTTGACTTCCTTGGCTTCCACCTTGGCTGAGGCCTTCTTGGAAGGCTTGGCGCCACCCAGCAGGATCTCGGCGATCCGCACGGTGGTCAGAAGCTGGCGGTGGCCGATCTTGCGGCGCGAATTCTGCCGGCGGCGCTTCTTGAAAGCGATGACGGTGCGGTTCTTGCCCTGCTCGACGACTTCCGCCGTGACCAGAGCGCCATCGACGAACGGGGCGCCGAAGGTGACATTTTCGCCTTCGCCATGGGCGAGGACGCTGCCGATTTCGACGATATCGCCGACATTGGCTTCGAGCTTCTCGATCTTCAGGAGATCGTTGGCGGCAACGCGATACTGCTTACCGCCCGTTTTAATGACTGCGAACATTTTTTGCCTTTCGCTGTTCGGTCGGCCTCGATGAGCCGCGTCACGCGGTTCGGCCGTCTTTTTGTCAGTCTGCGGGTTCGAAAAACAAGCGGCGTGGAAGAACCCTCCACGCCGATTGCGCGCTTCCCCTAACCGAAGGTTCGGTACGAGTCAAGGCAAACGGGCGGAATCCTTGGCCATCCTTGCCGCGCCCGATCCCTCCGGTCGAGGACCGGTTGGCCTATCTGCCGACGTGGCCGCGGCGCAGCCCTCCCGGCAAAGCCCGCACAGGAAGCTGAATTTCCCCGTGGATTTGGCCTTGTAACCTGCCCGCCCAGCCGTTATCTAGTGCGCCGCGCCGGCAACGGCCGACCATGACCGCGGAGAGGTGGCAGAGTGGTCGAATGCACCGCACTCGAAATGCGGCATGGGTGCAAGCCCATCGGGGGTTCGAATCCCTCCCTCTCCGCCACCCTACGCCCTGCGGGCTTCGGGTGGCAGGCCACCCGGAACCGCATCTGGGCGTAGGAGTGTCGCCCGAAGCTACGAAGTAGCGTAGGGGGACCGGAACGAAGCAGGATGCCCTCCGAAGCTTCAGCGTAGAGGCTGCCGCTAGGCAACGAGCCCTTGTCTGATCTGGTTCACTTCTTCGATCGGGACTGGATGCCCGGTGAGGAAGCCCTGCATCAAATTTACCCCCAGGCGCTGCAGCAATATATACTGCTCTTCCGTTTCGACACCCTCGGCGAGCACGACATGGCCGAGATTGCGCAGCAGTCCGACCATGTCCCGCAACAGGCTCAAGCCACGAGACGTCTGGCAATCGTGGAGGAAGCTGCGATCGATCTTGACCACGTCGAATTTGAAGCGGCGGAGCCATGTCAGGCCGGCAAATCCCGTTCCGAAGTCGTCCAGCCAGATCTGAACGCCCAGTTTTCGCAACCGCTCCACGTTTCTGACCGCTTGCGCCTCCAGAAAGATGTCACTGCCTTCGGTGATTTCGATGGCCAGTTTCTGGGGCGCAAGGCCGTGCCTGCCAAGGATTTCGGTGATCCGGAGCGAAAAGTTGGGAGCCTTGAGCTGAAGAACGGAGACGTTCACCGTCACGACCGAGCCCAAACCGTATTCCGCCATGTCGCCGCACGCTCGATCGATCAGCCACGTACCCAGCTCCACGATCGCTCCGGTCTGCTCGGCAAGGGGTATGAATACGGACGGACTGATCATGGTGCCGTCGAAGTCACATAGCCGCATCAGACTCTCGTGCCCCAGCACGCGCCCCGACGCCAGCTCGCGAATTGGCTGGTAAGCGACGGAAACGAGCTGGTTGGAAACTGCCACCTTCAGCAGTTCTGAAAGATTTTCGCCGGAGCGATCCTGGCTGGTGGCGTGCGGGTCGTAAATCGTGAACGTAGCCCGACCGGCAAACTTGGAAGCGTAGAGTGCGCGGTCAGCTTCCTGCAGCAGGATTCTAAGCTCTATGCTCTGATCGGCGCGCGTCAACGACGCTCCGGCACTGATCGTGACGATGTTGAGCTTGTCGCCCCGATCAGGGTGATAGATATCCAAATCCTCTACAGCGCGACAGAATTTATTCGTTATCTCATGAAGGTGAGCCCGCCCGGTGACCTTGCAGAGAATGACGAATTCTTCTCCGCCATAGCGGGCCGCGATGGCGTTGTTGGCAGCCGCCATCTCGGAAAGGACATGGGCGAGTTTGATCAGGCAATCGTCGCCGGCCTGATGACCAAGTCCGTCATTGAACCTTTTGAAGTAGTCGACGTCGATCAGAATGAGCCCTATCTCGTCGTCGTCTGCGGCCCAGTCTTCGCGCAGCTCCGAGAATTCTCGAATGATCGCCCTGCGGTTCTTCATTCCCGTGAGCGGATCGGTGTCGGCGATTTCGGTTAGCTTCTGCCCCTTCTTGATAGCAGCCTGCTCCTGGAACTGCGCCCGAAGCGCGTGCAGGAAAGTCTGGTACCGCTCCAGGCTCAGCCGCCAGGAAAGATAAAGCGACAAGACGAGACAGTTCACGAAATAGGCCGACAGCACGATGCGGCCGGCGATGTCGGCCTGAAGGGAGAACATCGCGGCGTACACAAAGCTTGCGGCGACCGTCGCGGAGGCAAGGGCTGAAAGCCAAAAACGGAAGTTGAAGAACAGATTCGCACCCAGGATGAACACTGTGCCAAAAACCATGAAATGGGAGAGGGCATCCTGATGCTCTGTTCCAACAGCGGAGACGAGCCACCCAAGGGCACCGGAGACAATCGCCAGCGCTGCTACAAGGTGCAAGGTGGCAAGGGCAAAGCCCCGTCGGGCGACAAATTCGACAAGCGCCAGGGAAGTGATCCCTAGCGTAACGCGCGTCAAAACAAGCCGGCCGGCGACATCCGGAAAGAGAAACCAATCGAAAAGGCCATAGGCCACATAGCTGAATACAGCAGCCGCAATACCCCATCGCACAAGGCTGCGATTCTCATCGGCATCCTTCTGCAGGAACAGTGTCAGGAGTTCCGGATCGGCGGAATGCCACCGCGGACGTCCAATCGCTGCCGCCACCTTCTGGGCAACGTCCTCGCTCAGTTGCATCGCAACGCTCCTCCGCGATCTGCAGTAGCGAATGCAACAGCCGACGTCGCCTGCGGTCGGGGAATGAAGACGTCCCTGTCCGCAAGAAAAGTCAGATGTCGCTAACCGAGGGTAAACGGGCGGTTCGGATTTAGCCAGTTTGCAGGATTGATGGCCGTCCCGTTGATTAAAATTTTGCTAAAATTTTATTAAAATTGTTAGCATTGGTTGGCGGCGCACCTATGCTGCTGGCCGGGGACCGGGGCGGTAAACCGGAGAGTAAACGGCATGCCTATCAAGCCAAAACTGCAGCTCGACCAATACAGCCTGGTCACCACCAGGCTGATGAAGAAACATGTTGCGACCTCCGAAGAGGCGGCTGACTCCGACGAGTTGAGGGACAGCACGGCCCAGCTCGCCCTGATACTGGACCTTGCTCATCAAGCCTTTGCGCGAAACAAACCGGCCGCCCCCGTCGTCCATCGTTTGGCGGGGCGACTCCACAAGCTCCGCCGGCAGGTTGCTACCGCGGTTTGGCAGAAACTCGTTCCTTTGGCTCAGCAGCATCGGGTCGCGGAATATTTGCTCCAGGACCCGTTCACGCGGTGGTCGGTCGAAAAACCGCGCGGGTATTCGGGCGATGCAGGCCTGCTGGATATTTACTACAAGCATCCGATCGCCGACGAGATCGTGGCCTCGTCGACCTTACTTGGTCGGCAAATCTATGCGTACACCAGTGAAGCTGCCAGTTCGGTGGCGGGGCGCGAGCGGCGGGATATTCTGGCCAGGACCGTGGACGAGACGGCCAGCAGTGTGGAAAAGGCTGAGGTGCTGGCGATTGCCTGCGGCCACCTCAGGGAAGCCGAACGCTCCGACGCGTTGGCCAGGCATAAACTGCAACGTTGGATCGGCCTGGATCAGGACCCCGTCAGCGTAGCCACGGTGAACCACGACTTTGCCGGCACGGCAGTCGAGGCAGTCCAGGGTTCCGTACGCGGCATCCTACGCCGCGCCTACGCCCTTGGCACATTCGATCTCGTCTACGCATCGGGGCTTTACGATTACCTGCCGCGTGCCATCGGCGTCCGCCTGCTTCAAAGAGCCATGGAACTCGTCAAGCCCGGTGGCGAATTCCTGTTTGCCAATTTCAGCGACGAGATAACGACGGATGGTTACATGGAGACTTTCATGGATTGGCCGCTCATCCTACGTTCGGCCGACGATATGTGGGACATCATCAATGCCGCCCTCGGCGGGAGTCCTTTCGACGCGAAAGTCTACTATGGCTCGAACCGGAATATCGTTTACGGCAAGGTGAGGAAGGGCGATCTCTAACTAGGCGCGGGAATCGCGCGCGCATCCCCGTAGCAAGGTAGGTCTGCCATGACGAGGCCATGTCTTCGCCGGCTTTCCGGCGACGGGCGAGCAGCTCGTCCGGGCTGCGGTCGGCCTACGCCGTGTTCGTTCTGCTTGCCGCCATACAGATGTGGCGGCGGTTCCAGCAGCACGACGGTGCTGCCCGCTCGGCGGGCTGCGTCTGGCCGTGTTGCTGGCACTGCCGCTGATCGCCAGGCTGTCGGTCGTGCAATGCAACGCGACTGGCCGGCCTGATCAGGCCTCGAAATAGCCGGGACGGTCGAGATCGGCGATGAGCCCAAGCCCGGTCGGCTGCCATCCCAGCGCAGTGCGGGTCTGCTCACTTGACGCCGACAAGTCCCTGCCGATGAAATGCCCGAGAAAGCCGAAATGCGCAGCCGCCTCCTCGGGGCCTATGGAAACGACCGGCAGGCCGAGCCGGCGGCCGATGATCTCGGCGATCTCTTTGCTCGCCACGCCCTGTTCGGCAACCGCATGATAGCTGACGCCGCCCGCCCCCTTCTCCAGCGCCAGCCTGTACAGGGTGGCGGCGTCGAACCGGTGCACCGCCGCCCAGCGATTTGCGCCGTCGCCGACATAGGCCGAGACGCCCTTTTCACGCGCAATGGCAATCAGCATCGGCACGAAACCGTGATCGCCCTCGCCATGGACGGTCGGCGCCAGCCGCACCGTCGATGCGCGCACCCCGCGCGCTGCGAGCGCCACGGCCGTTGCTTCCGAAGCGCGCGGCATGGAGACCGATGGAGGCGCAGGTTTGTCGTCTTCGGTTGCCGGCCTTCCCTGAGCAAAACCGGCGAGTCCGGAGGTGACAAGCAGCGGCCGCTCGGAACCCTCGAGCGCCGCGCCGAGCGTTTCGATGGCGCGCTGGTCAACTGCGCAACTGGCGGCGAATCTCGAAAAGTCGTGGTTGAAGGCCGTGTGGATGACGCCATCCGATTGGGCAGCGCCGCTGCGCAGGCTCTCGAAATCCTCGATATCGCCGCGATGCGCCTCGGCGCCCGCGGCCACGATCGACTCCGCACCTGCTTCCGACCGCGCGAGGCCAAGCACCTGATGGCCCGCCCCGAGCAATTCCCGCACAACAGCCGAACCGACAAAACCGGTAGCCCCGGTAACGAACACACGCATGATCATTTCTCCTTGGTTTTCGGCGAAGGCCGTACAGGCAGCCCGTTGCCGAAGGAGATAGAAGGTTGCGATCATACGATCTATACTGTAAAATCCGAGATATCTTCGCAATCGTCCGAGAACGCTCATGGATCCGCTGTCAGACGTGCTGTCGCTACTGAAGCCGCGCAATTACCTGTCGGCTGGGCTGGAAACCGGTGGCGACTGGGCGATCCAGTTCCCTGACCAGCAGGCCGCCATCAAATGCGGCGCCGTGGTGTCCGGCCGATGCTGGCTGTCGGTCGAGGGCGTCCCTGACGCGGTGCGGCTGGACGTGGGCGACTGCTTCCTGTTGCCGCGCTGCCGGCCTTTCCGCCTTGCCAGCGATCTCGGCCTGCCGACGGTCGATGCGCGAACGATCTTTTCACCGGCGCGGACCGGCGGCATCACCGTCCATAATGGCGGCGGCGATTTCCTCCTGGTCAGCAGTCGCTTCACGCTGTCCGGCGACCATGCCGGCATCCTGTTGCGGATGCTGCCGCCCATCGTCCACATCCGCGGCGAGAGCGACCATTCGGCGCTTCGCTGGCCGGTGGAGCGGATGATGCAGGAATTGCGCCAGCGGCGTCCCGGCGGCTTTCTCATCGTCGAGCACCTCGCCCACATGATCCTGATCGAGGCCTTGCGCCTGCATATGACCGCGCAAGGCAATGTCGGCTGGCTGTTCGCACTCACCGACAGGCAGATCGGCGCGGCGATCGGCGCCATGCACGAGGACCCGGCGCATGGCTGGACATTGCAGCAACTGGCGGAGCGCGCCGGCATGTCGCGATCGACTTTTGCGCTCAGATTCAAGCAGACGGTCGGGGCCTCACCCCTGGATTATCTGACGCGCTGGCGCATGATGCTGGCCGGCGACAGGCTGATGCATTCCGGCGATCCGGTTTCCGTCATCGCCCTGGCGCTCGGCTACGAATCCGAAAGCGCCTTCAGCACGGCATTCAAGCGCGTCATGGGCTGTTCGCCGCGGCAGTACAGCCGCCAGGAGCCGGACCCGACTGCGCAGGCCGAACGCGAAGCCGCCTGAGGCGGCGATCCGAGCGCCTTGATTACCTTGCCCTTAGAGGCTGTAGCGCGAACGAAACTCGGTGAACGACATCGCCAGATTGTTCTCGTCCACATGGCCGGTGATTCCGTCCACACTGCGCGAGTCGAGTTGTAGCGGGCGAGCCAGAGCGGACAATTGCCGAAGCCGCTCGGATTTCCCAGCGCGCTTCGACCGCTGCGGCCCTTCTGCTCAAATCGATCCCTTGCTTGCTCCATGGCATGCGCTTGACAATCGACTGATTCGCAACCCTTCGGGGATATAAGTATTCCAGTTAACTTAGGGATAATCGGCAGGAGGAACTAGATTTCAGACGCTCAATTGGCACGAGCAAAATCGCGTTTTTCATGCTTTCAGAATGACTTGCTCGCGTGCTGGCGGTTAACCGGCACCAACTTCTCCGATTTCCTTGCCTCTACGGCTGGGTAGCGCAATAGGGTTAATTGCGCGATTGCTAATATGCCTATATCTTAGGCGGCGCGGGGGGCCTCATATCTTCCCGCAGTGGCCGGTGCGGTGAAGCCCCACAAGCATGCCCAACCTGCACCGGCCATTCCCTATCTTTTCCAAGAGCTTCCGTGAAGCCTCTAGGACGCGTCGCGTTTCGGCGATGGTCGATTGCAGGGAGTCCAGTTGGCTCTCCGCTCGGAGCTGGCTACGGCGGGCGCTTTCAATGAACTGGTGGTCAGGTTCCCACCGGTCTTTCATCGGGCTTAGCCTCTCTACAGACGAACGAACTTGTCGAGATGCAGGCGTATCCGCTGGCCCTCAGCATAGGACAGCGCAAACGGTTCAATCACGAATGATCGGGTAATTTCCTGGTCTTCCTTGGCCACAGGAACGGACCATCCGCCGCCGGCTTCGACCACTTCCACGCAAGGCAATGCTTTGCGGATTGGACCCACGTTTCCACCACAGCCTCTATACGAAAAGCAATGGTAACCTCGAGTTTTATACTCCCGTCGAAAGCGGGTTTTCAACAACAAAGATGGTCTGAATCATACCATTCGGGTCAGCGGATAGCGGCTGCCGAGGTAGCGTCTCCAAGGCCGAGAAAACCGCCATCCGCGCGCAACAGCGGGTTTCCATAGTCACGGCTACATCCGAAGAATCGACCGCATAGATTCAGGAATGTGTGTTGTCGTCACGGTTCCATACAATTTAGAAGGCCATTCCCCTACGGCAGGGTAGCGCCAAAATGAAAGGATAAGCGGGCGGGCAAGTTGAAGGCGTACTGATGCCGGATCGGGCTTTGGTCCAGCAAAACCCTTTCAGCCTGGCGTCTCGGAAAGGTGCGCGGCAATGGCGCTCACAAAAGCCTTGCCGAACTCCTTGAGTTTGGCGGCGCCGACGCCATTCACCCCGGCAAAATCGTCGAGGTCTTGCGGACGACGCTCGGCCATGTCGATCAGTGTACGATCCGAAAACACCACATAGGCCGGCACCTGGCGTTCCTTGGCCAGACGCAGCCGCAGCGTCTTGAGCGCCGCGAGCAGCGACGCATCTACATTTTCGCTCTGGGGGCTCTGCCCGGCGCGAGCCGCGCGGCGCGCGGCGCGCGTGCGCATCTCGACCCGATACTGGAACGGCACCTCGTCCCGGCCGAGTGCGTGGCCCTTGTCCGCGATGGCCAACCCGCCATGGCCGGCCGGGTCCGGCATCAGGAAACCGTTCGCGACCAGCTGGCGAATCATAGATTGCCAAAAATCCTTCTTGTGCGCGGCGCCATTGCCGAAGGCTGCCAGCCTGTGATGCCCCCTTGCCGCGATCTTTTCAGTCTCGTGGCCGATCAGGATGTCGATGACATGGCCGGCGCCGAAGCGCTCGCCGCTCTGCGCCACCGCCGCCAGGATGAGGCGCGCCTCGGAGGTGCCGTCGGCGCGCGGCGCCTGTTCCAGGCAATTGTCGCAATTGCCGCAAGGGACCGCCTCTTCACCGAAATAACCGAGCAGCACCTGGCGGCGGCACTCGGCCGTCTCGCAATAGCCGATCAGCGTATCGAGCCGGCCATGCGAGCGGCGCTTGTGTTCGACAGCGGCGTCCTCGTCGTCGATGAACATGCGGCGCATGCGGATGTCGCCAAGGCCGTAAAGCATATGCGCCTCCGCCGCCCGGCCGTCGCGACCGGCGCGGCCGATTTCCTGGTAATAGGCCTCGAGGCTGCCCGGCAGGTCGGTGTGGAAGACATACGCGACATCAGGCTTGTCGATCCCCATGCCGAAGGCGATGGTCGCCACCATGACGACGCCCGACAGCGTCATGAAGGCGTTCTGGTTGGCATCACGCGCCTCCTTGCTCATGCCGGCGTGATAGGCGAGCGCGGGGACGCCGTTCTTTTCGAGGAATGCCGCCATCTCTTCGGTCTTCTTGCGCGACAGGCAGTAGACGATGCCGCTGCGCCCCTGATGGCGCTCGATGAAGTTGAGCAACTGCCGCTTGCTGTCCTGCTTGGGCTCGATGGCAAGCTTGATGTTGGGCCGGTCGACCTGATTGGCATCGTTAAACCTATCTTCACCATGTTGCGGCACCGTCCAACCCTGCGGCGATGTTTCGAGTACCGCTGCGCCACGAGCGCACAGGCAACAGCCCGCGCCTCCCCAGGAGGCGCGGGTTTCCTGTTTCTGGAATTGCCGAAAAAGGTCAGGCCAGGAAATCGGCGCGGTGCGGGGTAAAGCTGTCGACCAGGCGCCCGGCCTCCAGCGCCTTGACGCCGTGCACCAGATTGGACGGCACGATGAAGCTGCCGCCGGTCTCGATGGTCGCGGTGCGGCCGTCGATGGTCACCTCGAAGCGGCCTTCGGCGACATAGCTGGCCTGGACATGCGGGTGCGAATGCAGCGCGCCGACGCCGCCCTTGTCGAAGCCGAACTCGACCATCATCAGCTCATCGGTGGAGACGAGAACGCGCCGCCTGTTGCCGTCCGGCGTCGGCGTCCACGCGCTCTCGCCGGGCTGTGCGAAAATCTTGGCTTCAATCATGACCATCTCCTCATCGCGCCAGCCAGCCGCCGTCCACGGGAACCACCGCGCCATGCATATAGTCGGACGCTGGCGCCAGCAGGAACACGGCGGCATCGCCTATGTCTTCCGGCCCGCCCCAACGTCCCGCCGGAATGCGCGCCAGGATGGCAGCACTGCGGTCGGGATCGGCGCGCAACGCCTCGGTGTTGTTGGTTTCGATATAGCCGGGCGCAATGGCGTTGACGTTGATGCCTTTTGCCGCCCATTCGCAGGCCAGCAGCCGGGTTATGCCGAGCGCGCCATGTTTCGACGCGGTATAGGACGCGACGCGGATGCCGCCCTGGAAACTCAGCACCGAGGCGATGTTGACGATCTTGCCGCGCCGCCTCGGGTCGGTCAGCACGCGCCTGGCAAAACCCTGGCTGAGAAAGAACAGCGTCTTCAGATTGACGTCGACGACGTCGTCCCAGTCGGTTTCCGAGAAATCGACCGCATCGGCGCGGCGGATGATGCCGGCATTGTTGACCAGCCCGTCGATCGGGCCGGTCTTCTCCCACACCTGGTCGAGCATGGCCTTGGCGGCAACATGATCGGCGAGATCGCACCGCACAGTCTCGAACTGGCCGCCGGCTTCCGCGACTTGTCTTTCCGTGTCGTCCATCGCCGAGCGGCCGACACCGATGACGGTGCCGCCGGCGCGCGCGATCGAGACCGCGATGCCCTGGCCGATGCCGGTGTTTGCGCCGGTGACCAGGACGCGCTTGCCGGCCAGGCTGAAGGAGGAAGGGCCGCTCAACGCAGTTCGCCCAGCGGCACCGGGTCGACATCGGTGTAGTCGACATTGTCGCCGGCCATCGCCCAGATGAAGGAATAATTCGAGGTGCCTGCCCCTGAATGGATCGACCAGCCGGGCGACAGCACTGCCTCCTCATTGGCCATGACGATGTGGCGGGTTTCGTCCGGCTCGCCCATGAAATGGAAGACGCGCGCCGTCTCCGGCAGGTCGAAATAGAGATAGGCCTCCATGCGCCGGTCATGCACATGGCAAGGCATGGTGTTCCACACCGAGCCCGGCGCCAGCTGCGTCATGCCGACGACCAGCTGGCAGGTCTTGACGCCATCGGCATGGATGAACTGGAAGATCGAGCGCTCATTGCAGGTTTCCTTGCTGCCGAGGTCGAGCCGCTTGGCGTCGCCGATGCGGATCAGCCGGTTCGGATAGGCGTGATGCGCCGGGGCGCTGAGCAGATAGAATTTGGCCGGCGCTGCCTTGTCGGCCGACGCGAACGCCACGTCGGTGCTGCCCATGCCTAGATAGAGCATGTCGCGCGCCTGCAACTGGTGGGTGTCGCCATCTGCCGTCACCGAGCCGGCGCCGCCGATGTTGACGATGATCAGCTCGCGGCGGTCGAGAAAATTCCTGGTCCCCGTTGGCTTGATCGCTTCCAGCGGCAGCGCTGTCCCTTCCGGCACGGCGCCGCCGACGATCATGCGGTCATAATGGGCATAGGTCAGGCTGACGCGTCCCGGCTGGAACAGGTCGTCAATATGGAAGTTGTGCCGCAGTTCGTCGGTGCCCATAGAAGCCGCGGCAACCGGGTCGATGGCGAAACGCGAGGTGAAATCGGTATGCGGGTGACTTTGAGACATTACTGCTCCGGCTGAAATGGTTATTCGGATGCCGTCGCCCTGACCGAGTCGGCATAAAAGACCTGGCGGGCGTGCAGGCGCTCGCGGTAGCGCTGCTGGCTGGCGGTGAGATGGGTGCGCATCGCCTCGCGCGCGGCTTCGGCGTCGCCTGACGTGATCGCATTCAGGATCACCAGATGCTCGCGCTGCAGCCCGCGCTGATAGCTGTCGGATTGCACAAGTTCCGTCGACCAGGGCGAGGTCACGTCGCAGGGAATGGCGCGGCGTCCGAGCACATCGAGCATCTCGACATAGAACGGGTTGTTGGTGGCGCTGGCGATTGCCCGGTGGAAGGCGAGATCGGCCGGACCGGTCGGCTCGCTGTTGAGAAGCAGCCGTTCGAATTCGAAGAACGCTTCCTGGATCGCTGCTTCCTGCGCGGCGTTGCGGCGAATGGCGGCGAGCCCGGCCGATTCGATTTCGACGGCCAGGCGCACTTCGAGCACATTGAGCGCGATGGAATCCTTGCTGCCCATGTCGGCGGCGAGCGCGCCGAACATCGTTGAGATGTGCTCGGTGACGAACACGCCTGCGCCCTGGCGCGCCTCGACCAGCCCGTCGGCGGCGAGCTTGGCCAGCGCTTCGCGGATGACGGTGCGGCTGACGCCGAAGGTCTCGGTCAGCTGGCCCTCGGTCGGCAATTTGTGGCCGGGCAGGATCTCGCCCGCCTGCAACTGCTTGCGGATCGCCGCAACGACGGTCTCCGACAGTTTGGGTTTTCTCTCGACCCTGAGATCAACAGCGCTATCCGATGCCATATCGCACCCCTGTTTGAAGACGCCTATTTGAACACGCTCGGCAACCAGAGCGAAATCGCCGGAATATAGGTCACCAGCCCCAGAACCAGGATGCCCGCGCCATAGAACGGCCAGATCGAGCGCATCGCTTCCCAGACCGTAATCTTGCCGACGGCACAGGCGACGAACTGCACCGTGCCGACCGGTGGCGTGTTGAGGCCAATGCCGAGATTGAGGATGGTGATGACGCCGAAATGCACGGGGTCGACGCCGTAATGGGTGACCAGCGGCAGGAAGATCGGCGTGCAGATGATGATCATCGGCCCCATGTCCATGAAGGTGCCGAGCAGCAGCATCAAGACGTTGAGCAGAAGCAGCACCACCAGCGGATCGGTGGAGATGGCGTTCATGCCTGCGATCAGCAACACCGGCACTTTGAGATAGGCCATCAGCCAGCTGAACGAGGCCGCCGTGCCGATGATCAGCAGCACCATTGAGGTCGTGCGCACCGCGCCCTTTGTGGCATGGACGAAATCGCCCCAGGCCATCGACCGGTAGACGAAGACGGTGACCAGCAAAGCGTAGATGATGGCGATGCAGGAGCTTTCCGTCGCCGTGAAAATGCCCGAGCGAACGCCGCCGAAGATGATCCCGATGAGCAGAAGTCCGGGGATGGCGATGACCGCCAGCTGGCCGACACGCGAGAAGCCGGGAAAAGCCTCGACCGGGTAGCCGCGGCTGCGGGCGACGAAATAGGCGGTGACCATCAGCGAAGCGGCGAACAGCAGACCAGGCAGGATACCGGCGGTGAACAGGTCGGCGATCGAAATCTTGCCGCCGCCGGCGATCGAATAGATGATCATGTTCTGCGACGGCGGCAGAAGCAGCGCGATCAGCGCCGCCATCGAGGTGACGTTGACGGCATAGTCGGCTCCGTAGCCGCGCGCTTTCATCTGCGGGATCATCAGCCCGCCGACGGCAGCGGCTTCCGCCACAGCCGAGCCGGAAATGCCGCCGAACAACGTCGCGGCGATGATGTTGACCTGACCGAGCCCACCGCGGACATGACCGACCAGCGAGCCGGCAAAGGAAACGATGCGCTGCGCGATGCCGCCGCGCACCATCAGGTCGCCGGCAAAGATGAAGAACGGGATCGCCATCAGCGAGAACGCCGACATGCCCGACTTCAATTGCTGGAACACCACCAGGGGCGGCAGGCCGAGATAAAGCACGGTGGCGAAGGACGCCGCACCCAGGCAAAAGGCGATCGGCGTGCCGGCAAACATCAAAAGCGTGAAGACGCCAAACAGGATCCAGAGTTCCATCTAGGCCTCCTGCACGGCCGGCATTTCCGGCACTTCTTCGAGATTGATATCCTTGTCGATGTCGGCGCCGGACCAGCGCAGCGCGATGCGTTCGGCCGAGAACAGGCAGATCAGAAAGCCGCCGGCAACCAGCGGCAGATAGTCGAAACCGCCGGGAAGTTCGAGCGCCGGGATGACAGTGTGCCAGGTCAGCCCGACCAGCTTGCAGCCGTACCAGACCATGCCGAAGCCGAAGCCGAACGCGATCAGGTCGGACAGGGTGCGCAGCGCCCATTTGCTGCCCTTGGGCAGGATATAGAGCAGCACGTCGAAGCCCATATGGTAATTCTCGCGCACGCCGACGGCAGCGCCCAGGAAGATGAACCAGTTCATCAGCATGATGGCGGTGACTTCGGTCCAGCTCGGTGACGCGTTGAGCACGAAGCGGGAAAACACCTGGTAGGCAACAAGCGCGGTCATGGCGACCATCCCGATGCCCGCGAGATAGAGCGCACCGTCGCAAATCTTCGAAAGCACCGCGCTGAAGCGCGGTGGCGCTCCGCTCCTGGCCGTTCCCGCAGTCATCCGATCCTCCCGGTCTTTCCGTCCCCTAAAAGCGATTGGCGGGGCGGCGCCATGCCGCCCCGCCAGAAAATCACTTGGTCGCCTGGATGCGCGTCGCGAGGTCCTTGAGCTCCGGCGTCTTCAGATACTTGTCGTAGACCGGCTTCATCGCATCGATCAGCGGCTGCTTGTCGATCTCGCTGACCTTGACGCCGGCCTTCTCGACGATCTCTCGCGACTTCTTCTCCTGCGCGTCCCACAATTCGCGCATCTTGACGACGCTATCCTTGGCCGCCTGCTTGACGATCGCCTGGTCTTCCGGCGTCAGTCTGTCCCAGCTCGATTTCGACATCACCAGCACTTCCGGCACGATCTGGTGCTGGTCGACGGTATAGTGCTTGGCGACTTCGTAGTGCTTGGCGGATTCGAAGCTGGGCCAGTTGTTCTCGGCGCCGTCGATGACGCCGGTTTCGAGCGCCGAATAGACCTCGCCATAGGCCATCGGCGTGGCGTTTGCGCCAAGCGCGTTGACCATGTCGACGAACACGTCGGACTGGATGACGCGGAACTTCATGCCTTTCAGATCGGCGATCGAGGTGATGTCCTTCTTGGTGTTGTAGAAGGAACGGGCGCCGGAATCGTAGAAGGCAAGGCCGACCAGATCATGCGTCTCGAAGGCCTTGAGGATCTCGTCGCCGATCGGCCCGTCCATGACATGGCGCATGTGCTCGACCGAACGGAACATGTAGGGCAGCGACGGCACCGCGGTTTCCGGCACGATGCCGTTGAACGGACCCATCGAGACGCGGTTCAGATCGATGACACCGGTCTGCGTCTGCTCGATCGTGTCTTTTTCCTCGCCGAGCTGCGCCGAATGATAGACCTCGACCGAATAGCGGCCGGCGGTGCGCTCCTTGATGAGCTCGCCGAGATATTTGACCGCCTCGACGGTCGGATACCCGTCCGGATGGGTGTCGGCCGAGCGCAGTACGGTCTGGGCGCCGGCAACGCCGATCATCAGCGAGCCGAAGGCGAATGTGGCTGCCATCAGTTTTGAAAAATGCAACATGACTGTCTTCCTCCCTTTTAAAATTCCACGCGCCCGGCTCACAGCCGGTACGCCTTCTTGGCAAGCGTGTAGGCAAGCTCCCGCGCCAGCTCATGCGCCTCGTCCTCACGCAGCCGGTGCTCGGCGACGAGACGGGCGAGAAAGGCGCAGTCAACCCGGCGCGCCACATCGTGACGGGCGGGAATCGACGGAAAGGCACGGGTGTCATCGTTGAAGCCGACGGTGTTGTAGAAGCCGGCGGTCTCGGTGGTCATCTCGCGGAACCGGCGCATGCCTTCCGGACTGTCGTGGAACCACCAGGCCGGCCCGAGCTTCAACGCCGGATAGACGCCGGCCAGCGGCGCCAGTTCGCGCGCGTAGCTGGTCTCGTCGAGCGTGAACAGAATGATGGAGAGGTCGCGCTCCAGCCCGACGCAGTCGAGCAAGGGTTTGAGCGCCGCGGCATAGTCGGTGCGGGTCGGAATATCGAAGCCTTTGTCGCGGCCGAATCTCTGAAGAATTCCGGGCGAATGGTTGCGCCATGAGCCGGGATGGATCTGCATGACCAGCCCGTCGTCGCGGCTCATCTTGGCCATCTCGGTCAGCATCTGGGCGCGAAACAGCTTGCGCTCGCGCTCGTCGTCCGAGCCGCGGCGGATGCGGTTGAACAGCTCTTCCGCCGCCGCATCGGAAAGATTGGCGGTCTCGGCCGTCGGATGGCCGTGGTCCGATGAGGTTGCGCCGAAGCTTTTGAAGAAAGCGCGGCGATTGCGATGCGCGTCGAGATAGCCGGCCCATGTGCCGGTGTCGCAGCCGGTGATCTCGCCCAGACGATCGAGATTGGCCGAAAATCCTTCGAAGTCGGGATCGACGACAGCATCCGGCCTGTAGGCAGTGATGACGCGGCCCTGCCAGCCGCTGTCGCGGATCGTCTTGTGCCATTGGAGATCGTCGAGTGCGCCCTCGGTCGTCGCGATGACCTCGATGTTGAAGCGCTCGAACAGCGCGCGTGGGCGATAATCGTCGCGCTGCAAAAGCGCCGCGATGGTGTCGTAATGGCGGCTAGCGGCGCTGGCGTTGAGCGGCTCTTCGATGCCGAACAGATGCTCGAGCACATGGTCGAGCCACAACCGCGTCGGCGTGCCGCGGAAGAGGTAATAGTGCTCGGCGAAGCGCCGCCAGATCGCCCTGGGATCGGTCTCGACCGGCGAGCCGTCGAGGGTCGGGACGCCGAGATCTTCCAGCCGCACGCCCTGGCTGAACAGCATACGGAAAATGTAGTGGTCGGGCACCACCAGCAATTGCGCGGGATCGGGGAATGGCTCGTTGAGCGCATACCAACGCGGATCGGTGTGGCCGTGCGGGCTGATGATCGGCAGGTCCTTGATGCCGGCATGGAGATCGCGCGCGATCGACAGCGCGCGCCCTTCGGCGGCAAAAAGCAGATCCGGATCGGTCAGTCCCGCCACGTCGTTCCTCCCAGGGGCGATATCGGTAGGATTGGAAAGAAATAATGTCAACATACAAAAACTGGATTGTTGTATGATGACTTTTAACCGGCGTCAGGTCATTGTGCGGCGGAAGAGCGGATGTTACGCCGCTAGCAGATCCCGCCCCGCACACCATCCAGCGACAAGCCGCGCCATGACCAGCAGACGCCTTTCCAACGCAACAGTGCAATCCTTGCCGGCCTCGGTCGCCGTCCCCGCCTATGATCGCGCCAGTGTCGCCCCAGGCATCGTCCATCTCGGCGTTGGAGCCTTCCACCGTGCCCATCAGGCCGCCTATGTCGATGACTGCCTAGCGGCCGGCGAGACCGGCTGGGGCATTGTCGGCGTCTCGCTGCGCAGCCCCGACACGCGCGATGCGCTGACGCCACAGGACGGGCTCTACACGCTGGCGGTGCGCGGCAGCGATGGCGAAGCGCTGCACATTATCGGCTCGATCCAGTCGATGCTGGTCGCGCCGGAAGACCCCGGCGCGGTGCTGGCCGCGCTGACCGACCCGCGCACCCGCATCGTCACCCTGACCATCACCGAAAAGGCCTATCTCAGGGCCGCCGACGGCAGCCTCGACGAAAACCATCCCGATATCGTCCACGATCTGGGCAATCCCGGATCTCCCAGGACAGCGCATGGATTCCTGGCGGAAGCGCTGGTGCGACGCCGGGCCGCCGGCACGCCGCCCTTCACCGTGCTTTGCTGCGACAACCTGCCGGCCAATGGCGCCACGCTGCACCGGCTGCTGGTCGGGTTTGCAAAACTGCGCGATGCCGGCGCTGCTGCTTCAGGCGACGCTGCCCTCGCCGGTCATATAGCCGATGACGTTGCATTCCCATCGAGCATGGTCGACCGCATCGTGCCGGCAACCACCGATGCCGACCGGGCGCGCATCGCGGTCGAACTCGGCCTCGAGGACGCCTGGCCGGTGATGACCGAACCGTTCCGGCAATGGGTGATCGAAAACAGGTTTCCAGCCGGCCGCCCGGCCTGGGAGAAATTCGGCGTCACCATGGTCGAGGATGTCCGGCCGTTCGAGGACATGAAGCTTCGGCTGCTCAACGGCGCCCATTCGGGCATCGCCTATATCGGCCTGCTCAGCGGCCACGTCACCGTCGACCGCGCCTTCGCGGATCCCGCGATCCGCGCGTTCGTCGACCGGCTCTGGGCCGAGGCCATCCCGACATTGCCTGGGGATGCCGGGCTCGACACGTCAGCCTATACGGCCGAACTTGCCGAACGTTTCTCCAACACCGCGCTGGCCCACCGCACCGCGCAGATCGCCAATGACGGCAGCCAGAAATTGCCGCAGCGCATTGTCGCTACCGCCATCGAGTGCATCCAGGCCGGCCTGGTCCCGGAGCATCTGACGCTGGTGATCGCCGCCTGGATCGCCGCCTGCGAGGCGCGCGGCAAGGACCTGCCGGAAGCCCACTTTACCGATCCGCTCGACGCGGCGCTGGCGGCGCTCGACGAACGACGGATGCTGGAACGAGTAGCGGCGGTGTTCGACTGGGCCGGCTTCGCCAGCGGCAAGCCCGAGCGGCAGACGCTGATCGAACTGGTCGCCGCTCATCGCGAGCATATCCTGCAAGGCGGGATCGTGCTTGCGCTCTCAGCGCTCGGCATACCGGAGCCGACAAACGTAGGCTGAAGCTGGTCCGGAACCGCCCATTTCAAGCCTATTGTCCCGCCGGAGCGTCCAGCCTCTGCCGCGACGAATACTCCGTGCCTTGCGAATTCCAGAACAGTCGCACTGCCTTACCGACCAGGTTTTCGGCAGGAACGAAGCCGACACTGAGCCGGCTATCGGAGGAATTATCCCTGTTGTCGCCAAGCACGAAATAGTGGCCTTCGGGCACGTCGAACACCCGCGTGTTGTCGGTTATTGAATTGTCCGTAAGACTGATGACGGAATAGGAAACGCCGTTGGGGAGGGTTTCACGCTGCAGTCTGGCGCTTTGGGGAGAGTCCTCGGAGCTGTACGGACCAACATCCTCGAGTTTGACCGCCACACCATTGATGCGAAGGATTCCGTCGACCATCTGGATTTTGTCGCCCGGCAGTCCAACGACCCGCTTGACGTAGTCGATGCTCGGATCCGCTGGAAATTTGAACACCACAATATCTCCGCGCTTCGGCTCGGCGGCAAAGATCCGGCCTTCGAAGGGCAGCAGCCCAAGAGGAACACTGTAGCGGCTGTAACCATAGGCAAACTTCGAGACGAAGAAATAGTCGCCGAGTTCCAGCGTTGGTGTCATGCTGCCTGCCGGGGTCGAAAACGGCTGGAAGAGGAATGTGCGGATCGCTAACGCGGCTCCGTAGGAGGTCAGCACGGCCAACAGCAGCACCGAAAGGCCGTGTGAATACCACCGGTTCGGTCTGTATCGTGACGCGAAAGGCACGACGAGCGCTACCCACAGGACCATGAGACCTAAACTGGAGAGATCCACCAGCCAGGCGAGATCGACCCCCGGCAGAACCGGGAATCCCACATATGTCAGCGCAATGCTTATGGCGCTGATCACCACCAGGCTGGCAACCGCCGGTCGGCCGGCGCCGATCCAAAGGAACCCGCCGAACGGACCGCCAAAGGCCGCGATCAGCGCCGTCGTCCACCGGGATCGCGAGGCCGCTTCCGGTTGCGTTGTCTGTTCCGTCATCGGCCACCCCAAATCGATAGACAGCTGGACTGTCGAACAACCAGAAAGCAGGGGCAAGCCCCGATCCGACTGTACCGCCGCAGCCAAATCGCGGTTCCGCCGGCGCCATCGCCTAATACAAGCTCATCTCGCCCTGACTGGCAGCCGGCATGCCGCCACCCGATCTGATCATGCTGGCTGCCCGCCCTGAAATCCCGCCAAGGCCCTGCGCCTATGCGAGACGATCCAGGATGGCGGCCGCAACAAAAAAGCCGGGCTGAGCCCGGCCTTTTCTTCAAGTCATTCTGCGGCTTACGCCGGCAGCAGCGCGCCTTCGAGCGTGGTAAGCTGGCTAAGGAACTGCTCCGCCTTGCTGCGGCTCTGGTCGTCCTTGGCGTCGGCGGCGTCTTCCTTGGCTTCCTGGATGCGGCGGGCGAGATCGGCGCGGTCGATATCGCCGACGGCGACCGCCGATTCGGCGAGCAGCGTGCAGCCGGCAGGGACGATGTCGGCAAAGCCGCCGAACACCACATAGCGCTCTTCCTTGCCGCCGGCGGTCTTCAGCGTGACGACGCCCGGCTTGATCGTGGTCATGACTGGCGCATGGTGCGCCATGACTGTCATTTCACCTTCGGCGCCTGGAATGACGACGGACTCGACCTGCTCGGAAACCAGGAGGCGCTCCGGCGAGACCAGTTCGAACTTGAAAGCTTCAGCCATGTCAATTTAGTGAGTAGGGAATAGTGAGTAGGGAGTAGGGAGAGGACAGCTGTCCTGATCACCCGCCGCTATTCACTACTGACTACTGACTACTCCCTATTGCCTTGATTACGCTGCTTCAGCCGCCAGGCGCTGAGCCTTCTCGACCGCTTCGTCGATGCCGCCGACCATGTAGAAGGCGGCTTCCGGCAGGTGATCGTAGTCGCCGTTGCAGAGGCCCTTGAAGCCCTTGATTGTGTCGGCGAGGTCGACCAGCTTGCCCGGCGCACCCGTAAACACTTCGGCGACGAAGAACGGCTGCGACAGGAAGCGCTCGATCTTGCGGGCGCGGGCCACCGTCTGCTTGTCCTCTTCCGACAGCTCATCCATGCCAAGGATGGCGATAATGTCCTGCAGCGACTTATAGCGCTGGAGGATCGACTGCACCTGGCGGGCGACGGCATAGTGCTCCTCGCCGACGACCAGCGGATCGAGCATGCGCGAGGTCGAGTCGAGCGGATCGACGGCGGGGTAGATGCCCTTTTCCGAGATCGCGCGGTTGAGCACGGTCGTCGCGTCCAGGTGGGCGAACGAGGTCGCAGGCGCCGGGTCGGTCAAATCGTCGGCCGGCACGTAGATCGCCTGCACCGAAGTGATCGAACCCTTGGTCGTTGTGGTGATGCGTTCCTGCAGCGCACCCATGTCGGTGGCCAGCGTTGGCTGGTAACCCACGGCCGAAGGAATACGGCCGAGCAGCGCCGACACTTCAGAACCGGCCTGCGTGAAGCGGAAGATGTTGTCGACGAAGAACAGCACGTCCTGGCCCTGGTCGCGGAAATATTCGGCGACCGTCAGGCCGGTCAGGCCGACGCGGGCACGCGCGCCCGGCGGCTCGTTCATCTGGCCATAGACCAGTGCCGCCTTGGAGCCTTCGCCGCCGCCCTTCTTGTTGACGCCGGACTCGATGAACTCGTGATAAAGATCGTTGCCCTCGCGGGTGCGCTCGCCGACGCCGGCGAACACTGAGAAGCCGCCATGCGCCTTGGCGACGTTGTTGATCAGCTCCTGGATCAGAACCGTCTTGCCGACGCCGGCGCCGCCGAACAGGCCGATCTTGCCTCCGCGGGCGTAGGGCGCCAGAAGGTCGAGCACCTTGATGCCGGTGATCAGGATCTGCGCTTCCGTCGACTGTTCGACATAGGTAGGCGCCGGCTGGTGGATGGCGCGCATCTCGATGCCGTCGACCGGGCCTTCTTCGTCGACCGGCTCGCCGATGACGTTGATGATGCGGCCGAGCATGCCCGGGCCGACCGGAACGGTGATCGGCGCGCCGGTGTCATAGACGTCCTGGCCGCGAACCAGGCCTTCGGTGGAATCCATGGCGATGCAGCGCACGGTGTTTTCGCCCAGATGCTGGGCAACTTCGAGCACCAGGCGGTTGCCGACATTGGAGGTTTCGATGGCGTTCAAAATGGCCGGCAGATGATCGCCGAACTGCACGTCGACGACGGCGCCGATGACCTGGCGAACCTTGCCGATGGCGCCGGTCCTCTTGACGGCAACGCTCGTCGTCTTCGCTGCCGGGGCCGCGGCCTTGGCGGGCGCGGCCGCCTTCTTGGCCGGAGCGGCCTTCGCCGCTGCTGCCGGAGCCTTTGCGGCCGCTTTGGGGGCCGTCTTCGCGGGGGTCGCTGCTTTCGCCATCGTCTTTACCCTTCTCGTCCTTTGTTTCTCACGCTCCATCAGAAGGTCGATGACCTCCTGGCGGTCGCGCCTAGAGCGCTTCGGCGCCCGAAATGATTTCGATCAGTTCCTTGGTGATCTGCGCCTGCCGCTGGCGGTTATAGGTGATCGACAGTTTGTTGATCATGTCGCCGGCATTGCGCGTTGCATTGTCCATGGCGCTCATTTTGGCGCCCATCTCGCCGGCTGCGTTTTCGAGCAGCGCGCGGAAGACCTGGACCGAGATGTTGCGCGGAATGAGGTCGGTGAGGATCTCGCCCGGCTCCGGCTCGTATTCGTAGACGGCATTGCCACCGGCGGTCGCTTCGGCGGGAGCCGAAGCCACGCCGGCAGGAATGATCTGCTGCGCGGTCGGAATCTGGCTGATCACCGACTTGAACTGCGAATAAAACAGCGTGCAGATATCGAAGCCGCCTTCGCCGAACAGATGGATGATCTTACGGGCGATCGCATCGGCATTGACGAAGCCGAGCTTCTTGACATCGCGTAGGTCGACGCGGTCGATAATCAGCGAGGCATAGTCTCGGCGCAGAATGTCGAAACCCTTCTTGCCGACGCAGATGATCTTGACCTGCTTGCCGTCGGCCAGAAGCCGGCGGATATGGTCGCGGGCCAGACGTGCGATCTGCGAGTTGAAGCCGCCGCACAGGCCGCGCTCGGCCGTGCAGACGACGAGCAGATGCACATCGTCCTTGCCGGTGCCGGTCATCAGCGCCGGGGCATCGCCGCCGCCGCCGATCGCCTGCGTGATATTGGCCAGCACCGCACCCATCCGCTCGGAATAGGGACGCGCCGCCTCCGCTGCTTCCTGCGCGCGACGCAGCTTCGCCGCGGCGACCATCTGCATCGCCTTGGTGATCTTCTGCGTCGCCTTGACCGAGGCGATACGGTTACGAAGGTCTTTTAATGAAGGCATGCTTCAAACCTGATCCCGAGCGTCCGGCTTCTTCTCAAGCGAAGGTCTTGGCGAAGGCGTCGATCTCGGCCTTCAGCTTGGCGCGCAGATCGTCCGACAGCGCCTTTTCCTTGCGGATGCCGTCCAGCACGTCCTTGCCGGCCGAGCGCATATGGCTGAGCAGGCCGTGCTCGAACTTGCCGACCTGGTTCAGCGCCAGCTTGTCGAGATAGCCGTTGACGCCGGCGAAGATCACCGTGACCTGCTCCTCGACCTTGAGCGGCGAGAACTGCGGCTGCTTCAACAGTTCGGTCAGGCGCGAGCCGCGGTTGAGCAGGCGCTGCGTGGCGGCGTCGAGATCGGAGCCGAACTGCGCGAACGCAGCCATTTCGCGGTACTGCGCGAGCTCGCCCTTGATCGAGCCGGCGACCTGCTTCATCGCCTTGATTTGCGCCGACGAACCGACGCGCGACACCGACAGGCCGACGTTGACCGCCGGACGGATGCCCTGGAAGAACAGGTTGGTTTCGAGGAAGATCTGGCCGTCGGTGATCGAGATCACGTTGGTCGGGATGTAGGCCGACACGTCGTTGGCCTGCGTCTCGATGATCGGCAGCGCGGTCAGCGAACCGCCGCCCAGATCGTCGTTGAGCTTGGCGGCGCGCTCGAGCAGGCGCGAATGCAGGTAGAACACGTCGCCCGGATAGGCTTCGCGACCCGGCGGGCGGCGCAGCAAGAGCGACATCTGGCGATAGGCGACGGCCTGCTTCGACAGATCGTCATAGCTGATCAGCGCATGCATGCCGTTGTCGCGGAAATATTCGCCCATGGTGGCGCCGGTGAACGGCGCCAGGAACTGCATCGGCGCCGGATCGGAAGCTGTGGCGGCGACGATGATCGAATATTCAAGGGCGCCGCGCTCTTCGAGAACCTTCACGAACTGCGCGACCGTCGAGCGCTTCTGCCCGATGGCGACGTAGACGCAGTAGAGCTTTTCCTTTTCCGGCCCGTTGTCGTGCACGGCCTTCTGGTTGAGCATCGTGTCGAGGATGATCGCGGTCTTGCCGGTCTGGCGATCGCCGATGACCAGCTCGCGCTGGCCGCGGCCAACGGGGATCAGCGCATCGATGGCCTTGAGGCCGGTCGACATCGGCTCGTTGACCGACTTGCGCGGGATGATGCCTGGCGCCTTGACGTCGACGCGCTTGCGTTCGGTCGCCTTGATCGGGCCCTTGCCGTCGATCGGATTCCCGAGCGCGTCGACGACGCGGCCGAGCAGGCCCATGCCGACAGGCGTATCGACGATGGCGCCGGTGCGTTTGACGATGTCGCCTTCCTTGATGTCGCGGTCGGCGCCGAAGATGACGACGCCGACATTGTCGGCTTCGAGGTTGAGCGCCATGCCGCGGATGCCGCCGGGGAATTCGACCATTTCGCCGGCCTGGACATTGTCGAGGCCGTAGACGCGAGCGATACCGTCACCGACGGACAGCACCTGGCCGACTTCGGAGACCTCGGCCTCCTTGCCGAAATTCTTGATCTGGTCTTTGAGAATTGCGGAAATTTCCGCGGCGCGGATGTCCATCAGCCGACCTCTTTCAGTGCAAGCTTGAGCGAATTGAGTTTGGTTTTGAGCGACGTATCGATCTGGCGCGAGCCCATCTTGACCACCAGCCCGCCGAGCAGCGACGGATCGACGGTAACAGTGATGGCCACGTCCTTGCCGGCGACGCCTTTCAGCGCGGCCTTGAGTTCGGTCTGCTGGGCAGCCGTCAGTTCATGCGCCGAAGTGACCTCGGCTGATGTCTCACCGCGCTGTTCGGCGGCGATCTTGCGAAAAGCCTTGATCATGCCGGGCACCGCGAAGAGCCGGCGGTTGCGGGCGACGACGCGCAGGAAATTGCCGGTCAGGCCGGTGATGCCGGCCTTGTCGGCGATCGACGCGATTGCCTTGGCCTGGTCCTCGCTGGAGAACACCGGGCTGTTGATGAGGCGCGTCAGGTCGGCGCTGTCATCCAGCATCCTGGCGAAACTGTCGAGGTCGGCCTCGACCTTGGCCACCGAATTCGATTGCAGCGCAAGTTCGAACAGCGAACCCGCGTAGCGTTCTGCGACACCCGAGATTGGCGATGACGATTGAGCCACGGACCGTCTTTTCTCTTGTCTGAGGGGCCGCAGATTGTTGGCGCGAGCAAAAACTCTGGCTAAATCTTTGACCTTACTAAGTTTTTCCAAGCACGGAGGCGCGGCTTCCGCTATCCCCGGCCGAAAGTCGATTGCCGTCTAGCACAGGCATTTTAAGACCGCAATGCGTCGTCCCGCATGCTTTTCGGGCACTATTGTCGCATCCGGCCGCAGAGTTCAACCGAAGCCTTTGGATTGGCTGCCGATTCAGGGCAGAAAGCCGAAGACGAAGGCAAGCGGCAACGCGGCCAGGACGAGTTCGACGACGATCGACGCCCAGTTGAAAGGCGTGTTGGCGCCGTCCGACATCATCGACAGCAAACGGCCAAAAGCGGTGAACAGCCAGGAAAAGCCGAGTGCCATATAGAGCCACGGCTGCGCCAACAGAATGCAGCACAGGCTGACGCCGAGATAGAAGCCCGACATCCGGCCGCGCCCTTCCGCGATTGCCGCTGCCCTTTCGGGCCGGACCTGCAGCCGCAGAATCCGAAATGCCAGCCCTGGCGCGAGGAAAAACAGCAGACCGAGCGCCAAGGTGACGACGGCGCTGGACCAAGCCAGCCATTCGCCCTGGCTGGTCGGCCACGGAAACGCAAATTCCATCTTGCTTTCATCCCCTCACAGCAATGCCGGATGCATTGAATGTCGCTGCAAAAAGAAGTCAAGCGCGCGGCAGTTTCGGCGCGCAATTCGTGAAGGAGCGGAAGGCTGTTTAGGCCGCGCACGCGTCCGGCCAGCATCGTGGCCAACCTGTATTATCAGGCGACGCCTCCCTCCTATCTGCAGGACCGGTTTTGCACAGCCAAAGGCCCCGACACCGGTCGCCTTTATTTCCTGACCGGGCACCTCAATCTGGCCGGCACGGAAGCAGATCGATGGAAGCTGAAAGTGGCCGGCAGCGGCAATGTCGCCGTGGCTGCCCAGCCCTGATCCTTGTTTTGACCCTTCAGGGCAGCATGAATGCGACCGCCGCCTCAGCATGGATGCGCGTGGTGTCGAACACCGGAATGTCGAAATCGCGCTCGCCAATCAACATGGTGATCTCGGTGCAGCCCATGATGACGCCATCGATCTTCTCATCGCGCCGCAGACGGGCGACCTCGTCGATATAGGCCGCCTTCGATGCCGCGTTGACGATGCCCCGGCAAAGCTCGTCGTAGATTACCTGGTGCACCATGTCGCGCCCGGCCTGGTCCGGCACCACGGGCTGCAGCCCGTATTTCTCCGTCAGCCGGCCCTTGTAGAAATCCTGCTCCATGGTGAAGCGGGTCGCCAGCAGCGCCGGCCGCTTGACGCCGGCGCCCTTGACCGCGACGGCCGTGGCGTCGGCAATGTGGATAAGCGGGATCGACACCGCCGCCTGCACCCGGTCGGCGAGCTTGTGCATGGTGTTGGTGCAGATCAAAAGCCCCTCTGCGCCGCCCGCCTCCAGCTTGCGCGCGGCATCCGCCAGCAGCACGCCCGCACTGTCCCAGTCGCCATGATGCTGCCGGTCGGCGATTTCGGCGAAGTCGAAGGAATAGAGCAACAGCTTTGCCGAATGCAGCCCGCTCAGCCGCTCGCGCACGATCTCGTTGAGCAGGCGATAATAGATCGCCGTCGATTCCCAGCTCATGCCGCCGATGAGGCCAAGGGTTTTCATGCGCTGAGCCTCCAGCAGGACCGAACGATCTCTCTCACAGAAAAGCTTTACGGGTCGATGTCAACCTTAACGCGCGCCGTACCACGCTCTTCGGCCCGCCTCCACAAACATCACCGGGCGCCCGATTCGGTCATCCTCGCATTGGCGCCGAGATGATGCAGGCTTTGTATCGTGTGCCTTGAACTCCAGGCAACCGGCGGATCGGGCAGATCGAGATCGAACTGTGCCCGCCCGAGCAGCGAATTGACGATCTTGGCGCTGCGCCAAGCCATCAGGCTGAGCTGCGGCTCGGCTATGCCATGGCTGAGCCGGCCGGCATTGAGCGCGTAGATCCGGCGGTCGTCGGGCCCGTCCCATTCGACCTCGAAGCTGGCGTTGAGCCTGTAATGACCGCGCTCGTCCAGCGCGATCCTGTTCATGAGCGGTGCCATGCAATCAGGAATGGCAAAGGCATAGCCGGTGGCCAGAACCACCGCATCCACGGTGCGCGTCTCGATGGCGCCGTCGAAGCCGTTGCGCATGATCAGCCGGTATTCGCTGCCTTCCCGCGTCACGTTCAGCACTTCGCGGTGCGGCGTCATGTTGACCGCCGTCGTTTCCTCCGAGAGGTGCCGCAGCGTGTAAAGCTGGCGATAGATCGCCTTCAGCGTGCTCGTCGATGCGCCGTCACCGGCAAGCAGCTGCTGTTCCAGGATCGTCTCGCGCCGCCCTTGCGGCAGCCGATGGAAGTTTTCGACATAGCCCGGCGTGAAGAGTTCGTCGGTGAAAGGCGAGTCGTCCAGTGGCAGGAAATTCGGCCGCATCGAGATCCACTCGATTTCGCGGCCGGCGAAGCCGTCGGAGGAGATCAGATGCAGAAGCACTTCGGCGCCGCTCTGGCCACCGCCGATCACGGCGACACGCTGTCCGCTCAGGCGATCGAGGCGGTTGGCGGCCTGGGCGTTGTGGAAGCATTGATCGGAGGCCGCCGCCCGCGCCCAGGCGGGGATGTTAGGCACCAGCCCGACGGCAATGGCGAGATTGCGCGCGTTCACCTGCTCGCGGCCGATACGCAGCCTGAAATTCGTTCCGTCGAAGTCGATCCGGTCGACGGCGCTGGCGAAGCGCAGCGAAGACAAGTTCTCGCCGACCCATCCGAGATAGCGGGCGAATTCCGGCCGCGGGATGGCTGAGAAATCCGCGTTGAGGAATTCATAGAACCGCTTCTGCGCGACCAGATAGGACATGAACGACCATGGGCTGGTCGGATGCGTCGCGGTGACGAGATCCTTGAGGAAGGATGTCTGCAGTTCGACGCCCGGCAGCATCATGCCCGGATGCCATTCGAGCCGCGTCGCCCGATCGAAGAAGCGCGCTTCGACGCCGTCCACCGCATCGAGATGGGCGGCGAGGCTGAGATTGAACGGCCCGATGCCGATGCCTGCGAGGTCAAGCGTATGGGTCATGGCGAACTCCTTATGGAGCTGGCTGGGCTGATGGGAGATCGCCGGGCTGACTCGGGGTTAAGCGGATTGTCGAGCGGTGTGCCAAGGTCGGGCAGAGGGCGTTCGCCGCTGTCGCCGTAGCCGATGGCGAAGCGCACCTTGTTGATGGCGATGCGTGGGATCTTCGGAGCAAACAGATCGAAGAGCGCGAACCGTTCCGACAGATCCGGGTTCTGCGCCTGGTAGCGCCGGATGGCGGCGGCCAGGATGGCGTAGAAAGTCCTCTCGTCGAAGCGGTCATAGGCGGCCAGCGCCTCGGATAGGAAGCGCAGAACGCTGACGATGTGTCCCGTTTGCAGATGCTGGAGAAGATGTGCCGGCGGCCGGCGCTTCAGCGTCGACAGGATTTTGGGGTCGAGGCCGGCCAGTTCGGGAAACGGCTGGTCGACGAGATCGAGGTCGCCCTGGAAATCCTTGACCGCCACGCCGAGAGGCGTCGCTCCGTCGAGGATGATGGTGACGTTCTGGCCATGGGCGATGAAGCCGACGCCGTAACGGCACATGAAGTGGTAGAGCGGCACGAAGGCCGTGGAGAACAGGCGATCGAGCCATGCCTCCGGACCAAGGCCGGACTGCTCCATCAGGGCGCTGGCGATCGGCCTGCCATGCGCGTCGCGCTGCGGCAGGGCGCCCATCATCATCGGCCGCTGGCCCGCTGTCAGATCCTTTTCGGGGCTTTCGCGCCATATGGCGCCCAGCATCTCGCAAAACTGATAGGGCGCGCCTTCAACGCCGGTATAGTGCGGATGCGGATAGAAGGCGCCGGCTACTTCCTTCAGCACCTTGACGTCCTTGAGCACCGGGTCCGCGGCCGCCACCGTGGCCAGCCAGCGCGACAGATCGGCGCCGATCGCCATGTATTTGCCCGGCACGCCGCGCCACGCTGAGGTGTTGAGGACGGTCAGCGGCAGCTTGACGTGCAGCGCCTCGGGCCGTGCCACATTGGCAAGCGTGCGCAGCGACTGCAGGGGCAGGAACGCGTCGCCGAACTGGCCAAGCGGCACCAGCCGGCCGGCGGCGATCTCGCTACCATATTGCGAGGCGATCATCGCCTGCCACTGCCAGGGGTGGACCGGCAGCAACCTGTGCGTCGGTCGCGAGGCCCCGGCGGCAGTGAAGGCCGCTTCGAGCCTTGCGCGTTCGTAGTCGCCGAGTGCGGCCTGCAGCAGCGCCTCTTCGTCGAGCCCGCAGTCAAGCGCCAGCAGGCAGCGATCGCTGGCGGCGGCAAGCCAGAAGAGCTGGAATGCGGCAGCCGATTCTGGCGCGTAGCGCTCGAAGTCGTCCCGTCCCCAGCCAAGCCGTCCCTTGTTGGCGGGCGCCTTCGGATGGCCGTCGAGCAATGCCTGCAACTCGGTATCCGGCAGCGCGGCTAGATCGGCGGCTGGTCGATTGCCGCGGGCTTTGGCGATCCGCATGTCGGCCATCAGCGTATTGTAAAGCTCCTTCGCATAGGTGCAGAATGTTGCCGGCGACATGCCGAGCGTCTCGCGCGCGTCGGCGAAGAAAGCGACCGCATCGTCGACCGGCAGCTCGATGCCGGCATCGCGGGTCAGCGTCTCCGGACGGACGGCGATCTGGCCCCACAGGCGCCGCGTCGCGACAAAGCGATAGGTCACGCCGGGACCGAGCGTCAGTTTCCATCGGCCGGGCGAAAGCTCGCGGGGCGACAGGCACTCCTCGAAGGTCAGTTCGGAAATGGCCTTGGCGACGGCGTCGCGGTTGATCGCAGCCCAGCGTGTCGCCTCCTCCGCTTTGGCGATCGGTTGCTGCACCGTCACAGCGGCACCTCGCGGAAGAAGCGCTCGCGTTCGCAGCAGACCAGCGCCGCGCGCTTGTGCGGGAAGTCGAACTCCTTGACCTTGTCGTAGGCGGCGTCGGCGCAATAGCTCAGCATCTTCTGGTGCGCGGCGCGTGGCTCGCCGACGATGCGCTGCGTGCGCGGCTCGTCGAGGAACAAATAGTGGGTGACGGAACGGAACAGAGCCAGCGTCTTCGGCCGGCCGAGATGGCGCGTATTGCCGATCAGCCCATGCCAGCCGCGATCCCAGTCGAGCGGCTCGTAATAAGGCCCGAGCCGGTCCTCCTTGGCCCAGTAGAACTCGAAATAGCCGGTCCGCTCCCCATCGAAGCTGGCGATGACGCCGAAGATGTGCGGATCGCTTTCCTGCTCGGCGAGATATTTGTCGAGCTCTTCATGGCTCTGGGCAAGTTCCCAGAAGAAGGCGACACGGCCATCGTTCATCCAGCGATGGAAGAGGTCGAGATCGGTCCGGCGGTCGATCGGGCGCAGCGACACGGTGAGACCGATCTCCGGAATCCAGCGTTCGTACATCGGGCCGCAGGGGCGCGGTTGGCGCAATGGCGGCAGCCGGTCTTGCGGGCCGATAGCGGTCGTCAATGCCGGATAGGTGACATGCGAGGCCTGGCTGCGCCACAGCAGCGGCAGCTGGCGCAGGACCGAGCGATGGATGACGGCGCATTCCGGTTCACCCAGAACCGTCTCGGTGGCCAGCGCCGAAACCGGCCACAGCGTCTTGGCCGCCGGCAGGAAGGCGCGGTCGAAGGTAGGATGCAGGCGCAGCGCGGCGTCAACGAGACCTGCCAGGATTTGCGGTTGGTCGAGGCGGCCGCCAATAAACGCGACATCGTCGATGAGCAGGCGGCCATCCGCGTCGGAGATGCGGGCCTGTCCCACCGCTGTTCCCTCAGCGTTGACCAGGCTGACATGGCCATCGCCGGCACGGATGGCGAGCGGCTCCGCGGCCGAGGCCAGATGCTGCCATCCTTCGTTGCCGGCGACGGTGGCGGGTGACCAGTTTTTCGCAGCCTCGATGTTCATGCGTATTCTCTCACATGCAGGGGGTTCGGAAGCTCGACGTAACCTGCCAGCGGGTCGGTCACTTCGGTGTTCTCATTGATGTCGCGCAGCGCGATCAGGAAATTGCCCTTGGCGGCGAGCGTCGGCGCGTTAAGCAAATAGTCGACGCAGGACCGGTCAGCCATGGGCGTGGCGGCCAGCCGCTCGAGCGAGCGGCGGAATATCGCCAGCAGATCGTCTTCGTTGGTGAGGCCAGCGGCGGCAAGGGCTGCGACGGCGGCGAAAGCGCCATTGACGACCAGATAGTAGCCGAACAGCTTCGCGGCCGCTTCCGCTGGGAAGACATGATCGCCCGCCTGACCGGCCTCGGGCACGAATTTGCGCAGCCTGGGCAGGAATTCCTCGACATAACCGGTGCCCTGGCAGTCGCGAAAATAGAGCGCATTCGGCCAGCCTCCGGAAAGACCGACGACGAGGTTCTGCTGATGGGCGCCGAACAGCAGGCCGAATTCCGAGAAGGCAACGATAAACGGCTCGATGGCGGCATGAAGGAAACGCTCGAACCACAAACGCGCCGTTTCCTCGACAGGTCGCTTCTCGTCGCGGGCGATACGGTGGACCAGGTCGGACAGATGGCTTTCGGTACGGCCGGGATGGCGCTCGCAAAGCGCGCCGAGGACGGCAGCCGGCGGATTGCCCGTGCGGCGAAACGGATTTTCGCGAAACGAGACGATGGTATCCGTCATCAGCCGGCCGTCTTCGCCACGCAGGCCGAACCAGGCGGGCTCACCCAGCACCGTCATGGTCGGACAGCGCCGCTGCAAGGCATAGCCGAGCTTGCCCTTGACCAGCCGGTGCACCGAAAGGCCGCGCCGGCACTCATGCTCCTCGACGATGCGCCTGGAATTGGTCAGGCGCAGGCTGAGCGAAAATTTCAGCATCCACTCGGCTTCAGCTGAATGAACCGTGCGCAGCGAGGTCGTGGCCCGCCACGCTGGTCCGCCGAGCCCAACATCGACGATACGGCCGGCGCAAAACAGGCGCTCGACGCGGTCTTCCAGCATGAGCCGTACGGCCTGCCACGGATGCATCGGAACGAGAACCTTGCCCTGTTGCTTGCCAGCCCGAGCAAGCAGCTGCGGATCGCTGGCGGCAAGCCCGCGGACCATCTCGGTGACATCTAGCGGCTCGACGCTGCCCCCAGTGAGGATGGTCGGGTCGACGGCCCACCAGCGCAGTTTGAACGCATTGCAGTATTCATGCCCGAAGCGCGCGGAATCCGTGTGCGTGAACTCTTCGCGACTCATCGGCGCCGGATGCACGGCATGGCCGAAGCGCAGGGCGCTTTCGGCATCGATGAAATCAGGATCGCCTTCGGAGAAGGGCCGCGACGATCCACGCGCCGCAGTCGCGTCAGCGATTGCGGCGATGCTGGCCAGGCTGCGGCGCAGGAAGGTCAGTCGGCTTTTCGCTGTCGCCCGGCCGGCAATGTCGGGATCCGCCAGGATCAGCGCCAAAAGGCTGAAAAGGTCGATCTCGGTCGCTTCGCCATCGGCCCCCTCGTTACTAATATCGAGGCGCCAGAGCGGCATCGCTAAATCGTGGTAACCAACCTTCGAGCGATGCCGCGCCTCGACGAGCACCGCCGCGCGCGAGGCAGGGAAATTCAGACGCAGCACGGCTGCCTGCGGCCGAAACAGCCCGGTTTGCCTGGCGTCGACGAATTCCCAGCTATCCCATTCCCGCAGCAACGCATTGAGTAACGGGCTTAATGCAGAGAAAGATTCTGGTTTTACTTGCTCCATGTGCATCCCCCATAAATCCCAATAACTGCATGCATTGCATTTATACGTTGTCGTCTTTAAACATTTCTGTTGATTATCTATTCTGAACAAGAAATAAGCTTGGTCTTGTGACGACCCGTATGAAAAATCGATCTTCGCTTCTGCGCCGCCTGGCAACCGCGGTCTCGGCAATCGGCTTCGGCCAGTCGGCCTTCGTATCGCTCGTTCCCCTGGTGATGGAGCGGCAGAGGCTCGACACGTTTGCCATCGGCGCGGCAACTGCTGTCGGCGCGGCGGCCTTTCTGGTCGGCTCGCCGCTGTGGGGTCGCATGGGCGAGCGGCTTGGCCATGCCAGGCTGCTGCGCTTGCTCGGCCTCGCCATGCTGGCCGGCCAGGCGGTGTTCGCCATTCTGCTGATAGCCGGCACGGGAGCCGCGCTGGGCATCGCTTTGCTGATGCTTTCGCGAACCGTGTACGGTTTTGCCGCGTCCGGCGTCATGCCGACGGCGCAGGTCTGGGCCAGCCGCTCGGTTGCCGATGACAGGCGACAGGCCGCGCTGGGACTGCTTGGCGCCGGCGTCAGCATGGGGCGGCTGGCCGGCGCGCTGGCGGCAACGGCTGCCGTCCTGTCGCCGCTGCTGCCGCCCATCCTGTTCCTGTTCAGCCCGCTGTTGCTGTGGCTCGCGCGGGGCAAAGGGGAAGCCGGCGGACGGACCGACGGCAGGGCGGCCGACGTCGGCCGAGGAATATCGCCCTTCGATCGCCGCGCTCTGCCTTGCCTGGCGATGGGCTTGTGCCTGACGCTCGGCTTCGGACAGGTGCAGATGATGCTCGGCCCGATGACCCAGCAGCGTTTTGGCCTTGGTGCGACGCAGGCCACGACGTTGACCGGCCTGGCCCTGATGCTGGTCGCCGTCGTCATGGTTCTGGTCCAGGGACTGCTCATGGCGCGCCTGCGGCTGGCGGAGCGCAACAGCGTCATCGTCGGCTGTCTCATGGTTTGCGTCGGCATGACGGCGCTGGCCGTCACGGCCAGCCATGTTGCCTCGGCAGCGTCTCTGGTGGTGGCAGCGGCCGGCATTGCGCTGGCTACACCCGGCTACACCGCCTGGCTGATGAAGCGCCTGGAGCCCGGCGAGCAGGGCGCGGCGGCCGGCTGGCTCACCAGCACCCATGTGCTCGGCCAGAGCATCGGCGCATTGGCCGGCGGCTTCGCCTTCACGCTCTGGCCCTTTGCGCCGCTGGCCGGCTGCGCCGCGCTGGCTCTGGCCGCCGCCGGTCTTGCAGCCATGATTCATAAGCACTAGCGAACCCGCGCTCATTCGGCGACCTCCGGCAGCGGCATCGGCGTTCCTGGCTGGGTCTTTGCGGCATCGGCGAAATGGGCATTCAGCATGCGATAGGTCGCCACCACGGCGATGCCCGACAGCACTGTCGCCAGGGTGAACAACGCGGAGTAGCCGAGCATGTCGGCAAGGCGGCCGGCAAGCATGGAGCCGACGAGGTAGACGATGAGCTGGGCGCAGGACAGGATGGTGAAATCGGTGCCGGGTTGGTCCGACGACGTGACGGACATGAACAGGCTGTAGAGCGCCACGATCTCCATGTAGCGCACCAGCGTCTGCAGGAACGAGGCGCCGAAGATCGGCCAGAAGCCGGCGATAGCGCCGAAAGCGTGCAGCGCGAAGATCAGGAAGCAGATGGTTCGCAGCGCGCCGAGCAGGCCGAGCACCGAGGCGGCGCCCCTGTTGTGCAGCAGCCACGCCGCCAGCGCCGAGCCGCCGAGCCCGACGGTGAGCGCGGCACCGCCCGAGAGATAACCGATGATATCGAGCGGCACGCCGGCATCGACGAGATAGGAGCCTTCCATCGACTTCACCAGCCCCTCGCTGGCGCGGTAGATGAGCGCGATCCACAGGATCTGGCGTGCCTCCGGCCGGCGCAGAAAGCGCAGGATCGAGGGGCGGTCGATGGCCGCCTGCGGCGCGCTGGCGACGGGATCGGTCTCGCGCATGGCGAAGGCGGCGACCAGCGGGATGATGGACAGCGCGGCCACCATGGCCACCATGGTTTGCCAGCCGGCATGATGATAAGCCAACAGGCCGAGCGTGCCGCCGAGAACGACGCCGAGCGCGACGGCGCCGCCCTGGATCGCATTGCCGATCGGCCTGTCCTTCGGGTCGAGATATTTGGCCGCGTAGCCGTCGGTGGCGATGTCCTGGGTCGACATCAACAGGCTCACGACAAGGCCGACGGCAAAGATACCGGCGACATCGGTCGGCTCGATCCAAAGCATGGCGGCGATGCCGGCGATGACGCCGATCTGGGTGATGATGACCCAGCCGGCGCGATGGGCGCGGGCCATTGGCCGAAAGCGGTCGACCAGCGGCGCCCATAGGAATTTCAGCACCAGCGGCAGCATCAGCAGCGCGATCAAGCCAATGGCGGTGCGCGACACCCCCTGCTCGCGCAGGATCGGCGGGATCGCCGCGGCAAACAGATAGCTCGGGATCGCCTGCGCCAGATAAAGGCAGGCCAGGACGACGAAAAGCCGCAGGCGCGAAAGCCCGGCAGACGCCGGCCGGTCTGCGTCGGCGCTCATTTGGCATAGTCCTTCGGTGCGTAGCCGCTCAGGAAGGCGTCGGCCTCCGCCCGGCTGCGGGTGACGAGCACCGGAAAACCGAACAGGCTTTGCCAGACGCGCTGCATGTTGTCGTCTGCGGCGGAGCGCACCAGCGCGCACGCGCGGCAGGCTTTTTCGAGCTGCTCGCGTTGCGCCTTGTACCAGAGGTTTTGCGCCTTGCGCTGGGCGTCGCTCAGCGCGATCTCGATGCCGATATCGACCAGGAGCACGAACGGCTCCTGTTCCAGCGAAAGGCGGCCGAGCGCCTCGACATAGCGCTCGCCATCCGCCGGATCGGCGGGCGCTTCTGCCAGCAGCGAGACCAGCGCACCGTTTCGTTGGAGAAACACCGCCATCGCCGCCCTCAGAAGGTGATCTGGTAGGACAGAGCGACCGAACGCCCCAGCCCCGGAACGTCGGCGCCGCGCGTCGCCGATGCGGAGGGGTTGATGTAATAGGTGTCGAACACATTGCGCACGGCAAGGTTCAGCACGCTTTCATTGGCGAACGTCTTCGAGACGGCGAGATTGACCAGTGCTGCACCGTCCAGTTCCTGGGTGGCGATGCGGTCGCGCCCTGAAAACAGCTCCAACTCGCTGCGCAGGGTCAGCTCGTTCTCGAAACGGGTCGTGAGATAGACCAGGCCCTTGTAGGTCGAAGGGATACGGTTGTTCGGCACATACTCGTTAGCTTCGATGTGGCCGTCGTGATCCGCATCGTATTTGCCTTCGACATAGCCGACCGATCCGCCCACCGTGAACATGCCGCTGAGGTCTGCCTCGAGATTGGCTTCGACGCCCCAGATACGTTCCTTCTGCTGCGACACCCGGTTGTTGACGATGTCGTAGCTGACGCCGTTGTCCGAGGTCGACAGATAGGTGCTGACGCCGCCGCGATAGTCGCCCCAATCGCCGCGCAGACCGGCTTCCCAGGTGTTCACCAGCTGGGGTTCAGGCGCGATATCGGCATAGCTGATCGCGTAATCCGGCGCGTTGGTGCACGGCAGCAGCGGCCGGATGGCGGTGCCATAGGCGTCGCAGGTTTCGGCGTTGGAGTTCAACCCGGCCCGGCGGGTGAAGCCGCCAATGTCGGTCAGGCTGTAGCCTTGCGAGAAATTGCCGAAAAGCTGCATCCTTTCGGTCAGATCGTAGACGGCGCCGGCGTTGAAGGTGACGGCGTCGTAGTCGAACGAGCCGCCGGTCACCTGGATCGCCGGCAGGCCGATAATGTTCCGGCCTAGCAGAACGGCAGCGGCAGGCCGAGTGAAGTCTTCAACGTTGAGATAAAACTGGTCGTAGCGCGCGCCGCCGCTGATGCGAAAGCGATCCGTCACCGGAATTTCGCCCTGCGCAAACAAGGCAACCGAGTTCTGGGTCGTGGGCGAGATGGCGTCCTGGCCGTTGGTCAGCTGCTGATCGGTGGCATCGAAGACGTAGTCGGCGCCCCAGGTCAGTGTGCTGCCCTGAGTGATAAAGTCCATCGGCGTGTTGACGGTCAGGTTGACGCCGCTGCGCCGCGATTGCAGCGCCGTCTGGTTGAAGTCGGCGGTCGGGTCCGTACCCGGCGGCAGGATCACCGGCCGCGTCGGGTTGGTCGGTAAATACACCTGGCTGTTGACGGCCGAGAATTTGGTAAAGGGCGACTGCTTGAAGATGTCGTTGTAGAACGCCTTGACCTCGAGGTTTCCGAGCGCGAAGTCGCTGTCGGTGTATTTGGCGGTCAGATATTTCGAATCTTCCTTCAGCGGCTTGCCTTCATAGGGATCGCCGAAATCCGGGGAGACGGGATTGGTCGTGTAATCGGTGAACCAGTCCGGCTTCTGGTTGCCATAGGTCCAGTCGACGCTGGCCTCGAAGCGCCTGGAATCGAACTGGTAGCCGGCCACGCCGAAGAGATTGCCCGTGCCGGTGCGGTCGCCGCCGCCTTGGCCAAGCATGGCGTCCGAAGCCATCTCGTTGCCGTGGCCGTCATAGGTGAGGCGCGACAGATCACCGGACGCCGAGAAGAAATAGTCGAAATCGCCTTTCTTGCCCTCGACCGAGACACTGGTGCTTGGCCCGGCCGACTTGCCGGGGTTTTCGGTGAAGGCGGTGACGCCGGTGCGCACCGTCACCTTCGGCTTGTCGCTGTCGCCGCGCTTGGTGATGAAGTTGATCGTGCCGCCGGTGGCGCCGGCGCCATAAAGGCTGGACGCGCCATTGATGACTTCGATGCGCTCGACCGAATTCAGGTCGATCATCGACAGGATGCGTGAGACGTCCCGCAGCGGTGTGTTGCGCGGCACACCGTCGACCATGATGAGAAGACTGCGCCCGCGGAAGGTTTCCGAAGCGCCGGAAATGGTCTGGTTGCGTGGCGCGTAGCCGGGGACGATGCGGCTGATCAGGGTCGCGGCGTCGATATTTTCCTGCGCGGCTTCCTCGACCTGTTCCTGTTCCACGACCTGGACAGACTGAGCGACGCTGGAAATCGACCTTTCATTGCGGCCGGTGACCAGTATCTGATCGAGCACGGTGGCTCCCTGCTGGTCCGTCGGAGCGGCTTCCTGGGCAAATGCCGCGCCTGCCATAATCGACGAACCCAAAGCCGATGACCAAAGAAGCGTACTGAAAAATCTGCGCATGCTGTCCCCATCTATGCCCTGGTCCCCAGCGCCAGAGCGGAAAGGCCCAGTTATAATTCATGATAAAACGAGTCAACATTTATTTGTGGCTTTTCAAATCAGGATTAGTCAGCGAACGGATGGGAGCCGGGTACATGAACGGCGCGCATTTTAGCCGGCGCTAAGATGTTGAGCTTTCTTGACAAAACGGCATAGGGCAGCCGGCGGCGTCGTCAGCCTTTGTGCTTACAAGAAGCTCTGCGGATCGATGTCGACCTGCACGCGAACCGAGCCGCGCTGCTTCGGCCCTTCGGCCAGCATGGTGCGGATGAAGCCTTGGATGTCGGCGCGCTTTTCACCCTGGATCAGCAAGCGGAAACGATGGCGCCCACCAAGCAGCGACAGCGGCGCCTCGGCCGGGCCGAGCACGAACAGGTCGCTGGCCTGGGGTGCTGCACGGCGCAGGCCGCGCGCGTGGCCTTCGGCCTCGGCCCGCGTCACCGCACTGACGATGACGCCGGCAAGCCTGCCGAAGGGCGGCAGGGCTGCCCGTTCGCGCTCAGTGATCTCGCGTTCGTAAAAGGCCTCGGCATCGCCCGAGACGATCGCCCGCATCACCGGATGGTCCGGCTGGAAAGTCTGCAGCAGGCCGAGGCTCTTCTTGCCGGTGCGGCCGGCGCGTCCAGTCACCTGGCTGAGCAATTGGAAGGTCCGTTCGGCGGCGCGCGGATCGCCATTGGCGAGGCCGAGATCGGCATCGACGACGCCGACCAGCGTCATGTTGGGAAAGTTATGGCCCTTGGCGACCAGCTGCGTGCCGATGACGATGTCGGCCTCGCCATTGGCAATGGCCTCGAGCTCCAGACGCAGCCGGCGCACTCCACCCATCAAATCGGACGACAGGACGATCGTGCGCGCGTCGGGGAAATGCGCCACGACTTCTTCAGCTATCCGCTCGACGCCAGGCCCGCAGGCGACCAGATGGTCGAGCGTGCCGCATTCCGGACAAGCCTCCGGCCGCTTCTCATTGTGCCCGCAATGATGGCAGACGAGTTGGCCGCGAAAGCGGTGCTCGACCAGCCAGGCCGAACAAACCGGGCAGCCGAAGCGGTGGCCGCAGACGCGGCACAGCGTCAGCGGCGCATAGCCGCGCCGGTTGAGGAACAGCAGCGACTGCTCCTTCTTCTCCAGCGTACGTTGCATCTGGTCGATCAGCAGCGGCGACAGAAAGCCGCCGCGGGCCGGCGGCGCGCGCCGCATGTCGATCGTCTTGAGATCGGGAAGCGCGGCTTCGGCAAAGCGCGCCGACAGCACCGCCCTGCTGTAGCGGCCCTGCTGCGCATTGACCCGGCTTTCGACCGATGGCGTCGCCGACGCCAGCACCACCGGGAAGCCGCTGATATGGCCGCGCACCACCGCCATGTCGCGCGCATTGTAGAAGACGCGATCCTCCTGCTTGTAGGCGGGGTCGTGCTCCTCGTCGACGACGATCAGCCCGAGCTCGCGGAACGGCAGGAACAGCGCCGAACGCGCCCCGGCAACGACGCGCACGCCGCCTTCCGCCACCTGCCGCCAGACCTTTTCGCGCATTCGGGGCGGCAGGTCGGAATGCCATTCCGCCGGCTTGGCGCCGAAACGCTGCTGGAAGCGTTCGAGGAAGGTATGCGTCAGCGCGATCTCCGGCAGCAGGATCAACACCTGCCTGCCCTGGTCGAGGGCTGCCGCCACCGCCTCGAAATAAACTTCCGTCTTGCCTGAACCGGTGACGCCGTCGAGCAGCGTGACGTTGAAAGCAGCGGCCGCGACATTGGCGCGCAGCATGGCGGCCGCGTCTGCCTGGTCCGGCATCAGCTCCGGCATGGCGTAGGAGGGATCGGGCGCGGCGACCACCGGTCGAGGCGGGATCATCACCGTCTCGAACACGCCTTGCGCCTTGAGCCCCTCGACCACCGTCGACGACACGCCCGCCGCGTGCGCCAGGCCGGATCGCGTCCAGGCAAGCCCCCCTTCCGCCGTCTCCAGCACGCGCGTCCTGGCATCCGTCATCCGGTCGGGCATGACGAGGGTCCGCTGCAGGCCCTCGATCCATGGTTCGGGATCGAACGCCTCCGGCGCGCGCAACAGCATGCGCGCCACCATGCCGGGCGGCGACAGCGTGTACTGCGCCAGCCAGTCGACAAAGCGGCGCATGCCGCGGTCGATCGGCGGGCAGTCGAAGACCTGTTCGATCGGGCGCAGCTTTTTGGCGTCGATATTCTCGACCGCACCATCCCAGACGATGCCGGCAACCTGGCGCGGACCGAGCGGCACGCGCACGATCGAGCCCGGCACCACGCGCACGCCGGCAGGCACAGCGTAGGTGTAGGGCCGTTCGGCCGGCATCGGCACCAGCACCGGCGCGGCTGCGACAAAGGGCGAATCTTCGATCATCGGGCGTGACCTTGCCCCGACTTTGGTCTAGATCAAAGGGCAACCCGGAATGTGCATGGCATGCACATGGAAATCTTTCAGGAGACCCCCATGAAATTTTTTGTCGACACCGCTGACATCAAGGACATCAAGGAACTGAACGACCTGGGGCTGCTCGACGGCGTGACCACCAATCCCTCGCTGATCCTGAAATCCGGCGGCAAGATCGCCGAGGTCACCAAGCAGATCTGCGACATCGTCAAGGGCCCGGTTTCGGCCGAGGTCGTTGCGATCGAATACAAGGACATGATGGCCGAGGCCAACATCCTGGCCAAGATCGCCGACAATGTCTGCATCAAGGTGCCGCTGACGCTCGACGGCCTGCGCGCCTGCAAGACGATCCGCACCGAGATGAACCGCATGGTCAATGTAACGCTGTGCTTCTCGGCCAACCAGGCGCTGCTGGCGGCCAAGGCCGGCGCCTCGTTCATCTCGCCCTTCGTCGGCCGCGTCGACGATACCGGCGCGGACGGCATGGAACTGATCCAGGAGATCCGGCAGATCTACGACAATTACGATTTCGACACCGAGATCCTCGTCGCTTCGGTTCGCACCGTGAACCACGTCAAGCAGGCAGCCCTGATCGGCGCCGATGTCGTTACCGCGCCGGCCGCGACGCTGAAGGCGCTGGTCAAGCACCCGTTGACCGACAAGGGCCTGGATCAGTTCGCTGCCGACTGGGCCAAGACCGGCCAGAAGATCGGCTGAGATCGGTTCGATACAAACGAAAAAAGGCCGGGAAACCGGCCTTTTTGTTGCGGACTGCTAAAAGTCTAGTTGGCAGCGCCAGGGAATGCTCAGGCCTTCTTGCCGTGCCTGACCAAGTCCTGGGCGACCGACAGGCTCACCATTTCAGCCAGTTCACGCGCGGCGCGGTTCTCGGCGTCGAGCTGCGCCCGGTAGGAGGCGAACTCCTGCGTCGGCTTGTCGAAGGATGATGGGATCGACCGTTTGCCGGTTGCGATCACCACGCCGGTCCTGGCATCGGTCAGCACATAGTTTGCGGTCAGCGTCACCGTGCCTGCCGTCGGCTCGTCTTCGTCGGTCTGGATCTGCACCACCGCGGCCGATTCGACCAGTTCGGTGACGCCGAGATCGAGCATGTAGACCGGCGCCGGCGGCTCGCCGGCGCCTTGACCAAAGGCAAATATCAGATTGTTGCGGACCTGCTGGGCGTAGCGGGTCTTGACCGGCTTGACCGCGACCGACGCCAGTTCCGCTGAAGCGCTGAGCGTCGAGCCGGCCGTCAACGGCGCGCTGGAATAGAGCGGCCTGACCGTACAGGCCGAAACCAGCGCCATCGAAGCGACCATGCCGTACAGCGCTGCGCGGCGCAGCAAGCGCGCCGTCTTTTCCAGATCGGGCCCCATCCTTCTGAGGTCAAGCAACGACATTGACGATCCTCTGCGGCACGATGATCACCTTGCGGGGCGCCTTACCTTCCAGCGCTTTCTGCACGAAGTCGAGAGCCAGAACCGCTTTTTCGACCGCACCTTGGTCCGCGTCGCGGGCAATTGTCAAATCGCCGCGCTTCTTGCCGTTGACCTGGACCGGCAGCACGATCTCGTTGTCGACGACCAGCGCCGGATCATAGACCGGCCATGGCCGTTCGGCGACCAGATCGGTGCCGCCCAGCGTGTGCCAGCACTCTTCGGCCAAATGCGGCATGACCGGCGCGACCACATGCACAAGAATCTCCACCGCCTCGCGGCAGGCGCCTTTCAGCGCCGCGTCGGCCTTGCCCTCGGCGACGTCGTTGAGCGGCGCGGTCAAGGCATTGGCCAGTTCGTAGATGCGGGCGATGGCGCGGTTGAAGCCGAGCTTCTCGATATCCTCGCCGATGGCCTTCAGGATCTTGTTCGCGGCCTTGGAAACGGCACCCGCCTCGCCCTCCTTCGCCGCCTGCGGCTTGACACCGTCGAGCGTCTCGGCGGCGATCGACACCAGGCGCCAGATGCGCTGGATGAAGCGGTGCGCGCCGGCCGCGCCGTCGTCGGTCCATTCGACGTCGCGCTCGGGCGGCGAATCCGACAGCATGAACCAGCGCGCAGTGTCGGCGCCGTAGCCATCGGTGATGTCTTCCGGGCTTACCGTATTCTTCTTCGACTTCGACATCTTTTCGAGTGAGCCGATCGCCGCCTCTTCGCCGGTGGCGATCTCGATGGCGCGGCGCTTGCCGCCGACATCCTCGATCCTGACCTCAGCCGGCGACAGCCAGCGGCCATTGCTCGACGCACCGCCGACGCGGTAGGTCTCATGCACCACCATGCCTTGCGTGAACAGGCCCTTGAACGGCTCGGCCAGGTCGAGATGCCCGGTCGCGCGCATGGCGCGGGTGAAGAAGCGCGAATAGAGCAGATGGAGGATCGCGTGCTCGATGCCGCCAATATACTGGTCGACGGCCAGCCAGTCATCGGCAGCCTTCGGCTCCGTCGGCTCATTGGCCCAGGGCGCTGTAAAGCGCGCGAAATACCAGGACGAATCGACGAACGTGTCCATCGTGTCGGTCTCGCGGCGCGCATCCTTGCCGCATTGCGGACACTTCACATGCCGCCAGGTCGGGTGGCGGTCGAGCGGATTGCCGGGACGGTCGAACTCGATGTCGTCGGGCAGCTTGACCGGCAGGTCGGCTTTCGGCACCGGAACCACGCCGCAATCCTCGCAATGGATCATGGGGATCGGACAGCCCCAGTAGCGCTGGCGCGAAATGCCCCAGTCGCGCAAGCGGAAGTTCACCTTGCGCTCCGCCATTGGCCGCCCGCCTATGGTTTTCTGCTCCAGGAGCTTTGCCACCTCGTCGAACGCCTGCTCCGGCTTCATGCCGTCGAGGAAACGCGAATTGATCATCACGCCGTCATCGACATAGGCGTCTTCCGTGACCTGGAAGGTTTTGGCGTCGGCATCTTCCGGCATCACCACCGGGATCACCGGCAGGCCGTATCTGTTGGCGAAATCGAGGTCGCGCTGGTCGCCCGACGGGCAGCCGAATATGGCGCCGGTGCCGTATTCCATCAAAACGAAATTCGCGACGTAGACCGGCAGGGTCCACGAGTCGTCGAACGGATGCACGACGCGGATGCCGGTGTCGAAACCTTTCTTCTCGGCCGTCTCCAGTGCGGCCACCGACGTGCCCATATGTCTGATTTCTTCGATGAACTTGGCCAGTTCGACATTGCTCTCGGCGGCCTTCCTGGCCAGCGGATGATCGGCGGCGACCGCCATGAAGGAGGCGCCGAAAATGGTGTCGGGCCTGGTCGTGTAGACTTCCAGCTCGCTCGTGTCGCCACCAATCTTGCTAGAACTTGGCTCTGCCAGCGGCCAGCGGATCAGCAGCCCTTCCGAGCGGCCGATCCAGTTCTGCTGCATCAGCTTGACCTTTTCCGGCCACTCGCCGAGACCGTTCAGCGAATCCAGCAAGTCCTGCGCGTAATCGGTGATCTTGAAGAACCACTGCGTCAACTCACGCTGTTCGACCAGCGCGCCCGAGCGCCAGCCGCGCCCGTCGATGACCTGCTCGTTGGCGAGCACCGTCATATCCTCCGGGTCCCAGTTGACCTTGGAGGATTTGCGCGTCACCAGCCCCTTTTCGACGAAGTCGAGGAACAGCATCTGCTGGCGGTGGTAATAGTCGACGTCGCAGGTGGCGAACTCGCGCGCCCAGTCCAGCGACAGGCCCATCATCTTGAGCTGCTCGCGCATGGCGGCGATGTTGGCGTAGGTCCATTCCTTGGGATGGACCTTGTTCTGCATCGCCGCGTTTTCGGCCGGCATGCCGAAAGCGTCCCAGCCCATCGGGTGCAGCACGTTGAAACCCTTGGCCCGCTTGTAGCGCGCCACCACGTCGCCCATCGTGTAGTTGCGGGTGTGGCCGATATGGATCTTCCCCGAGGGATAGGGGAACATCTCCAGCACGTAGTATTTCGGCTTCGGATCGTCGTTATGCGCTTCGAACAGCTTCTTTTCGGTCCAGGCCTTCTGCCATTTGGGCTCTGACGCGCGCGGATTGTATCGTTCGGTTGCCATCGGATGATTTTCACTTAAAAGCAGGCGCAGACCGCCGGACAAGGCCCGGTGGCCGAGGTAAATGTCGTCGCGGTGTTCACCATGGATTGCCGGACCCGTCAACTGCGGCGAGCCGGCCAAGACGATTAAAGACAGGCAGGATATGGGCATGGCCAGCGCCGTCGAACAGTTTTTCGCCGTCAAGACGAGGATCGCTGCCGCCGAGCGCGAGGCCGGCCGTGACGCCGGTTCGGTGACGCTGGTTGCGGTGTCGAAGACTTTTGAGACCGACGTCATCCGCCCGGTCATCGAGGCTGGCCAGCGCGTCTTCGGCGAAAACCGCGTGCAGGAAGCGCAAGGCAAATGGCCGGCCTTGAAAGCGGAATTCCCTAATATCGAACTGCATCTGATCGGCCCGCTGCAGTCGAACAAGGCGAGGGAAGCCGTCGCTCTCGCCGACGTCATCGAGACCGTCGACCGCGAAAAGCTCGCCGCCGAACTCGCCAAGGAAATCGTGCGCCAGGGCCGCACGCCGAAACTCTACGTCCAGGTCAATACCGGCTCGGAGCCGCAAAAGGCCGGCATCGAGCCGCGCGACGCCGTCGCCTTCGTCGCCCGCTGCCGCGATGTCCATGGCCTCGCCATCGAAGGCCTGATGTGCATCCCGCCGGCCGACGAAAACCCCGGCCCGCATTTCGCCTTGCTGGAAAAGCTCGGCAAAGAGGCCGGGGTCGCAAAACTGTCGATGGGCATGTCCGGCGACTTCGAGACCGCCATAGCCTTCGGCGCCACCAGCGTCCGCGTCGGGTCAGCGATTTTTGGAAGCCGGTAGCCTTCGGCTTCGTGAGACACCTGTCGTTCCCCGGCTATTCGAGCTAATGTTTCGAGCACATCCGGCGAGTTAGCGAGGACTATTCTTCTTGGACTGGCACCTCAGGGACGCGAGAAACAATCTTTCGAAGCTTGTACGACAGGCGCACGAAGAAGGGGCGCAAACCATCACCTTGCGCGGAAAGCCGGCTGCCGTCGTATTATCTCCTGATGACTATGACCAACTGATCGGCGCAAAGCCTTCGCTTGCCGAATATCTTCTCTCCGGTCCCGCGTGGGACGACGATTTCGACGAGGAGGTCAACCGCCGCTCAAAGACGATCATCCGGCCCGTGGAATTCTGATAGATTTTTCGGCATGAAGATCATCTCGCGACGGTTGACGGGCTCTATGGGCCAACTGCGTTAGGTCCATTGTGCCACCACTGGAAACGAAACGCACCGTTCCTATTTGCTTGGCGTCATCACACATCTGCTGGAGCCGCCACCATGCGCTACAATCAACTCGGAAATACGGGGATGTTCGTCTCCGAACTGTGCCTCGGCACCATGACCTTCGGCGCCGCCGGCGAGAATGCCCAATGGGGCCTGATCGCCAGCCTCGACCAGAAGGGCGTCAACGACATCGTTGCCCGTTCCATCGCCGCCGGCGTCAATTTCTTCGACACGGCCGACGTCTATTCATTCGGCCAGTCCGAACGCCTGCTTGGCCAGTCGCTCAAGGATCTTGGCGTCAAGCGCTCGGACGTCGTCATTGCCACCAAGGTGCATGGCGCCATGGGCCAGGGCCCGAACGAGCGCGGCTCTTCGCGCGGCCACATCATGGATTCGGTCGAGGGGAGCCTGGAGCGGCTGCAGCTAGACCATATCGATCTCTACCAGCTGCACGGCACCGACACCGTGACGCCAATCGACGAGACGCTGCGGGCGCTCGACGATCTCGTTGCCAGCGGTAAGGTCCGCTATGTCGGCGTCTCCAACTGGGCGGCTTGGCGCATCTCTAAGGCCCTCGGCATAGCCGAGCGCAAGGGGTTTTCCCGCTTCGAGACCATCCAGTCCTACTACTCGATCGCCGGCCGCGACCTCGAGCGCGAGATCGTGCCGCTCATCAACGAGGAAAAGCTCGGCCTGATGGTCTGGTCGCCAATGGCCGGCGGCCTGCTGTCGGGTAAATACGGCCCCGGCGCGCCCGGCAATGGCGAAGGCCGCCGCGCCGCCTTCAACTTCCCGCCGGTCGATGAGGACCGCGCCTGGGCGGCTGTCGCCGTGATGCGCGAGATCGCCCAGAAGCACGGCGTCAGCGTCGCCACGGTGGCGCTCGGCTATGTCCTGGCCAAACCTTTCGTCATGAGCGTCATCATCGGCGCCAGCCGCATGGAGCAGCTCGAGCAGAACCTTGCCGCGGCCGAGGTGAAGCTCGACGCCGACGATCTCGCCAAACTTGATGAGGTCAGCGCGCTGCCGGCCGAATATCCCGGCTGGATGCTGGAGCGTCAGGGCGCCGGTCGCCGCCCGGCGCCGTTCACCCCGAAGAAATAGTCATCGCTGTCGCCTGATGCTTGGGGGGTCATCTGGCTCCCCAACGTCTTTTCAGCTCATCCGCACGCTCTCGACCAGAAAGTCGAGAAACGCCCGCACCCGTGCGGGCAAATGCCGGCCCTGGCCGACATAGACGGCGTGGGTAGGCTCCTCGTCGCCCGGATTGAAATCCTCCAGCAGCGCCGTCAGCCGCCCCGCCGCGATGTCATCGGCCACATGCCAGTGTGCCAGCCGGGCGATGCCGGCGCCGCCGACCGCCATCAACCGCATCGACTCGCCATCGCCGACCAGCGTGTTTCCGGTGATCGGCACCATGACGGCGTTCCCGGTTGCATCGACAAACGACCAGCCATCGACATGCCGGACAAAGCCGAAAGCCATGCGATTGTGCCGGTCGAGATCTGCTGGAACCAGCGGCGTGCCATGCGTCTTGAGATAGGACGGTGCGGCAACGACTGTCATCCGGCTTTGCCCGAGCTTGCGCGCCACCAGCCGCGACTCGCCGAGCGGCCCGGCGCGGATGGCGACGTCGGCACGCTCAGCCATCAAATCGATGACGCTGTCGGTCAGCACCAGATCGACCGAAATCTCGGGATAGCGTTCGAGGAAATCAGGCAGCAGCGGGATCAGCCGATGCACCCCGAAGGGCACATAGGAGTTGACGCGCAGCCGTCCGCGCGGCGCGGCACCCACGGCCGCCTCGCGCTCGGCCGCCGCCATATCGGCCAGGATGCGCACCCCGCTGTCATAGAACGCCGTCCCTTCCGGCGTCAGCTGCAGCTTGCGCGTCGAGCGCGTGACCAGCCGCGCGCCGAGCCTTGCCTCCAGTCGCGCGATCAGCTTGCTGACCGCCGACGGTGTCATACGCAGCGAACGAGCCGCAGCCGAGAAGCTGCTCGCCTCGACGACGCGGACGAACACTTCGATCTCGCCGGAACGGTTGATATCGGGTCTGACCATCTGTGAATCTATTTCACAGGAAATGTGCCCAAGGAAAGTCTGGTTCACAAGGCATGGCAACACGATCTCTGCGGTCGGGGCGCGGGTCTGGTCGCGTTCATCGACTTCGAACTGGAAACCGCCATGCCTCTTGCTCTCTACGCCCTCGCTGCCGGCGCTTTCGGCATCGGTGTCACCGAATTCGTCATCATGGGTCTGCTGATCGATGTCAGCAAAGATCTCGGAGTCTCGATCTCGGCCGCCGGCCAGTTGATTTCGGGCTACGCGTTGGGCGTCGTCATCGGCGCGCCGCTTTTGACCATCGCCACCGGCAACTGGCCCCGCAAGACCGTCCTTCTGGCCCTTATGGCGATCTTCACGCTCGGCAACCTCGCCTGTGCGATCGCCCCCGACTACTGGACGCTGATGGGCGCCCGCATCATCACCGCCTTTGCCCATGGCACTTTCTTTGGCGTCGGTTCGGTGGTCGCCACCGGCCTGGTCGCGCCCAACAAGAAAGCCTCGGCGATCGCGCTGATGTTCACCGGCCTGACTATCGCCAACATCCTCGGCGTGCCCTTCGGCACTTGGCTCGGCCAGACCTTCGGCTGGCGCGCCACCTTCTGGGCCGTAACCCTGGTCGGCTTGGCAGCCTTTGCCGTCATCCTGCTTCTGGTGCCGCGCAGCAAGGAAGCGCCCGAGAAGACCAATCTGCGCGCCGACCTCGCAGTGCTGCGCCGCACGCCGGTGTTGCTCGGCCTCGCCACCACCGTGCTCGGCTATGCCGGCGTCTTCGCCGTCTTCACCTACATCGCCCCGCTGCTCACCGAGATCACCGGTTTTGGGGAAGCCGCCGTGTCGCCGATCCTGCTCGTCTTCGGTGGCGGTCTTATCGCCGGCAACCTGCTTGGCGGCAAGGTCGCGGACCGCTGGTTGGTGCCGGCGGTGCTCGGCAGCCTCGTGGTGCTGGCGTTGGTGCTGGCCACAATGACCTTCGCCGTCCACAGCCAAATCCTGGCCGTCATCTATGTCGGCCTGCTTGGAGCCGCCGCCTTCGCCACCGTGGCGCCGCTGCAGATGTGGGTGCTGGAAAAGGCGCAAGGCGCGGGCCAGAGCCTCGCCTCCTCCTTCAACATCGCCGCCTTCAACCTCGGCAATGCCGCCGGCGCTTGGCTTGGCGGCGCGGTGATTGCCCGTGGCCTCGGCCTCGGCTCACTAACCTGGATCGCCGCTTTGCTGCCGGTCGTGGCTCTTGGCGTCGCTGCCCTGGCGCTGCGCCTCGATCGCGCCCCCACAATAGGGGCGCCGGTCTGCGCCCAGTCATGAGCATCACGCGCAATCCTTCTTCGACATCATCAAGGAGCATAAAATGGATTATCGACGTCTCGGCGCATCGGGCCTGAAAGTGCCCGCACTCTCTTTCGGCGCCGGCACTTTCGGCGGCTCCGGGCCGCTGTTCGGGGCGTGGGGCAACAGCGACGCCAAGGAAGCGCGGCGGCTGATCGACATCTGCCTCGAGGCCGGCGTCAATCTGTTCGACACCGCCGATGTCTATTCGAACGGCGCCTCCGAGGAAGTGCTTGGCGAAGCCATCAAAGGCCGCCGCGACGCGATGCTGATCTCGACCAAGACTTCGCTGCCGATGGGCGACAGACCGGCCGACTACGGCTCGTCGCGCTCGCGGCTGATCAAAGCCGTCGACGCCGCCCTGAAGCGCATGGGCACCGATTACATCGACCTGTTGCAGCTGCACGCCTTCGATGCCGGCACGCCGGTCGAGGAGGTGCTGTCGACGCTGGACGACCTCGTGCGCGCCGGCAAGCTGCGCTATGTCGGCGTGTCGAACTTCTCCGGCTGGCAGGTGATGAAATCGCTGGCTGAAGCCGACAAGCATGGCCATGCGCGCTACGTCGCGCACCAAGTCTATTATTCGCTGGTCGGCCGCGACTATGAATGGGAGCTGATGCCGCTCGGTATCGACCAGGGCATCGGCGCGCTGGTGTGGAGCCCGCTCGGCTGGGGCCGCCTGACCGGCAAGATCCGCCGCGGCCAGCCCCTGCCGGAAAAGAGCCGGCTGCACGACACCGCCGATTTCGGCCCGCCGGTCGCGGACGAACATCTCTACCGGGTCATGGATGCGCTTGATGCGATGGCTGAAGAGACCGGCAAGACCGTGCCGCAGATCGCCATCAACTGGCTGTTGCGGCGCCCGACCGTGTCCTCGGTCATCATCGGCGCCCGCAACGAGGAACAGCTGCGCCAGAACCTCGGCGCCGTCGGCTGGGCGTTGACGCCGGAGCAGGTCAAAAAGCTCGACAAGGCAAGCGAAGTGACCGCGCCCTACCCGTACTTCCCCTATCACCGCCAGGAAGGTTTCGCCCGGCTGAACCCGCCTGCGGTGTGATCGCCGACGCTGCCAAATCTCCCCCCTCGAGGGGGAGATGTCGCCGAAGGCGACAGAGGGGGTCGCCGCGCGTGGAGCGCTAGCCCCCATCTGCCGCAGGAGGGTCGCGTCCGGTCGAACCGACCCCCTCTGGCCGCTTTGCGGCCATCTCCCCCTCAAGGGGGGAGATCAAGCGCGCCGCTCAGTGCAGCACGAACTCCCCATCCACCTTCCGCCATTCGTTCGGCGCGATCAGCTTCTGGTGCGTGTAGCTGATCGAATGCAGCGGCCCGTCGAGCCTGGCCTTCCAAAACTCGATGAACTTGATCAGCACCGGAAACTTCGGCGCCAGATCGTAATCCTGCCAGATGAAGCTCTGCAGCAGATGCGGGTGGTCGGGAAAATGGTATAGAATCTTGGCCGTGGTCAGGCCATACCCCTTGAGCATCAGGTCCATTTCGGAATGATCGCGCATGACAGCCCCTTGGCCTAGTTGATTCTCCATTCCTCCCAACACCGAATTGTGCGCGCCGTTCCTTAACTGTCTATGATTTTCCTGATCCCAGTCGGGTTTTATGCACGAAAACATGCAGTTAGCAGCGACCGCTGCCGAGTGCTGATACAACCGAGACGGGAGCTGCGGCATCCCGCCACGCGAATCCAACGTCTAATGTTGTCGTCAGCGCGGAACTGTTAATAATGCCGCCGAATTCGCGGCTGCGTCGCCGTGATCCTGGCTGTGGTCAAGCCGGCGGGGTGGTTTGGGAGGAAAGTGAAGACATGTCCGAGGTGAAGATCCACCGCGTCCAGCCGGCGTGGAAGAAGAATGCGCTGATCGACAACGACACCTACCTCAAATGGTATAAAGACAGCGTGAAGAATCCGGACAAGTTCTGGGGCAAGCACGGCAAGCGCATCGACTGGTTCAAGCCGTTCAGCAAGGTCAAGAACACCTCCTTCGAGGGCAAGGTCTCGATCAAATGGTTCGAGGACGGCGAAACCAACGTCTCCTACAACTGCATCGACCGCCATTTGAAGAAGCGCGGCAACCAGACAGCCATCATCTGGGAAGGCGACAATCCCTACGACGACAAGAAGATCACCTATAACGAGCTCTACGAGCATGTCTGCCGGCTCGCCAATGTGATGAAGAAGCACGGCGTCAGGAAGGGCGACCGCGTCACCATCTACATGCCGATGATCCCGGAAGCCGCCTACGCGATGCTGGCTTGCACCCGCATCGGCGCCATTCACTCGATCGTCTTCGGCGGCTTTTCACCGGACGCCTTGGCCGGCCGCATCGATGACTGCAAGTCGACCTTCGTCATCACGGCCGACGAGGGCTTGCGCGGCGGCAAGCCGATCCCGCTGAAGGAAAACACCGACAGAGCGATCGAAATCGCCGCCAAGGCCGGCACCAAGGTCGAAAAAGTGGTCGTCGTTCGCCGCAGCGGCGGCAAGACCGGCTGGGTCCAGGGACGCGACATCTGGTACCATGACGAGATCGCCACGGTGAAAGGCGACTGCAAGCCGGAGAAGATGAAGGCCGAGGATCCGCTGTTCATCCTCTATACCTCAGGCTCGACCGGCAAGCCGAAGGGCGTGCTGCACACCACCGCCGGCTATCTCGTCTATGTCTCGATGACCCACCAATATGTCTTCGACTACCATGATGGCGATATCTACTGGTGCACCGCCGATGTCGGTTGGGTCACCGGCCACAGCTATATCGTCTATGGCCCGCTCGCCAACGGCGCCACCACGCTGATGTTCGAGGGCGTGCCGAACTACCCCTCGCAGTCGCGCTTCTGGGAAGTCATCGACAAGCACAAGGTCAACATCTTCTACACTGCGCCGACGGCACTGCGCGCGCTGATGGGCGCCGGCGACGAACCGGTGAAGAAGACCTCGCGCAAGTCGCTGCGCGTGCTGGGCTCGGTCGGCGAACCGATCAATCCGGAAGCATGGGAGTGGTATTTCAACGTCGTCGGCAACGGCAAGGTGCCGATCGTCGACACCTGGTGGCAGACCGAGACCGGCGGCATCCTGATCACGCCGCTGCCCGGCGCCACCGACCTCAAGGCCGGTTCGGCGACGCGGCCCTTCTTCGGCATCAAACCGCAACTGGTCGACGGCGAAGGCAAGGTGCTGGAAGGGGCGGCCGACGGCAATCTCTGCATCGCCGATTCCTGGCCCGGCCAGATGCGCACGGTCTATGGCGATCACGACCGCTTCGTGCAGACCTATTTCTCCACCTACAAGGGCAAATACTTCACCGGAGACGGCTGTCGCCGCGACGCCGACGGCTATTACTGGATCACCGGCCGCGTCGACGACGTCATCAACGTTTCCGGCCACCGCATGGGAACGGCCGAGGTCGAATCGGCGCTCGTCAGCCACGAGAAAGTGTCGGAAGCAGCTGTCGTCGGCTATCCCCACGACATCAAGGGCCAGGGCATCTACAGCTACGTTACCTTGATGAAAGGCGTGGAGCCGAGCGAGGAACTGCGCAAGGAGCTCGTGGCCCATGTCCGCAAGGAGATCGGCGCCATCGCCTCGCCCGACAAGATGCAGTTCGCGCCCGGACTGCCGAAAACCCGCTCCGGCAAGATCATGCGCCGTATCCTGCGCAAGATCGCCGAGGACGATTTTTCCGCACTCGGCGATACCTCGACACTGGCCGATCCGGCCGTGGTCGATGATCTGATCGCCAACCGCCAGAACAAGAAGGGCTGAGGGGATTTGATGGCTGCACTGGGCGCAGTCACGGAGCTCTGGCGTTACCCTGCAAGTTCGCTTGCCGGCGAACGCCGGGACGCCATTTCGGTCGGCCTTGAAACCATCGACGGCGACCGGCTGTTCGGCCTTGTCGATGTCTCGGACAATGAGATCGCGCGGCCCGACCGCGACGCCAAGTGGCACAAGGTGCCGCGCATCCGCACCCGGCTGAGCAAGGACCGCAAGCTGGAGATCGCCGTTCCCGACGGCGACTGGCTGGTAGCGCCGGGCGCTGAATGCGACAGCGCCGTCTCGACCTATCTCGGCTTCGCCGCCTCGATCCGGCCGTTCAGCCAGGACGACGCTTCCGGCTACACCGGGCCGCTGACCGCGGCGCGCTACCGCAAAGCGCCGATCCATCTCTTGACCACCGCATCGCTGGCCCGGCTCAAGGCGCTGCACCCCGAAGGCATTCCCGATCCGCGCCGCTTCCGCCCCAACATCGTCGTCGACATGGCGGCGGTCGAAGGCTCGTTTCCCGAGACCGAATGGATTGGCCGCAAGCTTGCCATCGGCGACCTGCTGGTGACCGTCTCGGAGCCGTGCCGCCGCTGCGGCTTCACCATCATCAGCCAGGACGGCTTCGACCACGATCCCGGCATCCTGCGCAATCTGGTCCGCCACAACGCCCATAATCTCGGCGTCTATTGCACTGTGGACAGGCCTGCCCGCGTCGAGATCGGCGCGCCGATGCGGTTCGTGTAGGCCTCTACCGCGAGGCAGCGAATCGCAGACCTTGGAAAGCGTGGGGTTCGGCCCCGAATCCTATCTCTACCGATACAGATCCGCCCGTGTCGGCGGCAGCCCGCTCGGGCCGCGTGCGCGTTTGGTGACGACGGTCTGAAAAATCTGCGCCGAGGCGCGCTCGAAGGTGATCGAGCAGCCGGTGAGATAAAGCAGCCACAGCCGTGCCTTGGCCTCGCCGACTTCGGCGACCGCCTCGTCGAAGCGAGCCTGCAGCCGCTGGGCCCACAGCCGGCAGGTGCGCGCATAGTGCTCGCGCAGATTCTCGACGTCGTAGACCAGGAAGCCATGCGCCTCCAGATTGCCCAGCGTCATGCCGATCGTGTCGAGTTCCCCGCCGGGGAAAATGTATTTGAGCAGCGCCTTGAACTCCGGCCCCTTGCGCAAGGTTTTCTTCAAGTCGCCCTTGCTTCGCCTGGTGATGGCGTGGTGCAGATAGATGCCGCCGGGCTTCAGCAAGCGATGGATGGTCTTGAAATAGCTGGCGTGGTTGGCGAGGCCGAGATGCTCGAACATGCCGATCGACGATATCTTGTCGAAGGAGCCTTTGAGTTCCGCATAGGATTTGATCTCGATGGTGATGCGGTCCTGCAGCCCTTCGGCGCGGATGCGCTCGCGGGCGAGATCGGTCTGCGCCTGCGACAGCGACACGCCATGGCCGACGACGCCATAATTTTTGGCCGCGTGGATCAGCATGGCGCCCCAGCCGCAGCCGATGTCGAGCAGCTTTTCGCCCGGCTTCAGCCGCAGCTTGCGGCAGATATGGTCGAGCTTGTCGGCCTGCGCCTGGTCGATGCCATTGGCGAAATCCGTGAAATAGCCGCAGCTGTAGACCATGCGCTCGTCGAGGAAGAGCCGGTAGAAGGCATTCGAAATGTCGTAGTGATGCTGGATCGCCTCCTGGCTCGACCCGCTGACATAGGGGTTGCGACCCGACAGATCGGTGCGTGCACTCATCTGCTTGCGTGACAGGAGCACCGCCGGCAGGTCGCGCAGGATCGCCAGCTTCGGCAGCGACTTGAGCTTGGTCCTGAGCTTGCCTTGCGACGGCAGTGCATAAAAATCGAAAATCGTCCCGTCTTCGATGTCTATCGTCTTGGAAATCCACATCTCGATCAGCGTCGACAGTGATGGCCGCTTCACCACCTGCCAGACGATGTCCTGGTCGTTGATGGTGAGCACGGGCCCGGTGGCGGGACCGATCCGCTCGCCGGTCCACAGCTTGACCGCAAAACCCGGCTTCAGCGTTTCGATCACCGTTCGCACGATGCGCGCGGCCTTCTCGGCTGCCTCCATGGCAATCCTCCCGAGTCCTGACAATCCACCTTGCATGGATTTTGCCCGCCCTCGCGGCTCTTCGCAACCCGGCGCAAAAGGCGGCTCGCCAGCTATCTCAAATCGGCATCTTGTTTTTTGCTGCAACGCACCCCATCATCTGTACGTGTTCAACAAATCGAAAGGAGGTGATCCGATGTCGAGTGATTTCGTTTTCCAGAACGTGGCCTCAGCGGATTGCACTTTCGGGAAGCAGTCTTCCCGTTAAGGCGCGATAAGCGCGGCGGGTGACCTCGGTCGCCGCCATTGGCCGCGCCACGGACGGAAACACGGAAGGCCGCCGGCTTCGTCAAGAAGCGGCGGCCTTTTCCATTTCCGGATTGTGTGTCGAAGCGGATCAGAATCCGGTCACGCCAGCATCCGCGCGCTCACCGTCTTGTCGACGCCGTGATAGGGCGGGTTGAACAGATTGCCTTCCTGCTCGTAGGTCCAGACCTTGAACAGCGAGAGCTGATGCGGCCCGAAGCTGTGCAGCAGTGGCACGTCCGTGGCATCACGACCGCGCGCGATGACGACGCGGCCTATCCTCGGACGATTATGACGCGGGTCGAACGTGTACCATTTGCCGTCGAGGAACACTTCCATCCAGGCCGAAAAATCCATCGGCGCCGGGTCGGCCGGTACGCCGATGTCGCCGAGATAACCGTTCACATAGCGGGCCGGGATGTTCATGCAGCGGCAGAGCGTGATCGCCAGATGGGCGAAGTCGCGGCATACACCAACCTGCTCCTCATGCGCTTGGGCTGCGGTGCGCGTCGACCGCGCATAGCCATAGCCGAAGGACAGCCGGTTGTGGACATAGTCGACGATCGCCTGCACCCGCGCCCAGCCGGAGGGAACATGGCCGAAAAGCTGCCAGGCCAGACTGCTCAGATGATCGGTCTCGCAATAGCGGCTGCCGAGGAGGTAGCCGAGCACATCGTCCGGCAGTTCCGCCACCGGCACTTCCCTGGCCAGCGTGTTGACCGCGTCAGGCTCCCCGCTGTCCTCGACGGCTGCGTCATAGAGAATGCGGAAACTGCCGGCGGGTGCGGTGAAGCGGCGGCAGGTATTGCCGAACAGATCGTGATAGACCTTGCTCGGCACTGAAGGCGACGTCAGCACGCGCGTCTGCCGTTTGATGTCGGCCTGACGATCCCTGTGGATATCAAGCAGCGAGATGACCGGCGTGGCGCCGACGCATTCAATGGCGATTTCGTAGCCGAGCCGGATCAGCACAATGATTGCCCCTTCGATCCCGTGGAAAACAGTATGCTCAAAACGCCAGAGGCGGGACCATGGTTCCCTGGAACTATCGAAAAGGCTCTCCCGCGGCTTCCCAGGCAGGCGTGGCGACGTTACGGTCGCACGACATGTTTCGACCCTCCCGAAACGATCCCTAACCCCGTGGAAAATCTGATGTTTGCAGGCAGAAAATTCGCCGCGTTCCTGTTCGATATGGATGGCACGGTGCTCAATTCGATCGCCTCGGCCGAGCGCGTCTGGGCGGCGTGGGCGCTTAAGCACGGTCTCGACGTCGAAGCCTTCCTGCCGACGATCCATGGCGTGCGGGCGGTCGAGACCATCACCAGGCTGGCGCTTCCCGGCCTCGACCCTGTTCATGAGGCGTTTGTGCTGTTGCAGGCCGAGTCGGACGATGTCGAAGGCGTGCTGCCGATCGCCGGCGCCGTGCCGTTCCTCAACGCTTTGCCGCCAGAGCGCTGGGCGATCGTCACCTCGGCGCCGCGCCCGTTGGCGCTGCTGCGCATGCGGGCCGCCGGCATCCCGGTTCCCGCCTTGGTGGTCGCGGCCGAGGATGTGTCGCACGGCAAGCCGGCGCCCGACTGTTTCCTGCTGGCGGCAAAACGGCTCGGCGTCGATATCGGCGACTGTCTGGTCTTCGAGGACGCACCGGCCGGTATCGCGGCGGCGGAAGCAGCGGGCGCGTCGGTGATGGTGATCAGCGCCACTCACCAGCATCCAATGACGACTCAGCACAACTCGATTGGCGGCTACGAAACCGTCTCCATCGCCATCGATGACAGCGGCTGGATGACGCTGGGGGCACAGCGCAGCGCGGCCTGAGGAACTGGAGGACTGGAGGACTGCTATGCGCCTTTTTCTTCAACTCTTCAGTTCACCAGTTCCCCAGTTCTTCCGTTCCTGAACCCCTAGAAATCGCTAGCCAGTCCCTTCACTTCCCAGTCGCCGTAGCGGCCGGGTTCCTTGCCGCCGCGGCCGCCGATTTCCTTCGGCAACGCAGCTTCCTTCTGGCGATACGCTTCACGGCGCGCCTCGGCTTCAGCCAGCGCCCGGCTGGCCGCCGGCGTCAGGTCCTTCTCCCGGTCGGCATCAGCTTTGCTGGGTTGGTCGGTCATGCGATAGTCCGGGCGGATTGAAACGAAGGGCGGCGTTTCCCATCATATAGCCATGAGTTCACCCCGATCGACCTTTTTTTGCCACGGCCGCACAGGGAGCAGATGATGAGCACGCTACGCACCACCATGCTCCTGGCCGCGATGACGGCGCTGTTCATGGGCGTCGGTTTTCTGATCGGCGGCACCGGCGGCATGATGATCGCCTTCCTGGTCGCCGCGGGCACCAATCTGTTCAGCTACTGGAATGCCGACAAGATGGTGCTGTCGATGAACCGCGCCGTCGAGGTCGATGCCAGGAACGCACCCGAATTCCACGCCATCGTCGAGGCGCTGGCCAAGCAGGCCGGCCTGCCGATGCCCAAGACCTATCTGATCGACAATCCGCAGCCGAACGCCTTCGCCACCGGCCGCAATCCAGAGAACGCCGCGGTCGCGGCCTCGACCGGGCTGCTGGAGCGCCTTTCGCATGAGGAGGTGGCGGCAGTCATGGCGCATGAGCTGGCCCACATCCAGCATCGCGACACGCTGACCATGACCATTGTCGCGACACTCGCCGGCGCCATCTCGATGCTCGGCAATTTCGCCTTCTTCTTCGGCGGCAGCCGCGACAACAACAACCCGTTCGGCTTTGTCGGCGTGCTGGTGGCGATGCTTGTCGCGCCCTTCGCCGCCATGATCGTGCAGATGGCGGTCAGCCGCACCCGCGAATACGAGGCCGACCGGCGCGGCGCCGAAATCGTTGGAAATCCGCTTTGGCTGGCATCGGCGCTTGACAAGATCGCCCGCGGCGCCGAACGCATCCGCAACCCGGATGCCGAACGCAATCCCGCGACCGCGCATCTCTTCATCATCAATCCTCTTCACGGCGAGCGCATGGACAGCCTGTTTTCGACCCACCCGAACACCGACAACCGCATCGCCGCGCTGCAGGCGATGGCGCGCGACATGGCAGGCCGCCAGCCGGCGCCGCGCCAGGCGCCGACGCCAGAGCCGATCGAAGAATTGCCGGCCGATGCCGAGCAAGGTCCGTGGGGCAAGGCAGCACGGCCCACGCCGCCGACCAAACCGGCCAAGCCGAAAGCCAATCCGTGGGGCCGCAACCCGACCGGACCCAAAGGTCCGTGGTCGTGAGCGGCGCCAAACCCCGGCTCGCACATTCAGGCGTTCGCGAAAACAGCTCGGACGAATTCGTCGCCGGCCTCGCCGCGCGCAAGGCAGCGGCGCGGCTCCTGTCCGCCGTTATCGACGCCAAGACGCCGCTCGACGGGCTGACCGACCACGAGAACGGCCATCCGCAATACAAAGTGCTCGACCTGCGCGACCGCGGCCTGGTGCGCGCCATACTGGTGACCGCGCTGCGCTACCGCATGACCATTGCCGGGCTCCTCGCCCGCCGCCTTGAAAAGCCGCTGCCGCCCAACGCCACAGCTTTGTTGCACATCCTGCATGTTGCGGCGGCGCAGATCCTGTTCCTCGACATCCCCGACAGCGCCGCCGTCGATTTGGCTGTGACCCACGCCAAGTCGGACCCACGCACGCAGCGCTTTTCCGGCCTCGTCAACGGCGTGCTGCGCACTTTGGCGCGCGCCAAGGAGACCGAACTGCCTGCCGCTCTTGCCGCCACCGATGAGGCGCCAAAATGGTTCTCCGACCGGCTGAAGGCTGCCTATGGCGCCGAGATGACCAGACAGATCCTGGCGGCGCATCGCGTTGAGGCGCCGGTGGATTTCACGGTCAAGGCCGATCCCGAATTGTGGGCCGAAAAGCTCGGCGGCATCGTGCTGCCGACCGGCACGGTGCGAGTGGAAAAGCTCAGCGCCTCCGTCACCGAACTGCCGGGCTTCAGCGAAGGCGCATGGTGGGTCCAGGACGCCGCCGCCAGTTTTCCGGCGCGGCTGTTCGGCGATGTCAAAGGATTACGCGTCGCCGACCTCTGCGCCGCCCCCGGCGGCAAGACCGCTCAGCTTATCCTTGCCGGCGCCAAAGTCACCGCCTTGGACACCTCGAAGAACCGGCTGGCGCGGCTGACGCAGAACCTCGAACGGCTTGGGCTGTCCGCCGAGATCGTGCAGGCCGATCTGCTGAAATACCAGCCGGCGGAGCTTTTCGACGCCGTCCTGCTCGACGCGCCCTGCTCTTCCACCGGCACGGTTCGGCGCCACCCGGACGTGCCATGGACCAAGACGGCAGCCGACGTCGAAAAGCTAGCCGATCTGCAAGCAAAGCTGCTCGCCCGCGCCGTCACTTTGGTCAAACCGGGCGGCCGGATTGTTTTTTCCAACTGTTCGCTGGACCCGATCGAAGGCGAGGATCTGTATCGCGCCTTTCTGGCCGGCAGCAAGACCGTCGCCGACGATCCGCTGCAGCCCGGCGAAATCGCCGGCATCGACGCCTTCCTGACCCCGCAAGGCACGCTGCGCACCACACCCGCCGATCTTGACCTTGGTTCGCCAGGGGTTTCCGGCCTGGACGGCTTCTTCGCCGCCCGCATGCGACGACTGGCCTGACTCCGACGCGACGACATGCCTAAAGCATGTCGTCCAAGGACCAGTGCTTCCCCCACCTTGCATCGATCTCATCATCGATATTCTGGTAGCGGATATCGGTGGAGAGCCGGATACGCCCCTCCGCGCTCTGGTTGGTTGTCGAGGCGTGGATCATGTAGGGCGAGTGGAGGACGACATCGCCGGCCTCGAAATCCGCGATCAGCCAGCGTGTATCGAACCGCTCCGCCATGTCGGGCAGGTCCTTCGACACCCAGCCGCCCTCGCTCATGTTCCTGTTGTAGGCGCTGATGCGCTCCTGCGGGCTCAGCCCGGCATTGTCCCTGGCGAACCGGGCCTCCATGTCGAGGCCGATGGCGTGCGATCCCTCGAGATAGACCAGGCCGCCCATGTCGACGGGAACGTCGCCGATCGGGATCCAGGCAGTGACGATGCGGCTAGTGCCGCCGCGCAGATAGACGAGGTCGTAATGCGCCGGCGTCGCCACAGTGGTGCCCGGTTGGGTGAAACGCATGATCTTGCGCTTGTGCAAATAGGACAGCCCGCCGACGAACGCATCCATTAGCCGAGCCATCAGGGGCTGTGCGCAGAACCCTTCATAGGCGGTGGAGCGAACCAGCGCCATCAACCGGCGATCGGCGAGCTGACGGTCGAACGTGCCGGCCGCCAGGCCAAGCGCGGGATCGGACCCGGGCTGCAGCAAGCCGGTGTCGGCCAGATACGAAAACACCCAGCCGCGAAAATCCATGACGTCGCGGCGCGGCAGCATACCTTTCAGCCAGACATAGCCTTGCTCGGCAAGGAGGCCTCGAATGGCATCGATGCCGATCCCGGCGTCGGTCGGCACGAGATGACCCAACCGGTTCGGCGCCATCGATAATGTCTTGCCGTTGGCGTTCAGATCGATTGACGCAACAGGACTCCGTCGTTGCATGCCACCTGTTGAGCTAGACATTTCAGCCACCTGCGATTTTCCATCCTTAGCTGGAAATGCCATACTGTTTGCACACTCGCCCATGGACGGAACGAAGCCATGGACTTTTCGCTCATGAACGATCTCTCTTACGCACTCTACAGATCCGCACCGGCCGCGGCCGGCGGCCTGTCGGTTACAGGGATTGGTCGGCATCGCGTCACGCAGGCGATCCAAGCGCGCAAATTGCCGGAATTCGCCGTGGTGCTGATTGAGAACGGTCAAGGCTGGCTTGAAACCAGGACTGCCGGCATGCAGACGATCCAAGCGCCGGCCCTGTTCTGGCTGCTTCCCGGGAGGATGCATTCCTACGGGCCGGACGCATCGGGCTGGCTCGAACGCTGGGCGCTCTTCGACGGCGCCTTGATACGCGATTTCACCCGGCTGCGGCTGATTGCCGAGGACGCCCCTGTCGTCCCCTTGCGCGACCTCGGCAAAATGCAGCGGCTGTTCGACAGGCTGCATGGTGAGCTGTCGCTCGATACGATGCTGAGCCAGGCAGAAGCCGCCGCCACGATGCATCGCATCGTCGTGCGTGCTGCCCGCCAGGCAATGGATTGGAACAGCCGTCAACGAAACCACAGCCTCCAGGATGCCGCCGACATGCAGCCCATCGTCGACGAATTGCGCCGCTGCGCGTGCGACCCGGTCGATCTCGATGCCTTCGCCGCGAAATTCTCGATGTCGCCGGCAACCTTGCGGCGCAGATTTGCGCGGGCAGCCGGCATGTCGCCCAAGGCCTTCCAACTGCGCACGAGGCTCGACCGCGCCAAACAGATGCTGGCCGCCTCCGATTCGCCCATCGAGTCCATTGCGGCCGCCGTCGGCATCCACGACGCCTTCTATTTCTCCCGTCTGTTTCGCGACCGGGAAAACTGTTCGCCCAGCGAATTTCGGTCTCGCCACAACCGCAAGTGAGTGCCGGATTGCCGGGCATAAACCCGCGAAGCGCTTGACTTTTTTCGGGGCGGGTCGGTGGCCGGCAGCGTGAGGCGCTTCACGTCGGCGGAATTCGACTTCGCACAAGTTCTTGAATCATATAAGCTTCGCTGGGGTACCGGAACATGATGCCGAAAAGTGTGACGCGGTTTTCGGGCGACAGCATGCTCTATCTCCAGGCGACGAGGAGGGGTTTTGGCACTGGCTGCCGGCAGCACGACACGTCTGTGGACGCTTGTCGCTAAGGAGTTTTGGCGCAAGACGCGCCGGCGCCTTCGCGCAGGGCCAGTCTATCGCTGGCGCTATTCCGGGCGCACGCCCGAACGCGTCCTGATTGCACCGCCCGACCTCAGGCTCGCCGATCCGCAGATCGCGCTCGAGATCTACTATGGCCGCTATCCGCTGTCGGGACACCTCGTCGAGACCGGCGGCAAATCGCCATTCCAGATCGATGTCGCCAATCGCGGCTGGGTGAAGACGCTGCACGGCTTTCGTTGGCTGCGCCATATGCGCGCCGCCGGCACCGAGCTGGCCGCCGCCAATGCACGCGCGCTTGTCTCCGACTGGGTCGCCATGCATGGCAACCAGATTTCCGGCATAGCCTGGGAGCCCGGCACCACCGCCAAGCGCGTCATTGCCTGGTTGCAACACTCGTCGGTTGTCCTACAAGGGGCCGAATTTCCGTTCTATCGCGCCTTCCTGAAATCGCTCGCCGTGCAGATCCGCTATCTCCGCTCGATGGCGCGCGAAATGCCGGACGGCAAGGACAGGCTGCGCGCTCGCATCGCGCTTGCCTTCGCCGCGCTGTCGCTGCCGGCGCCGGCCTCCGCACTGCGCGGCGCCACCCGCAACCTGGCGGAAGAACTCGACCGCCAGATCCTTCCCGATGGCGGCCATATTTCGCGCAACCCGATGGCGGTGCTCGAACTGCTCGCCGATCTCCTGCCGCTGCGTCAGACCTATGCCAATCAGGCCGAAACGCCACCGGCAGCCCTGATGGGCGCCATCGACCGCATGCTGCCGGCGCTCCGTTTCTTCCGCCATCAGGATGGCAGCCTGGCCCGCTTCAACGGCATGGGCGCGACCATCCACGACCGCATTGCCACCATCTTGCGCCACGACGACACCGCCGGCGCGCCGCTGCTGCACGCGCCGCATTCCGGCTATGAGCGGCTGTGTATGGGCGGCGTTACGGTGATTGCCGATACCGGCCCGTCGCCGGCCGTCGATGTGTCCAACGCCGCGCATGCCGGGTGCCTGGCCTTCGAACTCTCGTCCGGCCGCCAGCATTATATCGTCAATGCCGGCATCGACACCTATGGCGCCGCCGAGTTCCGGCCGCTGGCCCGTGCCACCGCGGCGCATTCGACCGCCACCATCAACGACACTTCGTCGGCGCGGTTTTCCCATTCGCTGCGCGTCAACGACCTGCTCGGCTCACCCTTGCTCGGCGGCCCGCAGCATGTGCCTTGCAAGCGCATCGACCAGAAGGGCACGCAAGGCTTCATCGCCCGCCATGACGGCTATATGCAGCGCTTTGGCTTCCTGCATGAGCGCGAGCTGAAACTGTCGAGCGAGGGCAATGTGCTCGCCGGCAGGGATCGCTTCCTCCGCCCGGGCGGTGCGGCGATCCGCAACAATGGCCGCGACTTCGTCGTGGTGCGCTTCCACATCCACCCTGATATCAACCTTTTGCAGGACGAGCATGACCGCCTGGTGCTGACCGCCGACCAGGCCGACACCTGGGTGTTCACCTGCACCGAAGTGGTGCCGGAGGTCGAGGAATCGATCTATTTCGCCGGCCTTGGCGGCCCGCGCCGCAGCCGCCAGATCGTGCTCGCCTTCAAGGCCTCGGAGATCGCCGAGGTGCATTGGCAGCTCACGCGCACCGGCATCGCCGGCTATCCCGAGAACAGCTGAGCGTCGTTGCCGGCGCCGGCTTGATCGAGCTTCCGGCTTGATTTCCTGACCTCATGTGCTACGGCCCGGCAACGCTCTCCAATCAGCCCTGAAAGGCCGCCAGCCCATGGCCGTCGCCGCCAAGAACATTCCGGCACCCGACCTCGTTCCGGTCCGCCGCGCCCTGCTTTCCGTCTTCGACAAGACCGGCCTGATCGACTTCGCCAAAGGGCTGGTCGCGGCCGGCGTCGAGCTGGTGTCGACCGGAGGCACGGCAAAGGCGATCGCCGAAGCTGGCCTTGCCGTGCGCGACGTTTCCGAACTGACCGGCTTTCCCGAGATCATGGACGGCCGCGTCAAGACGCTGCACCCGTCGGTGCATGGCGCGCTGCTCGGCGTGCGCGACGATCCCGAACACGCCAAGGCGATGCACGATCACGGTATCGAGCCGATCGATCTGCTCGTCTCCAATCTCTACCCGTTCGAGGAGGTCCGCCGTTCCGGCGCCGACTATGCCGCTGTTGTCGAGAACATCGACATTGGCGGCCCGGCGATGATCCGCGCTTCGGCCAAGAATCACGCCTATGTCGCCATCGTCACCGATCCCGGCGACTACGCCTCGGTGCTGAACGCGCTGGAGATGAACATCGGCTCGCTGTCGCTGGATTTCCGCCAGAAGCTGGCGGCCAAGGCCTTTGCCCGCACCGCCAGCTACGATGCGGCGATCTCCGGCTGGTTCGCCGAAACGCTTGAGATCGAGCACCCGACCTGGCGCGCCTTCGGCGGCAGGCTGGAAAGCGTCATGCGCTATGGCGAGAACCCGCATCAGAGCGCCGGCTTCTACGTCAATGGCGACAAGCGGCCGGGGGTCGCCACGGCCCGCCAGCTGCAGGGGAAGCAGCTGTCCTACAACAACATCAATGACACCGACGCCGCCTTCGAGCTGGTTGGCGAGTTCGACCCCAACCGCTGCGCCGCCGTTGCCATCATCAAGCACGCCAACCCGTGCGGCGTCGCCGAGGGCGCTTCGCTGTCGGCTGCCTATGCCAGGGCGCTGGCCTGCGACCCGGTCTCGGCCTTCGGCGGTATCATCGCCATGAACCGCATCCTTGATGCCGAAGCGGCTCAGGAGATCGTAAAAACCTTCACCGAGGTGATCATCGCGCCGAACGCTTCGGAGGACGCTGTCCGCATCATCGCCGCCAAAAAGAATTTGCGACTGCTGGTCACCGGCGGTCTGCCCGATCCGCACGCCGGCGGCATCACTGTGAAATCCGTCGCTGGCGGCATGCTCGTCCAGGGCCGCGACAACGCGGTGGTCGACGATTTCGAACTGAAGGTGGTGACCAGGCGCGCGCCGACGGCGGCCGAGATGGCCGACCTCAAATTCGCTTTCCGCATCGCTAAGCACGTCAAGTCGAACGCCATCGTCTATGCAAAAGACGGCGCTACCGTCGGCATCGGCGCCGGCCAGATGAGCCGCGTCGATTCCTCGCGCATCGCCGCCCGCAAGGCCCTCGACGCGGCGGAAGCAGCTGGCCTCGCGGAGCCGTTGACCAAGGGCTCGGTGGTCGCCTCCGACGCTTTCTTCCCTTTCGCCGACGGGCTCATATCCGCGATCGAAGCCGGCGCCACGGCGGTGATCCAGCCCGGCGGCTCGATGCGCGACGACGACGTTATCGCCGCTGCCGACGCGCATGGCATCGCCATGGTGTTTACCGGCGTGAGGCATTTCAGGCATTGAGCGCCTCTGCCTTTTCCCACAAGGGGAGAAGGAAAAGTGCGGCGCTATTCCACTGGCTGATCCGCCGGGTACGGCGTCCAGATCAATATCGCGATCCCAACGCCCAGGAACAGCACGATGGCCGCCATGCCGAGCCGCGCCGAGCCGCTGGCGAGCGTGATCGACGCCACCATGAACGGCGCCAGGAAACTCGTCGCCCTTCCGGCCAGCGCATAGATGCCGAAATAGCGGCCGGATTCGGCCGCGGTCACGCTGCGCGCCATGTAGGAGCGTGACGACGCCTGCACCGGTCCGAACGCCAGCCCGATCAACAGGCCATAGAAAATGTAGGCCTTTTCCGCCGCCGTGCCGAACAGGCCGCCACTATCGGCTCCCGGCATCATCCAGGCGCCGAACAGCGTGTAGCCTGGCCCGGTCGAAACGATGCCGATGGTGGCGATGCTGAGCAGGACGAGCGAAATCATCACGATGGTCTTGGAGCCAAGCGCGGTGTCCAGCCATGCGGCAACCAGGCAGCCGACGATGGCGACGACGTTGAGAATAATGCCGAACATGCCGATCTCGGTGATCGACCAATGGAACATCGCTGCCGCAAAGGTGCCGCCCAAAGCGAGCAGCGCATTGACGCCGTCCTGATAAATCATGCGGGCGACAAGGAAGCGGAAGATGCCTTTGCGCCGGCGCACTTCAGTCAGCGTCGACTTCAGTTCCGACAGCCCCTCGCGCACCGCCGGCCCGATCGGAATGCCTTTGATGGCGTCTGGCGTGAAGAAGAACATCGGCAGGATGAACAGGAAATACCAGCCGGCCGACAGCGGCCCGGTGGCGCGCGCGTCCTCGCCGAGATTCGGGTCGAGCCCAAAGAGCGGGTCGATGCCGATGATCGTCTTGCCGGTCTCCGGCGAACCCGCCAGACAGGCGACGACAAAGATCAGCGCGATCATGCCGCCGAGATAACCAAGTCCCCAGGCAATGTTGGAGACGTGGCCGATCTCGCTCTTCGGCACCAGGCGCGGCATCATCGAATCGTTGAACACGGTCGAGAATTCCGCCGCGACCGAAGCGAGAGAAAAGAACAGCACCACCAGGAAAAGGTTCGAGCCGGGAGCGGCGAACCATAGCAGGCAAAGGCTGATGATCTTGATCGAGGCGAAGAACGCAATCCACGGCTTGCGCGGCCCGGTCTGGTCGGCAATCGAGCCGAGGATGGGCGACAAAACGGCAATGACCAGGCCCGCAACAGCGATGCCGTAGCCCCAGGCCGCCTGGCCCGAAACCGGATCGTTGGCCATGCGCGAGACGAAATAAGGGCCGAAGATGAAAGTGGTGACGACGGTGAAGAACGGCTGCGCCGCCCAGTCGAAGAACATCCACCCCCAGATGCCACGCCCGGATGCCCGCTGCGCTGTTTCTACTGCCGCCATGATGATTCCCCCGGCACCGCCCGTGTCGGGCGCCATGTCTGCATGTTTCGAATGCTCATGCAAACCGCGAAAGATTCGCGCTGCCCCTCACCTGGATGTCGCCACTGTCTACCTGCATAGAGACGCGAAGAAAGGCGCCGCGCCCCTACCTCCCCCTTGTGGGGAGGTCGGACCGAAGGTCCGGGTGGGGGTCGGTGCCGCACCCCCACCCCGCTGCTTCGCAGCGACCCTCCCCACAAGGGGGAGGGTAAAGTCCCGAGCCTCACATCCCCGTCAGATCGCTCATCAGCCCCGAAGCCACCGACAGCCTGGACACGGTGATATCCCCGCCTTCGGTCAGCGCCTGCAGCCGCTCGCGGATGCGCGCCACGCGCTCGCCTCCGGCTTCCAGCCAGGCCGCCACAGGATCCGCCGTCCCGGCATGGCCGGCGAGAGCCGCCACCGCAATGCCGCGCCGCGCCGCGCCGATCGTGTCGGTGGCGCGCGACAGCGCCAGCTGGTCGTAATAGTCCGACGGCGTGATTGAACGCGCCGCCTCTTCGACGCGCGGAATGCGGAAGGCATCGCTGACGGCGAAGAACGCCTTGGCCGAGGCGACGACGTCGGCATTGGCCGTGCGCGCCGTCAGTGCGATGTCGGGGATCAGTCCCGCCACATCGGCCATTGCCAGCTGCCCGGCGAGCTTTTCCGGGGCGCCGGCCTTGAACAGGCCATCCCGCCTCTCCTCGACCCGCTCGCGGGAGAAGGCCGGCAGCAGCGAGAGCAGCTTCGGCTCCAGCGCCATGCGCGCCTCTTGCAGTTCGGCAATGCGCTGGCCGAGAGCGGTGCCGGCATCGTTCTTCAGGTACCAGCCGCTGGTCACGAAGATAAGCCGGCTGACGGACTGGTAGAGATCGAGCTGCGCCTGGCCGTCGATGTGGCTGTCCAGCGCATCGATCTCCCGATAGAGCGCCGGCAACGCGAAGCCGTCGCGCACCACGGCGAAGGTGCGCACCACGTCGGCCGCGCTGCGCCCCGTGGCTTCCTGCAGCCGGTTGACGAAGGACGGTCCGCCGCGATTGACGAGATCGTTGGCGACGACGCGGGCGATGATTTCGCGGCGCAGCCGGTGGCCATGGATCTCGGCCGCATATTTCTTCGCCATCCGGTCAGGGAAATAGGCCATCAGATCGCGGTCGAAATGCGCGTCGTCAGGCACGTCGCTGGCGACGATGTCGGAAAACAGCACGATCTTGGCATAGGCGAGCAGCACGCCAAGCTCCGCCCGGGTCAGCGGCTCGCCACGCGCCTCGCGCTCGGCAAGGGCGGCCGGCGACGGCAGCGTCTCGACAGCGCGGTCGAGCAGGCCCCGAGCCTCCAGCGCCGCCATGAACCGGCTCTGGTGCGCGATGTCGGCAAGGCCGCGCTTGCGGGCGATGGAAAGCGCCAGCGTCTGTTCGTAATTGTTGGACAGCACGAGGCCGGCGACCTCGTCGGTCATCTCGGCCAGCAGCTTGTTGCGCGCCGGCCGGGTCAGCGACCCCTTGCGCATGGCGGACGCCAGCGCGATCTTGATGTTGACCTCGACGTCGGAGCAGTTGACGCCGCCCGAATTGTCGATGGCGTCGGAGTTGCAGCGGCCGCCATTCATGCCGAATTCGATGCGGGCGCGCTGCGTGACGCCGAGATTGGCGCCCTCGCCGATCACTTTGGCCCGCACATCGAGCGCGGTGATGCGGATGGCGTCGTTGGCGCGGTCGCCGACTTCGGCATTGGTTTCGCCCGAGGCCCGTAAATACGTGCCGATGCCGCCGAACCACAGAAGGTCGACGTTCGCCTTGAGGATAGCGGTCATGATCTCGGCCGGGGTCGCGGTGATCTTGGCGAGGCCAATCGCCGCCGCCGCTGCCGCAGGCAGCGTGATCGACTTCTGGCTGCGCGAGACGATGACGCCGCCTTCCGACAGCTTGGTCTTGTCATAGTCCTGCCAGGACGAACGCGGCAGCGCGAACATGCGCTCGCGCTCGGCCATCGACGCCACTCTGTCTGGATCGGGATCGATGAAGATGTCGCGATGGTCGAAGGCGGCGATCAGCCTGGTCTGCGGCGACAGCAGCATGCCGTTGCCGAACACGTCTCCCGACATGTCGCCGACGCCGACGACGGTGAAGGGGGTGGCCTGGATGTCGCGGTTGATCTCGCGGAAATGCCGCTTGACCGCTTCCCAGGCGCCTTTGGCGGTGATGCCCATCTTCTTGTGGTCGTAACCGGCCGAGCCGCCGCTGGCGAAGGCATCGTCGAGCCAGAAACCGTGTTTCTCCGAAATGGCATTGGCGGTGTCGGAGAAGGTTGCCGTGCCCTTGTCGGCGGCGACGACAAAGTAGGGGTCGTCAGGATCGCGCCTGACGACGCCGGCTGGGGGTATGACGCCATCGAGGCCGATATTGTCGGTGATCGACAGCAGGCTGGAAACGAAGTTCTTGTAGGCCGAGGTGCCGGCCTCGAAGATGGCGTCGCGGCCGGCGCTCATCGGCAGCTTCTTCGGATAGAAGCCGCCCTTGGCGCCGACCGGCACTATGACGGCGTTCTTGACCTGCTGCGCCTTGACCAGGCCGAGCACCTCGGTGCGGTAATCCTGGGCGCGGTCCGACCAGCGCAGGCCGCCGCGCGCAACCGGGCCGAAGCGCAGATGCACGCCCTCGACCTCGGACCCATAGACGAAGATCTCGCGCCACGGCCTCGGCGCCGGCAGGCCATCGACCGCTTGCGAGTCCAGCTTGATCGCCAGCGACTGGCCCCGCGCCTTCGTTCCCGCAACGAAATGATTGGTGCGCAACGAGGCTTCGATCAGGTTGAGATAGCGGCGGATGATGGTGTCGTCATCAATGTTGGGGACTTCCTCCAGCGCGTCCTTGATCTTGGCCTTGAGGTGCTTGGCGGCGACGACGCCTTCCGTCTCGGCGGTCGGGCCGAGACGAGCGACGAACAGTGCATGCAGGCCGCGCGCAATGTCGGGATAGCGGTTGAGCGCGGCCGCGATGAAATCCTGGCTCTGCGGGATACCGGCTTGCTGCAGGTAGCGGCCATAGGCGCGCAGAATGCTGACTTCGCCCGACCACAGGCCGGCGGTCTGGGCAAGCCCGTTATAGCTGTCATTGTCGATGTCGCCGCGCCAGACCGACAGGAAAGCGTCCTCGAACAGCGCGCCGCCATCGCTGAGGTCGATCGGCTTGCCGTAGCTGTTCTCCAGCTCCATGTCGTGGACGAAGACGGTGTCGCCGCCGTCCTCGCCAACCTCGAAGGTGCGCTCGCTGATGACGCGGAAGCCGATGTTTTCCAGCACCGGCACGCGACGCGACAGCGCTACCGGGCTGCCGTGGTGGTAGATCTTCAGCGCTGCCTGATGCGGTTTCTGCTCGGCATGGCGGTAATAGTCGATGGCGATCGGGTTGGCGGTGCTGATGCCGGCGATGCGCCCCGCATCCTTCAGCGCGATGGCCGCGCTGAAGGAATCGCGATAGCTCTCAGGCAGACGCGCGGCGATCGCCTTCAGCGATGGATCGCCGCCGACGGCTTCCGCGGCTTCGGCCAGCGCGTCGTCCCAGGTTCGCACGATATCGCGGATCGCCGCTTCGATCGCCGCCTGCTCGACCTTCGGCGTCTTGCCGCCCGAGCGGCCGATGATGAAATGCACACGCGCCAGCCCGCCCTCCGGAAACGCCGGATAATAAGCCGACAAACGGCCCTCGAAGACGGTCTTGAGATAGGTGCCGATCTTCTCGCGCACGACGCTGTCATAGCGGTCGCGCGGCACGAAGACGAGGATCGAGACGAAGCGGTCGAACTGGTCGGCGCGCACCAGCGCCCGCACCCGCGGCCGCTCGACCAGGCCGAGAATGGCCGCGGCGTGCTTCTTCAGGATCGGCACCGGCACCTGGAACAGTTCGTCGCGCGGATAGCTCTCCAGAACGTTGATCAGTGCCTTGCCGGAATGGTCGTGCCGGTCGAAGCCGGACTTGGCGATGATGGTCTCGGCCTTTGACCTCAGATACGGGATTTTCATCACCGAGCGCGTGTAGGCAGTCGAGGTGAACAGGCCGACCATGCGCAACTCGCCGGCAAGCGTGCCCTTGGCGGTGTAGGTTTTGACGCCGATATAATCGAGATAAATGCGGCGGTGCACCAGCGACTTGGCGTTGGCCTTGGTAACGATCAGCGGCTCCGGCCCATGCAGGAAGGCGCGGATTTCGGGCGTCGTCGTCACCGCCTCGGTGCCGCGCCGGAGCACCAGCACATCCGGGTCGGCGAGGATGCCGAGACCGGGCTTGTCGGCGCGCTCCAGATTGCCGCTCTCCGTGCCGCCGGAATATTTGAACTCGCGCATGCCAAGGAAAGTGAAATTGTCGTCGCGCAGCCATTCAAGGAAGGCGATGGCCTCGGCAACGCTCTTCTTGTCGAGCGGCACGGCGGAATAGCGGAATTCGGAAATCGCCTGGTCGAGACGGGCGAGCATCGGCTTCCAGTCGCTGACGGCGGCGCGCACCTGGTTGAGCATCTTGCGCAGGCGGTCGGCCAGCGCGTCGGCCTGCTCCGCCGTCAGGCGCGGAATATGGACATGGACGACGCTCAGCCGGTCGTGATTGCCATCGTCCTTGAGGGCGCTGCCGTCGCCGAGGATCTCGTCGACGCCGGCCTTGCCGTGGCGCACGACGATGACCGGATGGGTGACCAAAGTCGGTTCGCCGGCAGTTTCTGTGATCTCGCCGAGGATCGAATCGAACAGGAACGGCATGTTGTCGTTGACGACGGTGATGATCGTCATCGGGCGGCCCTCGCGGGATACGCCCGACCCGGCATCGACGGCGACGACACTTTGGCCCTTCTTGTGGGCGGCGACCGCACGTCCTGCCAGGTCGGAGGCGCGCTCCAGGTCGGCGGCGTCATAGGCGGCGATGTCTTCGGCCGGCGCGCGGGCCAGCAAATAGTCGGCGAGCCTGGCCGGCTTCCCGTCGGGTTTCACCCCGGCAGTGGCTGTTTTCCTCGGCTTAGCTGCGGATTTCACGCTCGCCATGTTGTCCTCACGTCACATGCTTTTACGACTATGGTAGCAGATGACCGCTGTTTGGCGACAAAGGTTTGACGGCTCGATAAGAATTACAGGAATTCGACGGTCAGGCGGCGGTGAACCAGGAGGAAGACCCCATGTCCGGCAAAATCAGCGCACTTGACCTCGGTATCGCGGAGCTGAGCGAGGCGACAAAAGCCTATTTCGCCAAATGCGAGGAAAAGCTCGGCCTGGTTCCCAACGTGCTTCTTGCCTATGCCTTCGACGAGAAGAAGCTGCGCGCCTTTACCGACACCTACAATGATCTGATGCTGGGTGAATCCGGCCTGTCGAAGCTGGAGCGGGAGATGATCGCGGTCGTCGTCTCCTCGATCAACCATTGCTATTATTGCCTGACCGCGCATGGCGCGGCGGTGCGCCAGCTCTCCGGCGATCCGGCTCTCGGCGAGATGATGGTGATGAACTTCCGCGCTGCCAATCTTTCACCGAAACAGACGGCGATGCTCGAATTCGCCGTCAAGCTGACGGAAGAGCCGGCAAAGATCGTCGAGGCGGACAGGGAAGCACTGCGCAACGCCGGCTTCACCAACCGCGACATCTGGGACATCGCCTCGACCGCCGCCTTCTTCAACATGTCGAACCGCGTGGCGGCGGCCATCGACATGCGGCCGAACGACGAATACCACGCCATGGCGAGGTGAAAGTTTCCTTCTCCTCGTAGGAGAGGTCAACGCGCCGCGATGGCCCCGGCAGCGCCGGCCATCGTCGTGGCGCTGATTCGGTTGGCGATCTTCATGGCGCGCCTGCTTTTGAGCAGCTTGCGCGCCTGTGAGGCCGCGACGACCCAGGCGAGATCGATGGCGATCAGAACCACCGCCATCGTCGCCGTCAGTTCGACCCAGCCGATGACACTCACCGAAGCGAGGTCGATGATCGTCGGCAGCAGCGCCAGATAGAACATCATGATCTTGGGATTGCCGAGCGTCACCGCCATGCCGGCAAAGAACAGTTTTGCCGGCGAATCCTCGCGCGGCATCTCGCCTTCTTTTGCGTCGACAGGTGCGGTCCACATCTTGAAGGCGAGGTAGGCGAGGTAAGCGACGCCGATCCATTTCACGACGACGAAGGCGAAATGGAAGGTCTGCGCCACGACCGCCAGCCCGAACACCGCCAGCGACAGCCAGATGGCCTCGCCGATCCACATGGCGAGCAGGAACGGAAACACGTCACGAAAGCCCTTCGAGATGACGCGGGCAACCAGTGCGGCGATCGATGGGCCGGGCGAGCCGGCGGCAACGAAGAGAGCGGCGGCGAAGATCAGGAGCGAGGTGAGGTGCATGACGGAGCCCTTCGAGCGTTGGGTGGCAAAGGATATCCGATCGCTGGCGATTTGGCATCCTGCAGCCTGATGGGCCAGCCGACGCGGCAAATTTCAGCGGCCGGACCTTGCCCGCGCCAGTGGTTTGAGAAAGGATCGCGGCTATGAAATCAATCGTCATCCACGCGGCAAAAGACCTGCGCATCGAAGAGTCCGATCCGGGCGTGCTGGGCACCGGACAGGTCGAAATATCGGTCGAGGCCGGCGGCATCTGCGGCTCGGACCTGCACTATTACAATCATGGCGGCTTCGGCGTGGTGCGCCTGCGCGAGCCGATGATTCTGGGACATGAGGTCGCTGGCACGGTGAAGGCACTTGGCGCCGGCGTTTCCAGCCTTGCCGTCGGCGACCGCGTCGCGATTTCGCCCAGCCGGCCCTGCAATGCGTGCCGGTACTGCCTGCAGGGCGTGCAGAACCAATGCCTCAACATGCGATTCTACGGCAGCGCCATGCCGATGCCACATATACAGGGCGCCTTCCGCCAGTGCCTCGCCGCCGAGGCCTGGCAGTGCCACAAGATCGCCGACCATGTCTCCATCAACGAAGCCGCCTTTGCCGAGCCGTTCGCGGTAACGCTGCATGCCGTCAACCGCGCCGGCTCGCTGCTCGGCAAGCGGGTCTTGGTCACCGGCTGCGGGCCGATCGGTGCGCTCAGCATCCTTGCCGCACGTGTCCACGGCGCGCGTGAGATCGTCGTCACCGATGTCATGGACGCGGTTCTGGCCAAGGCCAACGAGATCGGCGCCGACCGCACCATCAATGTCGCCACAGATGCCGACAAGCTCGCTGGCTACAATGTCGAGAAGGGCAGTTTCGACGTCATGTTCGAATGCTCCGGCGATGAGCGCGCGGTGCGAGCCGGGCTCGATGTGCTGAAGCCGCGCGGGGTGCTCGTGCAGCTCGGCCTAGGCGGCGACATGTCGCTGCCTCAGAATCTCATCGTCGCCAAGGAGATCGAAATGCGCGGCTCCTTCCGTTTCCACGACGAGTTCGCGCTGGCCGTCGATCTGATCAACAACCGTCGCGTCGACGTCAAGCCGCTGCTGACCGGCATCTATCCGATGGACGAGGCGGTTGCGGCTTTCGAGATCGCCGGCGACCGCAACAAATCGATGAAGGTACAGATCGCCTTCGCCTGAGCAGGGCGAGACACCCTATGAACCTTGCCCGCTCGGCGTCTTGCCGCTAGAAGAACCGTCCCGACATTCATTTCGAGCTTCATTTTGCCTCAGTAACCGCCGGTCTCGCCAACTCCCCTGATCACACTTGGCAGGGCGCCGCATTAAGCGGTGCCTGCTCCATTTCACGTGTTCCTCAGGCGGCGGTTCGAGACCGGTTTGGCACTGCTGAACCGTTGTCGCGCGCTTTGCCGCCCGTGACAGCTGATTTCCGACATAGCTAGCTCTCGCCACGCCGTGCCCGCATGGGCATCTCGCCATTGCCGACCTGAAGAACTTCCACACTGGAAGGTCTTCCGGCTTGTCCCAACATCTCGCTATCCACTGGGCAATCACGCCCGAAATCGCACCTCGACCCCTGATCCACTGCAACCGCTGCGGCGCCGTGAAAGCCTATCGCTGCAGCGACAAATTCCGCGTCAACGCCAATGGCAAACGCATTGATGTCTGGCTGATCTATCGCTGCATCGACTGCGACAATTCGTGGAATTTCGGCATTTTCGAACGCTGCAACCGCCGCGACATCGAACCCGCGCTGCTGGCAGCGCTCGAAAGCAACGATCCGGCCCTCGCCCGCCGCCATGTCCTTCGATGTCGTGGCTTTGCGAAACCGGGTCGGCCGCGTCGAGGAGTTTCCCGATGTCGCCGTTCACAAACACCGGCTCGGCGGCGAAGGCCGACCCGCAGCCGCGCTTGAAATCAGGCTTGGGCTGGAAATGCCGACATCGCTGCGGCTCGACCGTCTGCTCGCCGGCGAACTCGGCATCTCGCGGTCGCGGCTTCAGGCACTGGAGGAGAAGCTGGTGTTGATCGTCTTTCCGGAGGGAGCCAAGGCTTTGCGCAAGCCGGCTCGCGAGGGGACGACCATCCGCATCGACCTAGCCGGCGAAGCGGATCGCGAAGTCATCATCTCGGCGGCCGGAGGATGAGCCGCTGCGGCCAGGGGTTAATCGCTCTCTTCAGAGGTCGAAGCGATCAAACCCTTGGCCGCTTCGAGATCGCTGTCGGCGACCTGCACATGGGTCAGGCTTTGCCCGCTCGTATCGAGATGCGCCGAAAATGCATAAATCCCGTAGGCTTGAAGCATCGATATGCAGACCGCGGCCTCGGGCCGATTGTCGAATACCGCAGCCGTGACCAGTTTGTCGCTCATTGCGCGCCCTTAAGCTGCACCGACCACCTTGGCCGACCTTTCGAAACGCATCCTATACGGCTTCCAACTCCTTGGCATTTTTCCGTCGTTCAGACGCGCCAAGGAACCGCAGAGGAAAAGTAAGCATCCATAGATTGGGATGTGCCCTGCGCATCATTTTCCATGCGTAGCGGTCTGCCTGCTTTTCCTGATCGGGGTCTTGTCCCATTTCGACATGCTGCAGCGCATGGTGGCCTATTTCGTGATAGAGCGTTTTCTCGATCATGAATCTGCGAAATGCGTTGCCAATCCAATGTTTGGATGGGCGTCGCCAGACAATCTCGATGACCGATACTGTCTGGAGGTAAGTGCCGGCGAACTCGGGTTCGGGGATTTCCGGGATTATATAGATTCGCGAAATGCCAATCAGATCGGCTGCAGGTACATTTGCAAGCCAGTGGCCAATGTGCCGCGCCGCCTCCAAACCACTGTCGAGCTTGCCATGCTCCAGAACAGTGATGTCGCCAACTGAAGACCGCAGCCAGTCGTCCATCGCAAAGCGAACGATGCTGCGGAGCGCAGCGCGCATAAGGGGAGTTATCGGTCCTGCAAGCGAATCCGAAATATATCGTCGAGATGCATCTTCGTTAATATCGTGCAGGGCAGTAGCGAGGCCCGCCACAACCGTTGAAACTTCGCGATGGGAAACCTTACCCAGATCGATCTTTGCCAGCTCATACTCGATCGCCGGCAGTGCCGCGTTGCCAAATCCAACAAGCTTTTTGTGGGCTGCGAGCCTTCGCCGCGTGTCGTCTTGCATAAGACTCCGCACGAAATCCCGAACGGCATTTCGCACACCCGTTTCCTCGCCTCCACCCACAGCTAGCATACCGTGCGGAGGAGTGAGAGGAATGAGAATATCATGACACTATGAGCTTCCGCTGTGGTCCTTTGAAGAGACACCGCTGGGCTGGCTGGGCGCCAGGCTGCTCCCAGTGGGAAGCCTGTCCCATTCGGCGAGACGATGGGTTGGGTCGTCCCCATCTCGCCAAAACAAAAACCGTTACGCCGCGCCGACCACTTTGGCCGACTTCTCGAAGCGCTTGCGCTCGTTCGGGTCGAGATAGAGCTTGCGCAGGCGGATGGTCTTCGGCGTCACCTCGACCAGCTCGTCGTCCTGGATCCAGGCCAGCGCGCGCTCCAGCGTCATGCGGATCGGCGGCGTCAGCTTCACCGCCTCGTCCTTGCCGGCGGCGCGGATGTTGGTCAGCTTCTTGCCCTTCAGCACGTTCACTTCGAGGTCGTTGTCACGGCTATGGATGCCGATGATCATGCCCTGATAGACCTTGACGCCCGGGTCGATGACCATCGGGCCGCGGTCTTCGAGGTTCCACATGGCATAGGCCACTGCCTCGCCCTGTTCGTTGGAGATCAGCACGCCGTTGGTGCGGCCCGGCAGTTCGCCCTTGTAGGGCTGGTAGGCGTGGAACAGCCGGTTCATCACGGCGGTGCCGCGCGTGTCGGTCAACAGTTCCGACTGGTAGCCGATCAGTCCGCGCGTCGGCGCGTGGAAGACGATGCGCTGACGGTTGCCGCCCGAAGGCCGCAGCTCGACCATCTCGGCCTTGCGCTCCGACATCTTCTGCACGACGATGCCGGCGTGCTCCTCGTCGACGTCGATGACGACTTCCTCGACCGGCTCCAGCAATTCACCGTTCTCGCCCTTCTGCATGACGACGCGCGGACGCGACACGGCGATTTCAAAGCCTTCGCGGCGCATCGTCTCGATCAGCACGGCCAGCTGCAATTCGCCGCGGCCGGAAACGAAGAACGAATCCTTGTCGGGCGATTCCTCGATCTTGAGCGCGACATTGCCTTCGGCTTCTCGCAGCAGGCGGTCGCGGATGACGCGGCTGGTCACCTTGTCGCCTTCAGTGCCGGCGAGCGGCGAATCATTGACCAGGAAAGACATGGTCACGGTCGGCGGATCGATCGGTTGCGCATGCAACGCCTCGGTCACCGCCAGGTCGCAGAACGTGTCGGCGACGGTGCCTTTGGACAGGCCGGCAATGGCGACGATGTCACCCGCCTGCGCCTCTTCGATCGGCTGGCGCTCGAGGCCACGGAAAGCGAGGATCTTGGAGATGCGGCCGGTTTCGATCTGGGTGCCGTCATGGTGCAGCACCTTGACCGCCTGGTTGGACTTCAGCGTGCCGCTCTCGATACGGCCGGTAATGATGCGGCCGAGGAATGGATTGGCTTCCAGGATGGTGCCGATCATGCGGAACGGGCCGGGATGAACGGTCGGCTCCGGCACATGCTTGATGACGAGGTCGAACAGCGGCGCCAGGCCCTGGTCCTTCGGGCCTTCCGGATTTTCCGAGACCCAGCCATCGCGGCCAGAACCGTAGAGGATCGGGAAGTCGAGCTGCTCGTCGGTGGCGTCAAGCGCTGCAAACAGGTCGAACACCTCGTTGACCACTTCGACGTGGCGGGCGTCCGGACGGTCGATCTTGTTGATGACGACGATCGGCTTCAGGCCGACCTTGAGCGCCTTGCCGACGACGAACTTGGTCTGCGGCATGGGGCCTTCGGCGGCGTCGACCAGCACGATCGCCGAATCCACCATCGACAGGATGCGCTCGACCTCACCGCCGAAATCGGCGTGGCCGGGCGTGTCGACGATGTTGATGCGGGTGTCCTTCCAGTCGACCGAGGTCGCCTTGGCCAGGATGGTGATGCCGCGTTCCTTTTCGAGGTCGTTGGAATCCATGGCGCGCTCGGCGACGCGCTGATTGTCGCGGAAGGAACCGGATTGCCGCAGCAATTGGTCGACGAGGGTGGTTTTTCCATGGTCGACGTGCGCGATGATCGCGATATTACGAATTTTCATTTTGTGGTCTCGGGAGCGTTGCAGGCAGCAGGCCAGAAGGCGCCGCCTCTTTCGGTTGCGCGGCTCATACAGGGTTTTTCGCAATTGCGAAAGAGGAGGCGCACCACCAAATACTCATCAAATCTTAAGCATCTCGGTGTGAGATGGTTTTGTTAACCAAGGCGGGAACCTTTCTGGGCCCGGGTAGTTCGAAATTCATGACCGACAAACTCAACCGATTTTGGCCCCTCATCGCTTCGGTCGCATTCGCTGCCGTGCTGGCGGCCAATGCCGCTCAATCGGCCGCCACGGTGAAGGAAGCCAATCCGGCTTCGTCGCCCGACCGGACGGCCGAGCAGATGTTTGCCGACGCCCCTGATGGCGTCGACCCCGTGGTCACCGGCCCGGTCAGCGCCTCTTTCAAGCAGAGGCAGCGGGTTGCAGGCTGCGACAGCGCGGTGTGGCCGAAGATTCCGACGGTTTGCTACCCGGACTGACGGCTGCCCATTCCAGGCATAGCGATCCTTCGCACCGGCCCAAAGGCTTACGCCGACCGCACCGGATCGAGCGTCACCTTGTAAAGCTCGATGTCGTCGCGATCCATCAGCCGCACGGTCAGCTGCTCTGTCGCCCCTGAAATGTCCACCAGGCCAAAGAACTGCAGGCCGGCCGAGGGTGGCAGGTTCTGGCCCTGTTCGGTGGTCGGCGCCTTGATGAATTTCAGCTCCGGGCCGAAGGTCATGTCGAAATCATTGGGACCGAAGGTACCGGCGTGGATCGGGCCCGAGACGAATTCCCAGAAAGGATTGAAATCCTGGAACCGCGCCTTGTCGGGGTTGTAATAGTGCGCCGCCGTGTAGTGGACATCGGCGGTCAACCAGACCGTGTTGGTGATGCCGGCAGTCTTGATGTAGCGCAACAGGTCGGCGATCTCGAGCTCGCGGCCTTTGGGCAGGCCATTGTCGCCATTGCTGATGGCTTCCGCGCCGACCTTCTTGGCGCCGTCGTCCCAGACGACGAGGCCGAGCGGCATGTCGGCGGCAATGATCTTCCAGGTCGCCCTGGAATTCGTCAGCTCGCGCTTCAGCCATTTCGTCTGCTGTTCGCCCAGCATGCGTGACTGCGGCGTCATGTCCTCCTGCATGTCGGCGCCGTTCGGGCCGCGATAGGAGCGCATGTCGAGGAAGAACACGTCGAGCAGCGGCCCATGCGCGATCTTGCGGTAGACGCGGCCGGGCTCGGACGGCTCGTAGCGGATCGTCGTCATCTCATGGAAGGCGCGCGCCGCACGCGCCGCGAGCACATGGATGGATTTTTCGGTGTAGCGGCTGTCGGCGCCGAGATTCTTCGAATCCGACCAGTTGTTCAGCACCTCGTGATCGTCCCACTGGTAGAAGGTCGGGCAGATGGCGCTCAAGGCCAGAACGTTTTTGTCCATCATGTTGTATTTCCACTGGTCGCGGTACTCATCCAGCGTCTCGGCCACCTTGCGCTTGCCGTCGATCAGGACGACGTTTTTCCACTTGCCGCCGCCAGGCAGGTCTACCTCGTCCTTCATGGCGCCATCGGCATAGATGGTGTCGCCGGAATGCAGGAAGAAATCCGGCGTGTGCCTGGCGATGGTGGCGTAGGTTTTCATGCCGGTCTCATCGATTCCCCAGCCCTGGCCGGCCGTGTCGCCCGACCAGGCGAATTTTATGTCGCGCTTCGAGGCGGGTGCTGTGCGGAAACGGCCGACGATCGGTTCGGAAACGGCGTTGATATCCGACAGGTCGGCGGCAGTCATCCGGTAGAAGATATCCTGGTCGGAGGCGAGTTCGGTAAGCAGGCGCTTGACCGTGAAGTCGCTGGCCGGCGAGGTATCGAGCGGCGCCAGCCGCGTCGCATTGGCGAAGTTTTCCGTCGACGACACTTCGAACATGACGCGCGAAGGCCGGTCGGTGCGCGTCCACACCATGCCGCTCGAGGCATCGACATCGCCGGACTGGACGCCATGGGTGAAGGCCGGGCGCTGGCTGGCGCGCGAATAATAGGGCAAAGCGAGCCCCGATGCGCCGAGCAGACCGGCGGCGCTGGCAGAGGTGACGAAAGCGCGGCGGGTCAACGAAAGCTTGTTCATGGCTGTCTCCTGATGGCTTGAACGTTCGCCACCAGCGTCCTGCTTCAATGTTTCAGCCGCATCTCGGAAAGATGAAGTTTTGATAACAGTGAACAGGCGAGTGATCTCCCCCCTTGAGGGGGAGATGTCGCCGAAGGCGACAGAGGGGGTCGCCGCGCGTGAAGCGCCGACTTCCTCTTTCGTCACAAAGAACGCTGAGCCCCGTCGGACCGACCCCCTCTGGCCGCTTTGCGGCCATCTCCCCCTCAAGGGGGGAGATTAGCGCCCAGCGCCTTACGCCGCTTGCGGCTCCGGATCGAAAGCCGGCCTGCTCGTATTGATCAGCAGCGACAGACACGCGGCCACGATCGCCGTCATGCCGGCGATCAGGAAGGCCAGTTCGTAATTGCCCTGCAATTCGCGCATGGTGCCGCCGAAGGCGGCGGCGGTGGCGGCGCCGACTTGGTGGCCGGCTACGATCCAGCCGAACACGATCGGGCCGCTGCGGTCACCGAAGGCCTCGTTGGCGAGCCTGAGCGTCGGCGGCACGGTGGCGATCCAGTCGAGACCGTAGAGCACCGCGAAGATGATCAGGCTGGTCGCCGAGAAGCCGGAATAGGGCAGATAGATCAGCGCCAGACCGCGAATGCCGTAGTAGACGCCGAGCAGCTTGCGCGGGTCGAAACGGTCGGTGAGCCAGCCCGAGAGCGTCGTCCCGATCAGGTCGAAAATGCCCATAAGCGACAGCAGGCCCGCGGCCTGTACCTCGGGGATGCCCATATCGCCGCAGAAGGAGATCAGATGCGTGCCGACCAGCCCGTTGGTGGTGAAGCCGCAGATGAAGAAGGTGGCGAACAGATACCAGAAGACGCGGGTGCCGGCAGCGCGGCGCAGCGTGTTGAGCGTATGCGCCAGGAAATTGCCTTGCGATGCCGGCGATACCGGCGGCACGTCATCGGCCCCGGCGCCATAGCGCACCATGCCGATCGAAGCGGGACGCTCCGGAACCAACAGCCAGACCAGCGGCAGAAGACAGGCGGTGGCGATCGAGACGGCGGTAGCGACGGGCTGCCAGCCGCCCGACTGGGCGAGCGATGCCAGCAGCGGCAGGAACACCAAGAGGCCGGTGGCGCTGGAGGCCGACATCAGCCCCATCACCAAGCCGCGATTGGTCTTGAACCAGCGGTTGACGATGGTGGCGCCGAGCACGGTGGCGACCGCGCCGGAGCCGATGCCGGAAAACACGCCCCAGGTGAGGAACAGGTGCCATGGCTCGGTCATCAGCAGGCTGAGCGCGGTCGAGCCCGACATGATCACAAGCGAGGCAAGCAGCGTTCGGCGCAAGCCGATACGCTCCATCAATGCGGCGGCAAACGGCCCGGTCAGGCCGTAAAGGAAGATGCCGATCGCAGCGGCAATCGAAACCGTATCGCGCCCCCAGCCGAAGCTTTTATCCAACGGCAGCATCATCACCGAGGGTGCGGAACGAAGCCCGGCCGCGATCAACAGGCAAAGGAAGATGACGCCAACCACGACGAAAGCGTAGCGCTGGCCAAAGGGACGGGATTGAGCTATCATGTTACTGACCGGTACGTTGCAGGGTGAGGACATGTATACGTACCGATCGGTAACACGTCAATCGAGTCATACCATGCCAACGGACAAAAATATTGAACTGACCATCAAGGACGGTCATGCAGCCGCACCGCCCAAGGCTGCCAAGAAAATCCTCGACGTGGCCTACGACCTGTTCTACCGCCGCGGCATCCGGGCGATCGGCGTCGACGAAATCGTCAAGCGCGCCGGCGTCACCAAGCCCAGCCTCTACCGCAGCTTTCCCTCCAAGGACGAGCTCGCCGCTTCCTATCTCAGGCAATATGACCGTGAGTATTGGGAGCGTTTCGACGAAGCCGTGGCTGCCCATCCCGGCGACCCGCGGGCACAGCTCAGGGCTTTTCTGACTCGCGTCGGCAAGCGCACGCAAAGGCCGGACTATCGCGGCTGCGGCATGACCAACGCGGCGGTGGAATATCCCGAACATGGCCATCCGGCGCGTGTCGTCAGCGAGGCCAACAAGCAGGAGCTGCGCCACCGCCTGCGCGCCATGGCCGCAGCGATGGGCGCTAAAGACCCTGACACGCTCGGCGACGGCCTGCTGCTGTTGATCGAAGGCGCCTATATCAGCGGCCAGCTCTTCGGCCTCGGAGGCCCGGCGGCAGCGGTCGCCCGCAACGCCGACCTGCTGATCGAGGCGAGCTTGAAGAAATAACATTTCGAACGTTGGCGCCGCCCCTCACCTGCCGGCATCCTTTCCCGGAAATGGGGCGAGGAACGCTCTCATCACGATTTCGCCAATTGCCAGCGTTGCAAGGTTGTCGCCAGCGGCGCAGCCGGCCACTTTCTCCCGTTCAGGGGGAGAATTGCCCGGCAGGGCGATTTGGGCGGCGCCAACGTTGAGATTGGCACGCTAGGCCGGCCGCAGATTTGGCGATAGGCTGGGGCGAACTTCACGGGAGACGTCCGCATGCGAACCCTGCTGCTTGTTCCATTCGCCCTCGCCGCCCTATCCCAAACCGCCCATGCCGACGGCATATCAAGCGTTTACACCGACCTCGACTCGCAAAAGGACTGCGTCACCTATGCGCAGGCGCAGGAAGGCGACGGCGAATGGGCCGAACTCGCCTGCTCCGGCTATCGTGGCTATCCCGTGCTGATCGCCTATGACGACGCCCGTGAATCGCTGTTCTACGGATTTCCGCCCGGCGGCGACATGACCTCGGTCTGGGAGAGCTTTTCCGGCTTCAACTCGTCCGGCGCCAAGGTCGAGTGGCGCATCGAGGCCAAGGGCGACGTTGCCGTTCCCTTTGCCGTCATCCACCGCCGCTCGATCAGCAATCCCGAGGACGAGAACAAGCCGACCGAAGTGCTGCTCGTCGCCAAGGTCGCCCAGATGGAAGCCCGCGACGGCTGCACCATCGGCCTCGTGCTGGCCACCGGCAACCCGCAGGCCAATGACCAGGCGCGCAAGCTGGCCGACGAAAAGGCGAAGAGTTTCGCCTGTGGCAAGGACAAGCACACCGTCATCGGCAACGTGCCGGCGTTTGGTCGGGTGGATAACTAGTCACGTGGGTGCAAGGCACCCCCCTCTGCCCTGCCGGGCATCTCCCCCTCAAGGGGGAGATTGGCAGCTTCGCTGGCGGCGCTTTTCTTTCGGCGCTGAAAATTGACGAAAGCCGTTGCGACTCCCCCCTTGAGGGGGAGATGGCCGGCAGGCCAGAGGGGGGTGCCTCGCGCTGGCGTTTGCCGCTTACTTGAACGAGACGCAGGCCTCTCTCGGCGCTACTTTGCCGCCTTCGCCCGTGCGATCGCGTCGACAATCATCTTCTTGGCGTATTTGGAATCGTGCCAGCCTTCGATCTTGACCCATTTGCCGGGCTCGAGATCCTTGTAGTGCTCGAAGAAGTGCTGGACCTGGTCGCGGGTGATCTCGGGCAGCTGCGTGTATTCGGTGACGTTTTCGTAGCGCAGCGTCAGCTTCGGCGACGGCACGGCAATGACCTTCTCGTCCTGGCCGGCATTGTCTTCCATCACCAGCACGCCGATCGGCCGCACATTGATGACGCAGCCCGGCACCAGCGCGCGGGTGTTGCAGACCAGAACGTCAATCGGGTCGCCGTCGCCCGAGAGCGTGTGCGGCACGAAACCGTAATTGCCGGGGTAGCGCATCGAGGTGTGCAGGAAACGGTCGACGAACAGCGTGCCGGCCTCCTTGTCCATCTCGTACTTGATCGGCTCGCCGCCGATCGGCACCTCGATGATGACGTTGATGTCCTCGGGCGGGTTCTTTCCGATGGCAATGGCTTCGATTCGCATGCTTAAATCCCTCTCTCGATGTCCAAGATCGATAGCGGGCGGCGCAGCATGGTGCAATGCGGCGATTGGTGCGAAGCGCTAACGGAAGCGCACGGTTTATGATGATTTGTAACCGAAGCCGGTCATTCCCAGACGAAGGCGACCTTCTTGAGCGCCCTCTGCTCGAAAATCTCGACGCCTTCGGCGACGTCACGGCCACCCGCGCCGGCATAGAAGGAAAGTGCGTTCTGGTTGTCTTCCAGCGCCCACACCACCATTCCCTTCAGCCCGTGGTCGGCAAGCCGCGCCCGCGCCGCCTTGAACAGCCGGCTGCCGAGCCCGATGCCCTGATATTCCGGACGCAGGTAAAGTTCGTAGATTTCGCCCTGTTGCTTCAGCTCGCGGGCGCGGTTCTTGCCGATCGTGGCATAGCCGGCGATGGTGCCGCCGATCTCGACCACCAGAACGGTGGCGGCGCGGCGGATGGCGTTGGCCCACCAGTCGGCGCCGCGGCGGTTGATCATCGAGGTCAGCGAGCGATGCGGGATGATGCCGGAATAGGCGCCCTCCCAAGCCTGCTGGTGCACGTCCGCAATGGCGCCAGCGTCGCGCGGTTCGGCTTTCCTGATGTCGATGCTCAGCGTATTCATGATTTGTTAACCATAAACCCGCATCGGCCATTTGCAAGAGTCGAGGTCAGCCCGCCGACCGCTTTCTCACAGCCGATCGCGACACTGCTGACAATGGGCAAAGCCTGCCTGGAAACGCACCCAGCCGGCGCGGTCAGGCGTCCGTCCGGGTAGCGCGTGCTGGCTTTTCAGATCTCGACGAGATGATCGTCCAGTTCATTGGCATCGCCCGACGTCACCGGGAAATGCTCGGCCAGCACCGCGCCGACCTGCCCGATCGCCTTGACGAAGCCGTCGGCGAGCCGGTCGTCACCGGCATGCTGCAGGAGATCGCGCAGCACGCCGTCCCAGACATGCTGGCCGACCTTGCTGTCGATGCCCGAATCGGCGACCACTTCGGCATAACGCTCGGCGATCGACACGAAGACCAACACGCCGGTGCGCGCCGTGGTGCGGTGGACATTGCGGGCGAGGAACTGCCTGAGCGCATTGTGATGTGCCGCCTGATAACGCTGCCGGCGCGGCACCAGATGGATGCGCAAGCCCGGCAGCGCCCACAAAAGCACCAACACCGAGGCCAGTGCCAGCAGTTGGACAATGACGAAATGCGGCAGCCGGATCGACAGCCACCAGGCTTCCAGCCCATAAGCGACGGCGAGGCTGGCAATCAGCATGCCTGATGTCGCCATGAAGGCGGCGGGAAAGAAATAGCCGTCGCTGGCATGCGCAACGACGCAGTAGATCTCGCCGTCGGTTTTGGCCTCGGCCGCGCGGATCGCGGTGGCGATGCGCTCATGGTCCTGTGGGCTGATCGGTCGTGTTGCCATCTTCTCTCACCAGCTCCCTGAAGACCCGCCACCGCCAGACGAACCGCCGCCGCCTGAAAACCCGCCGCCGCTGCTTGAGCCCGAAGACCAGCTGCTGCCCGAACTTCCCGATGACCATCCGCTGCCCGACGACGAACTTGTTGTCCAGCTGCTGGAGCCCGAGGACGATCCGCTCGGCCCCTGGCCGTAGCGAAAGGTCATGCCCAGCCATTTATACACGCCCGGCGACAGCTTGGTGCCGAAGATCGGCGGCAGGAAGGCCATCGCCAGGCCGCCGAAGAACATCGCCGCCCACAGGATCAGGAAGACCGCGACTATAGGATCGACGGGCGTGCTGTGGTCGGCCGGGTTGCGCTTGCCGCGCGCCTCCAGCTCTTCCGGGTTGCCTTCCAGCACCATGACCATGTCGTCGACGGCCTTGGAAATGCCGCCGGAGAAATCACCGGCGCGGAACGCCGGCACCATGTCATTTTCGATGATCAGTTTGGTGTGCAGGTCGGTCAGCGTGCCTTCCAGCCCGTAGCCGACCTCGATGCGCATCTTGTGGTCGTTCTTGGCCACCAGCAGAAGCACGCCGTTGTTTTCGCCGGCCTGGCCGAGTTTCCAGAAGCGGAACAGCCGGTTGGCGTAGGGTTCGATCTCCTCGCCGTCCAGGCTGGGGATGGTGGCGACGACGATCTGGTCGGAGCCTTTGGTCTCGAAATCCGCGAGCTTCTGCGTTAGTGCCGCCTTGGTCGCGGCGTCGATAATACCGGCATTGTCGACCACCCGCCCGGTGAGTGCCGGCAGGTCTGCCGCCAAGGCTACGAACAGCATGGCGAGCATCGTCAACAAGGCGATGCCGATCGTCGCGGCTGCGCGGCCAGGTTTTGGCGGATTGAAGACGCGTACTGTCATGCCGTCACCAGCTCCCCTCAACCACCATGACCGTCCTCGATCACCATGATCATGTCGTCGACCGCTTTGGAAATACCGCCGGAGAAATCCCCGGCGCGGAAGGCCGGCACCATGCCTTCAATGATCCGTGTGGCGTGCTGGTTGGTGAGCGTGGCTTCCAGCCCGTAGCCGACCTCGATGCGCATCTTGCGGTCGTTCACGGCCACCAGCAGAAGCACGCCATTGTTCTTGGCCTTCTGGCCGAGCTTCCAGGCGTTGAACAGCCGGGTGGCGTAAGGCTCGATCTCCTCGCCGTCGAGGCTGGGAACCGTCGCGACGACGATCTGGTCGGAGCCTTTGGTCTCGAAATCGGCCAGCTTCTGCGTCAGCGCCGCCTCGGTCGCAGCGTCGATGATGCCTGCATTGTCGACGACACCACCGGTGAGGGCGGGCAGTTCCGCCGCCAGCGCCGCGAAGCTGACGAGCAAGACCAGCAAGGCAGCGCCGGTCATCGTGGCGAAGCGGCCATGCCAGGGATTGGCGATGCGTGTTGTCATCTCGTCACCAGCTTCCCGAGGAGCCGCCGCCGCCGGACGAACCGCCGCCGCCGGAAAAGCCGCCACCACCGCTTGAACCCGACGACCAGCCGCCCCCGCCCGAAGACCAGCCGCCGCTGGACGACCGCCGGCCCGGCTCGAATGTCATGCCGAGCCAGCGATAGCGGCCGGGACCGAGTTTTTGGCCGAAGATCGGCGGCAGGATGGAGGCGGCCATGCTGCCGAAGAAGATGATTGCCCAGATGCTGATGAAGACGCCGAAGAACAGATTGTCGGTATTGATGGGCGGCTTCTGGTTGCGCTCGCCGCGCGCCTCCAATTCCTCCGGATTGCCTTCCAGCACCATCACCATGTCGTCGACGGCCTTGGAAATGCCCCCGGAGAAATCGCCGGCGCGGAACGCCGGCACCATGTCGTTTTCGATGATCAGCTTGGTGTGCAAATCGGTCAGCGTGCCTTCCAGCCCATAGCCGACCTCGATGCGCATCTTGCGGTCGTTCGGCGCCACCAGCAGCAGCACGCCGTTGTTTTCCTTGGCCTGGCCGAGCTTCCAGAAGCGGAACAGCCGGTTGGCGTAAGGCTCAATCTCCTCGCCGTCGAGGCTGGGGATGGTTGCGACGACGATCTGGTCGGAGCCTCTGGTCTCGAAGTCGGCGAGTTTCTGGGTGAGCGCGGCTTTGGTGCCTGCATCGATGATCCCGGCATTGTCGACGACGCGGCCGGTCAGCGCGGGGAGGTCGGCGGCGAAGGCGGTGAGGGGCAGGAAGACGGCCAGAAAGGCGAGAAGAACACCAAGGTTGGCGTTCCTTCGCGTCCCCCTCTGTCCTGCCGGACATCTCCCCCTCGAGGGGGGAGATTGGCAATCTCGCTGCCGACGCTCAGCCGGCAACGCTGATATTTGGCGCAAGGACAGAAGACAGCTGATCTCCCCCCTTGAGGGGGAGATGTCCGGCAGGACAGAGGGGGGTGTGAAGGAACGCAAGGCTGGCAAAGGCCAAGCTCACCCAGACGTCATCACCCGCCCTGCTTCGTGCCGAAATCGACCTTCGGCGGCTGCATCTTGTCTTCTTCGACGGTGAAGTTGGCGAAGGGCTCGTTGCTGCGGAACCAGAAGGTTGCCCATAGCACCGACGGAAAGGTCCTCAGCGTCAGATTGTAATCCTTGACCGCCAGGATGTAGTCGCGCCGCGCCACGGCGATACGGTTCTCGGTGCCTTCGAGTTGCGCCTGCAGCGCCAGGAAATTCTGGTTGGCCTTGAGGTCGGGATAGGCCTCCGACACCGCGATCAGCCGCGACAGCGCGCTGGTCAGCCCTGATTGCGCATCCTGGAACTTCTTGAGCGCTTCGGGGTCCTTCAGCGTTTCCGGCGTCACCGTGATCTGCGTCGCCTTGGCGCGCGCTTCGACCACCGCATCGAGCGTGTCCTTTTCATGCGAGGCATAGCCCTTCACCGTCTCGACCAAATTGGGAATGAGGTCGGACCGACGCTGATACTGGTTCAGCACCTCGCTCCATGCCGCCTTGGCGTTTTCCTCCGCCGTCGGGATGGTGTTGAAGCCGCAGCCGGCGAGCAGAGGCAGCACGACGGCCATCATCAGCACGGCCGGCAGACTGCGGAAAGGGAAGGCAAGGCGCTGGGCAAACATGGTGAGGTCCCTCGACAGAAGTTGCATGCGAAGCATTAGCACAATCCGCGCTCAAGAAAATGTCTGCCGCTGGCGCGCATTCCTGGCGCGCATTCATGCGCCGGCGAGGCCCTGTGATTGATCGCGCGAACACGGTATGGTTGCCGGCAAACAGGACAGGATCATGGCGGAACGCCACGACGATGACAGCGAATCGCGCCGCATTATCGAGCGCGTGGCGAACGAGGGCGGCCTTGGCGGCGCATCGCTGGTGTCACGGGCAGCGAAAGGCGCGCGCGATCATGTTACCGCAGCGGAGGCCGACCGATCCGATCCGATCGAGGTCTGGGGCACCCGCATCGGTCGCGCACTTGGGCTCATCGTCGCCCTCGGCCTTTTGATCTGGCTCGTGTACTACGTCTCCCGGGGCAGCTAGAGCATGATCCTGAAAAGTGGGAACCGGTTTTCTCGGACAAACGGGAACCGTTTTGTCCGGAGATCATCCTCCAACCAAAGAGATAGATCAGGATGACGATTCAACGAAAAATTATCCGTATCTAGGATTTTCCATGAACCGCGAAAAAGCCGACGCGCCGCGCGCGGTCATCGTCATTTCCAGCCATGTCGCCCGCGGCTCGGTCGGCAACCGCGCCGCCGTGTTTGCGCTGGAGACGCTGGGCTTTCCCGTGTGGGCGGTACCGACGGTCATCTTGCCCTGGCATCCGGGCCATGGCCGCGCCACGCGCATCGTGCCGCCGCTCGACCAGTTCAAGGCGCTGATGGCCGATCTCGAGCGCGCGCCCTGGCTGGGTGAGGTCGGCGCGGTGCTGTCGGGCTATCTTGGCGAGGCCGGCCAGGCCGAGGCCGTCGCCTCGCTGGTTGCGGCGGTCAAGGCCAAGACGCCGGACGCGATTTATATATGCGATCCGGTGATGGGCGATTCCGGCGGGCTCTATGTGCCCGAGCCGACGGCCGCCGCGATGCGCGACCGGCTGATGCCGATCGCCGACATCGCCACCCCCAACCGCTATGAGCTGGAGTGGATGGCCGGCGCGCCTTTGCCCGATCTGAAATCGGTGATCTCGGCCGCCCTCCATGCCGGACCGTCAACAATGCTGGTGACGTCGGCACAGTCGATGATGACCGGCGGCACCGGCAATCTGCTGCTTGACGGCACCCAGGCGCTGCTGGCCGAACACCGCCTCATCGACAAGCCGCCGAATGGCCTCGGTGACCTGACTGCGGCCGTCTACCTCGCCCGCATCCTGTCGGGGCAGCCGCCGATCAAGGCGCTGCAATCGACCACCGCCGCCGTCTACGAAATCCTGGCGCGAACCGCCAAGCGTGGCGGCGACGAGTTGCAGCTTGAAACCGATGCCCAGAGCCTGTCGCATCCGATGGCGATGGTGCAACTGCGCCACCTCACGCATCCGGGGCGGGACCGCCGGGCGTGACCTCGACCGTGGTCGTCGGCGTCGACGGCTGCAAGGCCGGCTGGATCGCCGTCCGCCGCGATCTGGATGCCGCGCCGTCAGTCCGCGTCTTTCCCAGCTTTGCGACCCTGCTCGACGCCTTGCCCGCCGATGCGACAGTGGTCGTCGACATGCCGATCGGCCTGCCGGACGTCTCGAAAAGAGGCGGGCGCGGGCCGGAGACCTTGGTACGGCCAATGCTCGGAGCACGGCAATCCAGCGTCTTCTCTATCCCGTCCCGCCCGGCCCTCTACGCCGACACCAGCGGCTTCACCACGGTCGAGGCCTGGTATGAGGCACATCGGCGCGCCAGCGAGGTGGCCAAGGCGACCTCCGATCCGCCACGCGGCGTCTCGATCCAGGCCTTCGGCATCTTTGCCAAGATACGCGAGATCGACGCGCTGCTGATCGCACGTCCGCAACTGCGCCGCCGCGTCTTCGAATCGCATCCCGAAGTGGCCTTCTGCCGGCTGAACGGCGAAAAACCGATGACACTGCCGAAGAAGATCAAGGGCGCCGTCAATCCGGCCGGGATGGAAGAACGCAAGGCACTGCTCTGCCGGCACGGCTATACCAGAGCTTTCCTTGACCAGCCGCCGCAACGCGGTGCTGCCGCCGACGATTTCCTCGACGCCGCAGCGATGATGCTGATTGCCGGACGCATTGCCGGCGGGGAGGCAACGCCGTTTCCCGACCCGCCGCTTGCCGACCGTTTCGGCATTCCCCTGGCGATCTGGGCGTGAGGCAAGCGGCGCCATGCGTGCGGCATGGCGATTTGCGACGAAGCCATCCGCAATTCGGCATTGCCCGCGACGGGCATTTGCCGTTAGAGCCTTTCTAACTTGAAATGAGCTGCCGTCGCTAACCCCGAAAGGCTTCATCCCTAGCCCATGCCCCATCTCCCCGAACATCTTTGGACCGGCTACCGCAACTTCATGAATGGCCGCTATCTCACCGAGAGCGGACGCTATCGCGAGCTTGCCCGCGAGGGGCAGGCGCCCGAAACCATGATCGTTGCCTGCTGCGATTCCCGCTCTGCCCCCGAGGCGATCTTCGACGCCGGTCCGGGCGAACTGTTCGTCCTGCGCAATGTCGGCAATCTGGTGCCGCCCTATGCGCCGGACGGCGAGTTCCACTCGACCTCGGCCGCGCTCGAATTCGCCGTGCAGAGCCTGAAGGTGAAAAACATCGTGGTGATGGGCCATGGCCGCTGCGGCGGCATCCGCGCCGCGCTCGACACCAATTCGGCGCCGCTGTCGCCCGGCGACTTCATCGGCAAATGGATGAGCCTGATCGCGCCGGCGGCCGAAACCGTTTCGTCCAGCACGTTCATGACGACAACCGAACGGCAGACGGCGCTGGAGCGGATTTCCATCCGCTATTCGATCGCCAATCTCAGGACCTTCCCTTGCGTCTCCATCCTCGAAGGCAAGGGGCGGCTGTCGCTGCATGGCGCCTGGTTCGACATCTCGACCGGCGAGCTCTGGGTGATGAACAAGGACACCGGCGACTTCGAGCGGCCGGATTTGACGTAGACCCATGATCCCGAAAAGTGGGAACCGGTTTTCGGATAAGGGCATGGTCAAATAAGAGGAGGCAAGAATGCGGGTTTGGCCTGCGATCGCTTTCGCCGTAGCGGCGCTGCTGATTTCGCTCGTCCCTGCCCGCTCCGATGACGGCGCCATTATCGACCGCTGGTATTCGGCGCTGCTGGTCGCCGATCGCACCGAATTGTCGGACCTGCTCGCCGACGATGTCCGCATCAAGCTCGACGATCTCGGCGTCGTACAGTCGAAGCAGGAGTTCATCGCGTCGATCGACGAATGGAAGGGCGCGGTCGCCGGCGCCGCAATCCGGCATCGCGTCGAAAAGAGCGAGGCCGGCGTCACAACTGTCATCGCCTGCTATGATTTCCCCAACAATGACATGCTGATGCAGGAGACGTTCGCCGTCACCGGCAACCGCATCACCGCCAGTTCGCAAGCGGCGATCGCGGAAAATTGCGACGGCTTCTGACGCGGGCTTGAACGGCCGCGCTGTTGCGCCGCGCCAGTCATCGCCCTACATCGGTCAGCAAGCTCCGCCAATCATCGAAAGATCCCCCATGCCGTCCACGAAAACCGTCGATCTCGCCGCCCATCCGCTGACCAAATGGCAAGGGCCGCTCGGCCTGCCGGATTTTGCCAGCATCGGCGACGACGATTTCTCCTCGGTGTTCGACGCGGCGCTGAAGGCACATGAGGCCGAAATCGATGCGATCGCCGGCAACAAGGATGCGCCGACCATCGAGAATACGCTGGCAGCCCTCGAGCTCGCCGGTGAGCCGCTCGACCATGTCTCGTCGATCTTCTGGTGCCGGGCCGGCGCCCACACCAACGATGCGATCCAGGCGCTGGAGCGCGATATCTCGCCAAAAATGTCGAGGCATTTCTCGGCGATCTCGATGAACGAGAAATTGTTTGCCCGCGTCGACGATCTCTACCAGCGCCGTGAGACGCTCAAACTCGACGCCGAGACGCTGCGGGTGCTGGAGAAGACCTGGAAAGGCTTTGTGCGATCGGGCGCAAAACTCGACGCCGACGGCAAGAAGCGGCTGGCCAACATCAGCGAGGAGCTGTCCTCGCTCGGCACGACCTTCGGCCAGAACGTGCTGGCCGACGAGCGCGACTGGGCGCTTTTCCTCGACGAGGCTGATCTTGCGGGCCTGCCGGACTTCGTGAAGAGTTCGATGGCCGAAGCCGCCGAGACGCGCGGCCAGAAAGGCCGCTACGCAGTCACCTTGTCGCGCTCTATCTATGAGCCGTTCACGACCTTCTCCGAACGCCGCGACCTGCGCGAGAGCGCCTTCCGCGCTTTCACCATGCGCGGCCAGAATGGCGGCGCCAGCGACAACACCGCAGTGGTGCGCGACATGCTGAAACTGCGCGCCGAAAAGGCCAGGCTGCTAGGCTATGCCTCGTTCGCCGCGCTGAAACTCGACGACACCATGGCCAAGACGCCGAAGGCGGTGCACGACCTCCTCGACCCGGTCTGGGAGAAAGCGCTGGAGAAGGCCGCCGCCGACCAGAAGGAGCTGGAGCGGCTGGCGACCAAGGCAGGCAGCAACGAAAAATTCGCCGCCTGGGACTGGCGCTTCTACCAGGAGAAATTGCGCGCCGAAAAATTCGCCTTCGACGAGGCGGAACTGAAACCCTATCTGCAACTCGACCGCATCATCGACGCCTGCTTCGACGTCGCCACAAAACTGTTCGGCATCACTTTCGAGGAGAAGAAGGGCATCGCCGCCTGGCATCCCGACGCGCGCGTCTTCGTGGTGAAGAACGCCGATGGCAGCGAGCGCGGCCTGTTCCTCGCCGACTATTTCGCCCGGTCCTCGAAGCGCTCCGGCGCGTGGATGAGCGCGCTGAAGTCGGGCTACAAGCTTGGCGATGGCTCCAAGCCGGTGATCTACAATATCATGAACTTCGCCAAGCCGCCGGCCGGGGAAGCAGCGCTGTTGTCGGTCGATGAGGCCAAGACCCTGTTCCACGAGTTCGGCCATGCTTTGCACGGCATGCTGACCGACGTCACCTGGCCGTCGGTGGCGGGCACCTCGGTTTCCCGCGATTTCGTCGAACTGCCTTCGCAGCTCTACGAGCACTGGCTGACGGTGCCCGCAGTGCTGGAAAAGCATGCGCTGCATGTTAAGACCGGCAAGCCGATGCCGAAGTCGCTGCTCGACAAGATGCTGGCCGCCCGCACGTTCGGCGCCGGTTTCGCCACGGTCGAGTTCACAGCGTCGGCGCTGATCGACATGGCGTATCACGCGCGGCCGGATGCGCCGGCGGAACCGCTGCGTTTCGAAGCCGAAACGCTGGAAAAGCTTGATATGCCCGACACCATCGCCATGCGTCATCGCACCCCGCATTTCGGCCATATCTTCTCCGGCGACGGTTATTCAGCCGGCTACTATTCCTACATGTGGTCGGAAGTGCTCGACGCCGACGCCTTCGCCGCCTTCGAGGAGACCGGCGATCCCTTCAACCCGGCGCTGGCGGAACGGCTTCGGAAGAATATCTATGCCGCTGGCGGGTCGAAGGATCCGGAGGAGCTGTACACGGCGTTCCGCGGCAAGATGCCTTCGCCGGAAGCGATGATGGTGAAGCGGGGATTGCTATAGCGCCGCCTTATCTCCCCCCTCGAGGGGGAGATCACCAGCGCCAAGGATCCGCCACCCGTGGCCACACCGGCCGCGTCAGCTTCCTGTAATCCGTCACCGCCGGATTGCTCGGATACGAGCTCGGCGCCGAGACATAGATGATCTCCGCCGCGATCGGTTCAAAGCCGGCGTAGAAATGGTTGGTTGACTTGATCAGCAATATGTCCTTCGACAACGGATCGACACCGATGTTGGAGAAGACATCCGGCTCGAAGGTCTGCGTGCGGTTGGTGTTGAGGATGATGTCGATTTCGGTGCCTTCGAGCCGCACCAGCGCCGTCGGTCCGAGCGTCACCCGGCTCGGCCCGAAGCTCTGCCAGCCCTCGGGGACGGCTTTCAACACCTTGACGCGCGCATCGATCGGTTCGCCGGCCAGCGGCCCGGCCTTGCCGCCGAAGCGCAGGTCGATGACGGCGCCTTCGCCTGCCGCCTGGCAAAAGGTGACAGCGATCGGGTCCCAGATCGTCGCCACGCCAAAATTGTCCACGCCCCGTTCCAGCATGGCGCGCAGCACGACCGTACCGTCGCCGGCGACGCCACCGCCGGGATTGTCCCAGATGTCGGCAATCACAACCGGCTTGCCGGGATTTTCCTTGCGCACGGCCAGTGCCCGCGCGATGCCGTCCTCGGTGTTCAGCATCGTCATCGCCGTCCTTTCGCGCATGGCGTAAAGCTCGTGCCCTAGCCTCTCCGCCAGCGCATCGCCCTTGGCCTTGTCATTGTCAGTGACGACCAGGATGCGCGTGCCCATTTCCGGCACGTCCGCGGCCATGAAGCCATGGATGACCGAGACCGACAGCACGCCGTCCTTGCCGTGCAGCGCCTTGATGCGGTCGACGAAGGAGCGCATCGGCTCGCGGCTGGTCGGCAGCACCTGGATCATGCGGCAGTCGAACGTCGAGATCACCGGCTTGATCTCGTCGCGCGCCGCCGCCAATCCAAGCTCGACGACATGTTCGCCGCGCTCATAGAAGTCGGTGTGCGGGAATTCGAGGAAATAGGCCATGACATTGCATGCCGCGACGCGCTTTGGGGTCAGATGACTGTGCGGGTCGAGCTCGACCGCGATCACCACGTCGGGCCCGACGATTGCGCGAACCCGTTCCAGCAGATCGCCTTCGCAATCGTCATAGCCTTGCGCCACCATGGCGCCGTGCAGGCCGAGGATGACGGCGTCGACCGGCAAGGCTGCCTTCAACTGGCCGAGAATCTCGTCGCGCAACGACTCATAGGTCTGCCGCTGCACCAGCCCGCCCGGCTCCGCCCAGGTGGCGGTGCCTTCGACGACGGTCAGCCCTTCGGCAGCCGCACGCCGGCGCAGCGCGACCATCGGCGAGGAGCACAAGGTCGGCGTGTCCGGATGCTTGCCCGGCCCGGCATAGAACGCCATCTCGAACGACGCCCGGTCGGTCGGCACCGGCGAGAAGGTGTTGGTTTCGGTCGCCAGCGAGGCGGTGAAGATGCGCATGAAAGCTCCGTTGTGAATGGCGCCGTTATTTGACCGCCCCGAGCGCCAGCCCGCGGACGAGATAGCGCTGCAGCCAGATGAACAGGATTGCCACCGGCAGCGTCGCCAGCAGCGTCGCCGCCATTACATGGTGCCATTCGATCGTGTAGCGGCCGGCGACCAGCGAGAACACCTGGATAGGCAGCGTGTAACTTTCCTGGCTGCGCAGCATTGTGAGCGCAACGACGAACTCATTCCATGCGTTGATGAAGGTGAAGATGGCGGTCACCGCTATTGCCGGCAGGCAAAGCGGCAGAAACACTTTTCGCAAGGTCAGCCATCGGCCGGCGCCTTCCATCCACGCTGCTTCCTCGAGATCGCGCGGGATGGTGTCGAAATAGCTTTGCAGCATCCACACGGTGAAGGCGACGTTGAAAGCCATGTAGATGACGCCGAGCGCGGTCGTGGATTCGATCAGACCCCAGGCCGCCATCAGCCGGAACAGGCCGAGCACCAGCACGATCGGCGAGATCATCTGCGAGATCAGCAGGAACTGGCGGAAGGCGCCATAGCCGGCAAAGCGAAACCGCGACATGGCATAGGCGGCCGGCACCGAGATCAGGATGGCGCCGACGGTGGCGATAACAGAGACATAGAGCGAATTGGCCAGCGCCTGGCCAAAGCCGGTCGCCACCCACATGTCGGCAAAATTCGACCAGTGGAATTCGCTTGGCCACCAGGTCGGCGACAGCACCTCCTGCCGCGGCTTGACCGCGGTCAAAAACATTACCGCGAAGGGGAAGATCGTCACCACGAGCAGCGGCGAAAGCAGCAGCCAGGCGATGATCGTACGCTTCAGCTTGGGCGTCATGTGCGCTGCTCCCGCATGGCAAGCCGCACATAGATCATGGTGAAGATCAAAAGGATGGCGAACATCAGCAGCGACACCGCCGATGCTTCACCCAGTTTGCCGATGCGGAAGGCCAGCTTGTAGAGATGGGTGACCAATATGTCGGTCGAGTTGGCCGGCCCGCCCTGCGTCATCACCCAGATGATCGGGAAGGAATTGAAGACGTAGATGGTGTTGAGCACGATGGCGATGTTGATGAACGGCTTCAGCAGCGGAAAGGTGATCTCGCGGAACTGCTGCAGCGGCGTCGCCCCCTCCAGGGCCGCCGCCTCGTAGAGGTCGTCGGGGATCGACGACAGGCCGCCGAGGAAGATGGTCGTGGTGAACGGTACCGTCACCAATATGCCGATCAGCACCTGCATCGGGAATGCCGTCTCGGCGCGCGCCAGCCACTGGATGTTTTCATGGATCAGGCCGAGCCCGATCAGCGCCGAGTTCAGCATGCCGCTTTCACCGTTGAGCGCCCAGCGCCAGACCACCGCCGTCATCGTCAGCGACACCGCCCAGGGCAGCATGATGATGACGCGGGCAATGCCGCGGCCGTAGAAATCGGTGTTGAGGATCATCGCCACCGGCACCGACAACAGCAGCGCGCCGCCGACCACCAGCAACGTCCACAGGCCGGTGCGCCAGAGTGCCGCCAGGAAATCGGGATCGGCGAGGAAGGCTGAATAATTGGCGAAATCGTTGAAGTCGCGTAGCTGGCCGAAGCGGCTGACGTCATGCGTCGAGATCTGGATCAGGTCCCAGACCGGCCAGAAGATGACGACCGCCGCCAGCAACAGGCTGGGCAAGGTCAGCAGATAGGGCAAGAAGCGATTTTGCATCGGCCGGTTTTGTACCGTGGTTCTGTGGCGCTGGCACGCCAGCTCGGATCAATCTTGCATATCGGTCTTTAGCAGCGCTTCAGAAGAATGCCTTTCCTCTCCCCCGTCGATCGGGGGAGAGGTGTCGAGCGAAGCTCGGGGGGTCGACCCTTGGGGCGCAAGGCGAGGTGATGTTTGCCCCTATTGCCCTTCCTATGTCCGTTCGCGGCGGTTGCCAGGTGGTTCCCCCACTCCGTCTCGGCTTCGCCGAGCCACCTCTCCCCCTCCGGAGGGAGAGGAAAGTGTGGCGCGCCCCGATCTCAGGGGCGCGCCGGGCGCAGGGAGATACGCCCTATTTCTTGATCACGGCGTTGGCCTTGGCAGCCGCTTCCTTCAAGCCTGCCTCGGGGTCGCCGCCGAGATAGATCTTCTGCATGGCATCCGAGGTGATCTGGGCGACTTCTTCCCAGCCGGGGATGACCGGCGCAAAGCGGGCGTCGGGCAGCAGCGCGGTGAACGCTGCCAGATCGGCATTGTTGACGTAATAGTCCATCTTGGCCTCTTCCTTGTTCACCGGCAGGAAGCCTTCCCCTTGCGTGAACTTGGCGCGCTGTTCGGTGGTGAACAGGAAGTCGAGCAGCTTCCAGGCCTCATCCTTGTTCTTGGAATTCTTGAACATGATGATGGAATCGGTGACGCCGTACGTGCCGCGCGCGCCGGTCGGTCCGGCGGGGATAGCGGCCACGCCATATTTCAGGTTCGGCGCCTCGTCCTTGATCTGGTTGGACAGGAAGGGCGCGGTGATCATCATGCCGACCTTGCCCTGCTTGAACAGGTTCTGGACGTCCTCGCGGTTGTTGGAGGTGACGCCGGGTTCCGTCAGGCCTTCGTCGATCATCGACTTGTAGAGCTTGGCGGCTTCGAGCGCGCCGGGCGTGCCGAGGCCCGACGTGCCATCCTTGTTGAGGATCTCGGTGCCTTGCGACCACATCGCATAGTAGTAATAGACGTCGGTCTCGATCTCCTTGCCCTGCAGGCCGAAGCCGAACGTGCCGGTACCCAGCGCCTTGATCTTGCGCGCATCCTCCTGCAACTCGGTCCAGGTTGCCGGCGGGTTGGCGATTCCGGCCTTCTCGAACAATTCCTTGTTGTAGTACATGGCGCGCGCCGAGGCCGCGATCGGCAGGCCGTAGGTCTTGCCCTCCATGATCGACGGCGACAGGAAGGTGTCGATGAAGCGGTCCTTGAAGTCTGGCTTGATGTAGCCGTCGAGCGGCTCGGCGACATCCTGCTGGACGAAATCGATCAGCCAGCGGGTGCCGATGATCGACAGGTCGGCATTGGTGCCGGCGGTGATGTCGGTGGTCAGCTTCTGCAGCAGCACGTCCCACGGCACAACTTCGAACTTGACGGTGATACCCGGGTTGGCTGCCTCGAATTCCTTTTTCACGGCTTCGAAATACGGGCCGGTCTTGGCGCTGTATTCGGCGACGGTTACGCGCACCTCGCCGGCATCTGCCTGCGCGGCCAGGGCGAGCAGGCTCATTCCGGCCATCAGGCCGACAGTCCATTTTGCAAGCTTCATTCGATCTCTCCCATTTGATTGCGCCTGCGCTCTTGCGGCTTCCAGGCGACCAAGGCTTTATGTGACTTTCCTACATTATCCATCATTTCACGCTGTGCAAGCGGATTATCCTGTTGCTTAATTACATTTCTTAAAATAGCGTTTTCCGACTATCGTAGATCCCAGGGAGGCGCGCAGGGTGGTTTCAACGGCCGAATTCGCGGGCAAGACCGTGCTGGTGACCGGCGCCGGCGGCGGGCTCGGCTCGGCTATTGTGGCGCTGCTGGCCGAACGAGGCGCGCGGGTCGTCGGCTGCGACCAGTCGCAAGATGCGTTGCGCAGCCCACACCTGGCGTCGCGTCACGCCTTCGACCTCCTCGACCGGGCTTCCATCGAGGCGGCGATACCAGCGATCCTTGAGAAAGATGGCGTTCCCGACATGCTGATCAACAATGCCGGCTGGACGCGCGCAGAGACGCTTGCCGCATTGACACCCGATAAGATTGAGCACGAGCTCGATCTCAATCTGACCGGGGTGATGCTGTTCGCCGATCCACTGATCAAGGCGATGGCCGCGCGCGGTTCGGGCAGCGTCGTCTTCATCTCTTCCGTCAACGCCATCGCCCACTTCGGCAACCCGGCCTATGCCGCAGCCAAGGCCGGCATCAATGCCTATGCCAAAGCGATCGCTGTGGAACTCGGCCGCAACGGGCTGCGCGCCAATGTCGTCTGCCCCGGCTCGATCCGCACTGCCGCCTGGGACCATCGCCTGGCCAAGAACCCGGATGTTCTCGGCAAGCTCAAGCGGCTCTATCCGCTCGGCCGCATCGTCGACGCCACGGAAGTGGCCGAAGCGGTGGCCTTCCTTGTTTCGGATCGCGCATCGGGGATAACCGGCGCGGTGGTGCCGGTCGACGCCGGACTGACCGCCGGCTTCCTGCCCTTCATCGACGACATATTGGGAGCCTGACCATGACCGATGTCGAGTTCCGCGACCTGTCGAAATCCTTCGGACGCCACAAGATCCTCGAAAACATCAGCCTCGACATCAAGAGCGGCGAGTTCGTCGTGCTGGTCGGCCCTTCCGGCTGCGGCAAGTCGACCTTGCTGCGCATGCTGGCCGGGCTGGAGCCGATCACCGCAGGCGACCTCTTGATCGGCGGCATGCGCGCCAACGATTTGCCGCCACAGCGGCGTAACATCGCGATGGTCTTCCAGTCCTATGCGCTGTTTCCGCACCTGAAAGCGGCCGACAATATCGGCTTTGGCCCAAAGATCCGCGGCGAAAGCCGCACGGCAATCGGCGCCAAGGTGAAAAAGGCCTCTGGCGTCCTCAACCTGTTCGCCTATCTCGACCGCTATCCCCGGGAACTGTCGGGCGGCCAGCGCCAGCGCGTCGCCATGGGCCGCGCCATCGTGCGCGAGCCCTCGGTGTTCCTGTTCGACGAACCGCTCAGCAATCTCGACGCGCAGTTGCGCGTGCAGATGCGCACCGAGATCAAGGCGCTGCACCAGCGGCTGAAATCGACCATCGTCTATGTCACCCACGACCAGATCGAAGCCATGACCATGGCCGACCGCATCGTGGTGATGGATCGCGGCAAGATCCAGCAGGTCGGCGCCCCGCTGGAGCTCTACGACCGTCCCGCCAACAAATTCGTCGCCTCCTTCATCGGCTCGCCGTCGATGAGCTTTGTGTCGGGGGCGCTTAAGACAACGCCCGAGAAAAGCTGGTTCCAATCGGCCGGCGGAGGGCGACTGGCGCTCGGCAGCAAGACGGTGCCGGCTGGCAGCACGGTCGAGGCCGGCATACGGCCCGAACACTTCGTCATCGGCGAGGCTGTCGACGCGATGGCGATCAAGGTCGATGTCGTCGAGCCGACCGGCTCGGAAACCCATGTCTATGGCGCCATCGGCGCTGACACGGTGCGCGCCGTGTTCCGCGATCGGATACAGGTCAAGCCGGGTGAAATGCTGCCGGTCTCGGTCGCGCCTGCAAACATCCATCTGTTCGACACGGCGACAGGCCTGCCGCTATGAGAGCTCCGGCATGAAAACGAAAACACCACGATGAAGACGACAACCCAGAAATGAAAACGCCGGCCGACATCATCACGCGCCTGCAGCTGATGTCGCAGGACGGCACCAAATCGGACCGCCGCCTGGCCGGCCTCGTGCTGACCGATCTCGACTTCGCCTCCAAGGCGGCAATCTCGGAAATTGCCGCGCGCGTCGGCGTCAGCGAGCCGACGGTCACCCGTTTCTGCCGCAATCTCGGCTGCGAGGGTCTGCGCGATTTCAAATTCTACCTGGCGCAGGCGATTGCCATTGGCGGCCAGTATCTGTCGCCCGAACCGCTGAACCGCGACGCGCGCGAGCAGCGCATTGCGTCGGCCATCACCGAAGCGGCAATCGCCGCCATCCAGCGCGCCAGCGAAAACCTCGACATGAAGACGCTGGTGGGCGTGGCCGCGCGCATCGTCAGTTCGGGCAATGTGCTGTGCATCGGCTCCGGCGGCATTTCCTCGATGATGGCGACCGAGATGCAGAACCGGCTGTTTCGGCTCGGCGTGCCGGTGCTGGCGCAGATCGACGGGCAATTGCAGCGCATGTATGCCGCGGTCGCCACATCGGAGACGACGCTGATCGCGTTCTCGGTGTCCGGCTATGCGCGCTCGGTGATCGACGCCGTTCAGGTGGCCCAGCAATATGGCGCCACCACCATCGCCGTAACCCCGCCGGAATCAGCGCTCGCCAAGGCCGCCGATACCGTCATCCAGTTCCAGTCGCTGGAGGACGGCAACATCTACAAGCCGACCTCGTCGCGCTATGCTCTGCTGTCGATCATCGACATGATCGTCACCTCCGTGGCCGAGACGCGCGGACCCAGGGTTCTCGAAAACCTGCGCCGCATCAAGCAGAGCGTGAACACGCTGAAGGTCGACGATCCAAAGTTGCCGCTGGGGGATTGAGGACTAACGGCCGAGCGCTTTGATGCTCGTCACCAGCGCCGCCGGATCGCCATTCACGCGTAGCGTCTTCAAGCGAGCGGTAGCGCCAGCAACGACCGACACCGCCGATGCGGGAACTCCCAGCGCCTTGGCGACAAGTCTTTGCAATGCTTGATTGGCGGCGCCATTCTCCGGCACGGCGCGCACGCGGGCTTTTAGGTGGCAGCGCCCGTCGGCCGCCGTCTCCGCGCCTTCGAGCCTGTCCACCGCTGCCTTGGGCGTCAGCCGCACGAACAGGTCGATGCCGTCCTCGCGCAGACGGTACGGCAAGCTGGTGGCAGAGGTCACATCGGCCCGATGCCGAACATCGGCTGAACGGTGTAGTTCAAGAACATGCTGATAAATGTCAGCGCCAAAAGCAGAATGATTGGTGAAATGTCTACACCGCCGAGGTCGGGCAGAAGGCGGCGAATCGGTCGCAAAGCCGGCTCGGTCAGTCGATAGAGCGTGGTACCGATGGAGTTGACGAGCTGATTGCGTGAATTGACGACGTTGAAGGCGTAAAGCCACGAGAAGATGGCCGCGCCGATTATGATCCACCAATAGATACTTAGTGCGGCATGCAGCGTGTAAAAGACGGCGACCATCAGTAGCTCCTTGCGAACGCACGACATGTAGCCACTGCATCCGGAACCGGCAAGACCCGCTTTCCCAAGTGCGCCATGCCGCTATCTTGGTGAGCCGTTTCGTCTTGACAGGAAACCGCAGCCTTCGATAAATGCGCCATCCGCTGGACGGGGCTGTAGCTCAGCTGGGAGAGCGCGTCGTTCGCAATGACGAGGTCAGGAGTTCGATCCTCCTCAGCTCCACCAGCGGATTTTTCCTGCCTGTCGACACATCTGACTTCCGAGACGTCTCGTCAAAGCCCCGTCTTCGCTGCGAGATAGGGCGCCAGGGCAAGCGAGTAGCTGGCGGTCAGATGATGACTGTCCCGCCAGACGATGATGTTGCCGACAACTGCCGGGCATAGTTGCGGCCCGCAAATCGCATCGACCATATCGATAGCGCGCACATTTTTCTGTCCCTCCGCGGCCAGCGCCAACACGTTGCTCCGCTCAATATCGCTCAGTTTGGTGACGCATTTCGTTGGCGTCGAACTCAGGCATTCGCCCGGGTCGAATTTCATATAGGGCGTGTTGCGGATGGCAACGATTTGCGAGCCGGCGTCCGTCAGCCCGCCCCAGAGACTTCGCAGCCCCTCGATCATCACGTCTTGCTGAACCGCTCCGTAATTGGACTGGCTGGTGAAGATCAGATCCGGTTTCAGCTTTAGGATCTCGGCCAGCACCTTTTCGTGCCACTGCGCGCATAAGACGTTGGGTTTGCCATCCGCCGTGATGGCCACGCGGGTGAATGGGCAGGCGGATTTTGTAAAGGTAACCAGTTTGAAGTTGCGGTCCTTTGAGATCTTGTCCAGTGCCGGCACCCACTGGGCTGCATGAGAATCTCCCACCAGAACCATTGTTTTCGCACCCGTGGGATCGCCTAGAGAGCATCGTTTGGGCTCCGAGCTTTCCTCCTGGTGGCACTTCCTTGCATACACGACCGGCACGTCCCGCCTCAGCCGGGCCAGCGGCGGCAGAAGGTTCACACCGTCCGGGACCACGGCGCCGGAGACGAGAGCGGCGGGCCCAGGGTAGGAAGGCGTGCCGATCAGCGCGGTGTCGATGCGTTCGGTCTTCAGAAAGAGCAGCAGGCTGCCGGATGCGGCCACGCATGTGAGAACCGCCGCGGTGCCGTATCCCAGCGGCTTCCACCAGGCGCCGCCCCGAGCTTGCCGGTAGCGCTGCTCAACATATCGATAGGACAGATCCGATAGAAGCAGGGTCGCCGCAATCAGGCCGAAACCGCCGGCAAGGGTCAGCGAATGACCCTGCGCCTGGAAGATGGTGATCAGCGGCCAATGCCATAGATAGACCGAGTAGGAGCGATCGCCGATGAAACGAAGTAGCAAGGAATCGAGCCCACGAAACCGGCCGACTTCAACCTCGCCAGCCAGGATGACAAGCACGGTGGCCAAGGTCGGCAACAACGCACTGACACCGGGAAATGGAGTTGCAGCGGAAAACAGCAAGGCGGACGAAACGATGCCCAGGATGCCGGCAATCGCCAGCCACTGTCTAGTGAGTGCCGCCAGTCGAAACCGGTGTTCGGTCAGCACCAGCAGACCACCCAACGCCAATTCCCACAGGCGGGTATGGCTGACGAAATAGGCCTGGGCCGGATCCGTTGCCGTCAAAACGACAGAGGCGACAAGCGATGCCGCGAAAATGAGCGACATCGCCCCGATCAGGCAGGCTCGCAGCGGAAGGTCACGGCGGCGCGCCAGCCAGATCACGCCGATCATGAGCACCGGCCAGACGATGTAGAACTGCTCTTCGATGGAAAGCGACCAGTAATGTTGCACCGGGCTCGGCAAGGTGTCGGCCTCGAGATAGCTGACCGCAATCGAGGCCAGCCGCCAGTTCTCGACATAAAGAGCGCTCGCCACGATCTGGTTGCCTATTTCCTCCCAGCGCGCCTTTGAGATGAAAAGCAGCGTGCCCAGCAATGCGACCAGCAGCACCAGGGTTGCTGCCGGCAACAACCGTCGCACCCGTCGCGAGTAGAATTCGATCAGTGAGACGCGACCGTCGCGCAGCGCCATCTGTGCCAGCAGGCCGGTGATCAGATAGCCAGAGATGACGAAAAAGACGTCGACGCCGACATATCCGCCAGGCAGCACAGCCGGCCATATGTGATAGACCACGACAAGAGCGACGGCCAGTCCGCGCAACCCCTGTATTTCGGGCCGAAACCGGCGGTCCTGATCGATTGTCACCGGGTATCCCCCAACAGTCTCAGCCGGCCTGGATCAACCGGCCAGTCCCCGCCACGATCTTCATAAGGGCAGAGTGCCGTGAGGCAAGAGCCGATCGCAGCAGTTCATTCCCTTTCCGTCTCCAGCCCGCTCACCAGCGTGTCGACGAAACCCAGCAGCTCACTTTCGAGGTCGGTGGACGCCAGGCCAATGAAACGGTCTTCGAGCGAGATGGCGACGATCCCATGCACGGCGGAGAACAGCGTGCGCGCGCGGGCCAAAAGCTCCGGCGTTGCCGCCGCCGGGAGCAGCGCCGCCAGCGGCTCGACCAGATGCTGGATCAGCACCGCATGTTCGGCCAGATGCCATTCGGGCACCGCCACGCCTGGCGCCATACGGTGCTCGAACAGCGCCTTCCACGCCATGCGATTGTCGCGGGCGAAGCCGAGATAGGCCTCGGCCAGCGCCTTCAGCCTTGCCCTAGGCTCGGCGACGCCGGTCGCCTCTTGCTGCAGGGCCGCCCCCAGCCTGGCCAGTGTGATCGAATTGACGTGCAGGATGAGCTCGTCGAGGTCTGCGAAGGCGGTGTAGAGCGCGCCCAGCGCGCAGCCGGCATCGGCCGTGATGTCGCGCGCACGCAGACCGGCGAGCCCCGAGGACTGGATGCGCGCTTGCGCGGCCTCGATCAGCCTGCCTTTGAGGTCCTCGCGTTTGGCGTCCCGTTTTGCGGTCATTAACCTTCTCTTATGCGCAATTATGAACACCGTTCATTTTCTCCTTGAACGCCGTTCACAATGTGCTACTTTGCCTCATGAACAACGTTCATAGAGGAGAAACGGAAATGTTGAAACAGTTTTTTGCTCTCGTTCGCGGCCGAAGCTACGAAGCCGCCGAGGCGGTCGTCGACCGCAACGCGCTGATAATCCTGCGCCAGCAGATCCGCGATTGCGCCGACGCTATCGCGGCCGCCCGCCGGGCGGTTGCAATTGCCATCGCCCAGAACGAACAGGAAGTCGCGCAGTTCAAGAAGCTTGTCCTCCGCATCGACGATTTGGAGAAGCGCACGATCGCCGCGATCGAGCAGGGACAGAATGAACTGGCCCGCGAAGCCGCCGAAACCATCGCCATGCTGGAAGCCGAACGCGACGCCTCCGCCGAGGCGCAGAAAAGCTTCGGCACCGAGATCGAGCGTCTCAAGCGGATTATCCGCGTCTCCGAAATGCGCCTGCGCGAATTGCAGCGCGGCCAGCGCATCGTTGCCGCGGTCGACTCGACCCAGCGCCTGCGAGAAAGCGCGCCCGGCTCCAGCCTGTCGGCGCTCAGGGACGCCGAGGAGACGCTGCTGCGCCTGCGCACCAGGCAAAAGCAGATCGACGCCACCGCGGCCGCCATGGCCGAGATGGAACAGTCGGGCGATCCTGCCGCGGTCTCAGAGAAGCTTGCGGCCGCCGGCTGCGGCGCGCCGCTGAGAAGCAGCGCCGACGCCGTGCTCGAACGGCTCACGAAGACCATGACCAAGCCGGCCTGATTGTTATCCAGTCTGATTGTATCCGGCCTGATGGTATCCAGCCTGATTGTATCCAGCCTGAAACAGACCCACGCCCAACCAACCTAACCTTGAAACGAAAGGACCATATCGATGACCCCGAACACCTATTCCCCCAAGGACTCAAGCGCCTGGAAGACCTTCACCATGGCCAGTTTCGCCGTTGCCGCCACAATGATGGCCGGCGGCATCTACTTCATGGAGGCGAGCTTCGCCGCCAAGGGGTTTTATGCCATGGCCGCCATCATGCTCGTGCACACCTCGATCACCATCACCAAGACACTGCGCGACTCGGAAGAGGCAAGCCGCTTCATCAACCGGCTGGAAGACGCCAAGACCGAGAAGTTGCTGATGGAAGTCAGCCGCAGTAACGAAGTGTAACCGGGTTCCCGCTAAACAAGGCTCAACGCGCAAGACCGCTGATCAATCCAGCCAGGATTTTAATCGGTCTTGCCCAATGGAAGTCGCCGCTATGGAAATCGCCCCGATCAACCGACCGACAGCTCATCTGATGACGTCCAGGCGCTTTGCGCCCTTGTTCTGGACGCAGTTCCTGTCCGCCTTCAACGACAATTTCCTCAAGAACACGCTGGTGTTCCTTATTCTGTTCACGCTGGCGGCGGACCAGGCGGCATCACTGGTCACCTTGGCGGGCGCCGTCTTCATGGCCCCCTTCCTGCTCCTGTCGGCGCTCGGCGGCGAGCTCGCCGACCGCTTCGACAAGGCTCTCATAGCCAAGCGTCTGAAATTCGCCGAGATCGCCGCGGCGGGTGTCTCCGTCGTCGGCATCGCCCTGTCGTCCATTCCCGTGCTGATGACGGCGCTGTTGATGTTCGGCATCATCTCGGCGCTGTTCGGACCGATCAAATACGGAATCCTGCCCGATCACCTCGAACGCAAGGAACTGCCCAAGGCCAACGCCTGGATCGAGTCAGCCACGTTTGCCGCGATTCTCGGCGGCACCATAGCCGGCGGCGTCGTTTCCGCCGATGGTATCGGCGTCGCGGTGTTCGGACCGATCATGATGGCGCTCGCCGTCGGTTGCTGGCTCGTCAGCCGCTATATCCCGTCCACCGGTTCGGCGGCGCCCGACCTTGTCATCGACAAGAACATCTTCCGCTCGACCTGGCGCCAGGTCACCGAATTGCGCACCGACACGCGCATCTGGCGCGCCGGCCTGATGACGTCTTGGTTCTGGCTGATCGGCGCCATCGTGCTCTCGCTCCTGCCGGTGCTGATCAAGGATTCGCTCGGCGGCAACGAAATGGCCGTCACCGTCTACCTCGCCGTGTTCGCCGTCTCGATCGCCATCGGTTCGGCCATCGCCGCCTGGATGTCGCAGGGCCGCATCGTGCTGTTGCCGGCACCGGTCGGCACGGCGCTGCTCGCCCTGTTCGGCCTGCATCTCGCCTGGACCATCTCCGGCATGACGCCGTCGCCCCAGGCGGAAACCCTTGGCGCATTCTTCGCCGGCCCAAACACGATCCGCGTCGCCATCGACCTCGCCGGCATGGCCATTGCAGCCGCTTTCCTGGTGGTGCCGACCTTCGCCGCCGTGCAGGCCTGGTCGCCCGAAGCGCGGCGCGCCCGGGTCGTCGCCGCCGTCAGTATCGTCAATGCCGGCTTCATGACTGGCGGCGGCATCATCATGGCCCTGATCCAGACGAAGGTCTCGACCGGCGGCATCCTGTTCGGCCTCGCCGCGGCCAATGCGATTGCCGCCTGGCTGATGCTGAAATATTTGCCGACGAACCCCTTCCGTGACTTCGTCTCCATCCTGTTCCGCGCTTTCCTGCGCCTCGAAGTCGAGGGCATGGAAAACCTCAAGGCGGCCGGCAAGGCGCCGATCCTGGCGCTCAACCATGTCAGCTTCCTCGACGGTCCGCTCGCCTTGACGCTGACCGATGAGGAGCCGGTCTTCGCCATCGACTACACCATTGCCCAGGCCTGGTGGATGAAGCCGTTCATGAAACTTGCCCGCGCTTTGCCGCTCAACCCGGCCAAGCCGATGTCGACCCGCACGCTGATCAAGATCGTGCAGGGCGGCGATCCGCTGGTGATCTTCCCGGAGGGACGCATCACGGTGACCGGCGGCCTGATGAAGGTCTATGACGGCGCCGCCATGGTTGCCGACAAGACCGGCTCGATGGTTGTGCCGGTGCGCATCGACGGGCTGGAGAAGACCTACTTCTCGCGGCTGAGCTCGCAGCATGTGCGCCGCCGCCTGTTCCCGAAGGTCAAGGTGACCATTCTGGAACCGGTCAAGCTCGAGGTGCCGCAAGAGCTGAAGGGCCGCAAGCGCCGCGCCGCGGCGGGTTCCGCGCTCTACCAGGTGATGTCGGATCTCGTTTTCCGCACCCAGGACATCGACAAGACCGTACTGGAAAAGATCATGGAGACGGCGAACGAACGCGGCATGAAACAGCTCGCAGTTCAGGATCCGGTCACCGGTTCTCTCAGCTACAGCAAGCTGCTCACGGCTGCCGCCGTGCTTGGTGAGAAGTTCCAGAACCTTTATGCCGACCAGCAGACGCTGGGCATCATGCTGCCCAACGCCAACGGCTCTTGCGCGACGCTGCTCGGCGTCATGTCCGCCGGCAAGGTTCCGGCGATGATGAACTTCACCGCAGGTGCCGCCAATATTCTGTCCGCCTGCAAGGCCGCCGAAGTCCGCACCGTGCTGACGTCCCGCGCGTTCGTCGAACAGGCAAAGCTCGGCGCTGTAGTCGAGGAACTCGGTCGCTCGGTCGACATCGTGTGGCTCGACGATCTCAGAAAGACCATCAGTCTCAAGGATAAGCTGCTCGGCTTGCTGCGCAAGTCGACGCCGCGCGCGAAACGCAAGCCCGGCGATGCGGCGGTGATCCTGTTCACCTCGGGTTCGGAAGGCACGCCGAAGGGCGTCGTTCTGACCCACCGCAACATCCTGGCCAACGCCGCCCAGGCGGCGTCGCGTATCGACTTCCATTCGGGCGACAAGGTGTTCAACGTGCTGCCGATCTTCCACTCCTTCGGCATGACCGCGGGCACGGTGCTGCCGTTGATCTCCGGCGTGCCGGTCTATTTCTACCCCTCGCCGCTGCACTACCGCCTCGTGCCGGAACTGATCTACGGCTCGAACGCGACGATCATCTTCGGCACCGACACCTTCCTCTCCGGCTATGCCCGCACCGCGCACCCCTACGACTTCCGCTCGATACGCTATTGTTTTGCCGGCGCGGAACCGGTCAAGACAGCGACGCGCATGACCTATATGGAGAAGTTCGGCCTACGCATCCTCGAGGGCTACGGCGTCACCGAGACGGCGCCGGTGATCTCCATCAACACGCCGATGTACAATCGCTCTGGAACCGTCGGCAAGATCATGCCCGGCATGGAATACCGCCTCGATCCGGTCCCCGGCGTCGACGAAGGCGGCCGGCTGTTCGTGCGCGGCCCCAATGTCATGGCCGGTTATCTCCGGGCCGAGAAGCCCGGCGTGCTCGAACCGCTGGAGGACGGCTGGCATGATACGGGCGACGTCGTCGCTATCGACGAAGGCGGCTTCATCACCATTCGCGGCCGCGCCAAGCGCTTCGCCAAGATCGGCGGCGAGATGATCTCGCTCGCCGCTGTCGAAGCGCTGGCCGGCGAATTGTGGAAGGGCTCGCTGTCGGCGGTCGCCACGGTGCCCGACGCGCGCAAGGGCGAAAAGCTGATCCTCATCACTGAGGCATCCGGCGCCACACGAGCGGAATTCCTCGCCTACGCCAAGGCCAACGGCGCCATGGACCTGATGGTCCCGGCCGAAGTGCGGGTGGTCTCAAAGGTACCGGTCCTTGGCTCCGGCAAGCTCGACTTCGCGGCCGTGACAAAAATGGTGCGCGACGAAGAGGCCTTGAAGACCAAGGCCGCCTGACCCGGCTACGGCAACGGGCCGACGCAAGAGCCGGCCCGTTCAGTATGATCAACCCTTCGCATGCCGCTGCGAGATCAGCATCGCCATGCGCTGCACTGCCCGCAGCTCCATTTCCACGCCCGGCGACGATGCCAGCGCCGGCATGTTGAGCGCCACCACGGTCAGCGGATCGAGCGTCGCCAGCAGCACATGGGTCGCCTCATATTTCTCGAACAGCCATGCCAACTGCTCGCGTATGTTCTCGTCCACGGGTGAATCCGGCTGGACATCGGCGAGCGAGCGCACGGGCTCCTGCTCCAGTGCCCGGGCCAGCACCTTGAGGTCGAAATCACCGAGGTCGGCTGCCGGCAGGATCAGCGCGCCGTCGACAAGGATATGGCTCTGCAGGCCGCGCAGGAAGCGCGCCGAATCGGTGAGATCACCCTCGGCCATATGCTTCAGCAACGAGTCGCGGCGCTTCTCCGCGGTGAGGCTGACGCTGTCATTGTAGATGACTGCCAGCAGCGTCGCCGACAGCACGATCACCACGCCCTGCACACTGCCGCGCCAGCCGAGATCGTCGATGCCGCCCAGCGCCAGCCCGGCGAAAACCGAGCTCAGCGTAATCACGGTAAAGGCGCCGATCGTGTCGCGATGGCCGAGGCTCGCGCGTCCAAGGCCGATCGTCAGCCAACACAGGAACAGGATGGCGATGCCGCCAAGCCGAACCGGCACTTCGAACAGGCCGGGCCGGTAGTCGGTGACCATGAACGGAATGATCAACAGCAGCGACAGCGCCATGCGCTCGACCGTGCGGTTTTCGGCCGCCGACAGGCTGTCGCGATCGCGCGTCATCACCAGCCAGCCGATGGCGAGAAAACCTCCGAACTGGAAGGCAAGTAGTACCGCCATCCGCCATGGCTCGGCAAAGCGTTCCGGGATCGGCGCCAGCAGTAGAAACAGCAGGGCGCCGCCGGCGGCAAAGAACTTTAGCGCAAACGGCGCATGCCGGCGCAACAGCCCCTCGGTCAGCAGCAGTGCGGCCAGCGGCAGCAGACCCGCCGCCGCGATGGTGACGAAGCGGAAGAGTGCGAGGCCGGTAGTCCAGTCGAGGATGCGGCAGGCGAGCAGAACCGTCAGCACCCGCAAACCGAACAGAAAACGCCGCGACAGCGGATCGCCCGTGTCGCGCCCGCCTATGATCGATATCACGACAAGCAGGCCAACCAGCGCCGCTAGCGAGGTGATGGTGTCGGCGACGAGCGTGCCGTCGAGGTTCATCATCGGCCGGCTGCCATCAGCTTGCGGATAAACCGAGACGCCACGAATGAAGCCATCAGCGTGTCCATGGTCTCAGCACATTCCATTGGCGGGTGCTATCGGCCCAGTGAACCACCGGCAGCACCAGCCGCTGCAGCGTGGCGGCCGCGCCGGCCACGGCAAGTGCTGCAAGCGAGCGGCGCGGAACCGTGTCGGCGAGAAAGGTGCGCGCCGACTGGAAGCTCATCTGGCCGATCTGCAGCACATCGTCGCCGCGCCCGTAGTCGAGTTCCTTGCGGCAGAACTCGTTAAAGGTCTCCTCGCGGTGCTTGGCCGTCTCGTCGAAGGTTTTCTTCAGATCGTCCGAGCCGCCCGTATAGGCATTGGTGATGACGAAACGCTCTTCGTCGAAACCCGCTTCGGGGCCGACGCCGAAGACATGGCGGTGCCGCGCCATGATCTGCCGCGCCAGAAGCACATGGGTCAGCGAGCGCCGCGCGCCGGCATGCGGTCCGGGAAACACATTGCTGAACGCCTCCGCGACCATGCCGACGACGGCCGGCACCTGGCTGACGTTGGAGATCCAGATCGGCCTGAACTGGTTGCGCAAAAACATCAGGAAGCAGGTCAGGCCGTAGAGGATCCAGCTGAGACCGCGGCTGCGCTCGTCCGGATCGATCATGACCAGACCGAGGTGCAAGACTTCATAGGGCTTGCCGGCCAGCGAAATCTCCATCAGCGCCAGCGCGTTGAAGGCGATCGGCCGCCCGTCGCTGCGGCGATAGACGATGGTGATGATGGAATGTTCCAGCCGGCTGCGGTCACCGGAAAACACACCGTAGGTCAGGCTGCCGACTTTCAGCGTCTTCGACGCCACCAGCCGCAGATCGCTGCTCAACTGCTCCAGCTCGGCCGCCTTCATCCAGCGCCCGGGCCGCTCCACGACACGCGTCTCGTAGTCGGCGGATACGCGCATGCGCACATCCATGAACCGACCCGGCAGCAGCTGCAGAACCGCCTTGAGCACTATTTTTCCCCGTGGCAAGAACTCCGACCGTATAGTGGCCGCCGTCCACCTAAGACGCGGTAAACCCGAGACGGCAGTTCTTGGTTGTACTCAACAAAGTAAAAGAACAGCTGCCAGCCAGTGCGGGCTCAGCTTTCCGCAGCAACCAGATGGCCGCCGCCGACATCGTTCAGCGCCAGCTTCAGCGGCGCCTCCCCGATCCTGCGGGTGGCGCTCGGGATTTCCTGGTCGAGGCGCGCGAAGCGCGTTCTGCGCTGCGCCGGATCGGGCACCGGCACGGCGTCGATCAGCCGCCTGGTGTAGGGATGGCGCGGGTTGGAAAACACCTGGTCGCGCGTGCCCATCTCGACGATCTGGCCGAGATACATGACGGCAACGCGGTCGGAAATGTTCTCGACCACCGCCATGTCGTGCGAGATGAAGAGATAGGCGACGCCGAATTCGCGCTGCAATTCCTTCAGCAAATCGAGCACACGCGCCTGCACCGAGACGTCGAGCGCGGAGACGCTTTCGTCAGCGATGATCAGTTTTGGTCGTAGCGCCAGCGCTCGGGCGATGCAGACGCGCTGGCGCTGGCCACCGGAGAATTCGTGCGGGTAAAGCTCCATCTGGTCGGCCGACAGGCCGACACGCTCGAACAGCGCCCCCACTCGTTCGCGGCGCTCGTCCTTGGAGGCGATGCCATGAATCACCAGCGGCTCGGCGACGAGCTCGCCGACGCGCATGCGCGGATCGAGCGAAGCGAAGGGATCCTGGAAAATCATCTGGACGTCACGGCACACCGCCTTGCGCTCGTCGCGGCCAAGACCGGAGAGATTGCGCCCGCCAATGACGATGTCGCCGCTATACGGCGCCAGTCCGGCCAGCGCCTTGGCGGTCGTCGACTTGCCGCAGCCGGATTCGCCGACCAGAGCAAGCGTTTCGTTGGGCGCGATCGAGAAGCTGACGCCCTCGACGGCGTGGACGCGGCGGGTGACCTGGCCAAAGATGCCGCCACGCAGATCGAAGCGGACATGCAGGTCGTTGATCTCGGCGACATTGGCCGGTTTCAAGACGTCAATCGCATCCCTGGATTTCTGTCGACCGACGCCACTGCCGATGCGCGGCACGGCAGCCAGCAGTTCGCGCGTATAGTCGGCCTGCGGCTGGACAAAAATATCCGATGTCGTGCCTTCTTCGACCATGCGGCCGTCGCGCATGACGATGACCCGGTCGGCCATTTCGGCAACCACGCCCATATCGTGGGTGATCAGGATGACGCTGGTGCCATGCTGGCGCTGCAGGTCGCGCAACAGTTCCAGCACTTCGCCTTGCACGGTGACGTCGAGCGCCGTCGTCGGTTCGTCGGCGATCAGCACGTCGGGCTCGAGCGCCAGCGCCATGGCGATCATCACCCGCTGGCGCATGCCGCCGGAGAGTTCGTGCGGAAACTGCTTTAACCGGCTTTCCGCCTCCGAAATGCGCACCGCCTTCAACGCCTCGATGGCGCGCCGGCGGGCTTGCGCCGACGACAGGCTGGTATGCGCCTCGATTGATTCGGTGAGTTGCCGGCCGATCGACAGAACCGGGTTGAGCGAGGTCATCGGCTCCTGGAAGATCATGGCGATGCGGTCGCCGCGAATGCGCCGCATCTGGCGTTCGTCGAGGGTTGCTAGGTCGGTGTCGCCCCGATTCCCATCCCGAAGACGGATCATGCCTGACGATATGCGCGCCGCCGGCTGCGGCAAAAGCTGCATGATCGCCAGCGCGGTCATCGACTTGCCGGAGCCGGATTCGCCGGCAATGCAGAGCGTCTCGCCGCGCGCCAGCGTCAGCGACAGGTTGGAGACGACATCGCGCTCGCCGTCCTCGCCGCGCACGCTGACGGAGAGGTTGGCGATGGAGAGGATGGGGTTGTCGGCGAGGGTCATTGTGGGTGGAGCCCTGCGACGGATTGGTTCCGTCGCACCATTCGCACAAACCTTGGCGCTGACCCCCACCCGGACCTCCGGTCCGACCTCCCCACAAGGGGGAGGTAGGGTGGCAGCGCTTTACCCTCCCCCTTGTGGGGAGGGTCGCTGCGAAGCAGCGGGGTGGGGGTGCGGCGCCGACGTACCGTCATTCAAACACGCAACGCGGAAAATAGAACGACACCACCCAGTTCGGCATGTCGACGATCTCGCTGATGCGCAGGTCCCCGCACACCGAGGCCAGCAAATAGGCCTCGACCGGATCGATCTGGTAACGCCCAGCGAGCAGATCGACCATCTGCGCCACCGCCTCCTTCGCGCCCGCCATCAGATCCGGCCCAATCCCCGTCGTCACCTCGTAACCCTTGGCGTCGAGATGGCGCGTCACCGGGCCCGGCGTGGTGAAGCGCGGCGTCTTCAGCCTGGCGTCCTTGACAAGGTCGAGCTTGAGCACGACGTCCATCGGGCTCTCGATCGCCGTGCCGCAGACCTCGCCATCGCCTTGTGCGGCGTGCGTATCGCCGACCGAGAACAGCGCGCCGGCCACCTCAACCGGCAGATAGAGCGTCGTGCCGGCAGCGAGATCGCGGATGTCGAGATTGCCGCCGACCCGCCGTGGCGGCACCACCGAGTGAAGCCCCATCTCAGCCGGCGCATTGCCGATGGTGCCGGCGAACGGCTTCAGTGGCACGCGCGCGTTTTTCCCGAACAGCGCCGGTTCGAGCGCGGCTGCATCGTATTTCCAGATGTTCAGCGCCGGTTCCGTGAAGTCGTCGGCGAGCAGGCCGAAACCGGGAATGTTCGCCGTCCAACCGAAGCCGGACGGTTTGAACATCTCGATCGTCACCTTGAGCGCGTCACCCGGCTCGGCGCCCTCGACGAAGATCGGCCCGGTCACCGGGTTGACCCCGGCGAAGTCGAGCTTGACGATTTCGGCGACCGTGCTGTCGGCGTTCAGCTGGCCGCCGGCGGCATCGAGGCACTGGAACTCGATGGTCGCGCCGGGCGCCACCCGCTCGGCCGGGATAAAGGAATTGTCCCAGCCGAAATGGTGATGGCGCCCATGGATGGTGTAGTCGCAGCTATTGCACATCTTTTACGTACACATTGTCATAGTTGATCGGGATATGGACCGGGTCGACATAGAGGTTGTCGGCGCCGCCCATTCGGGCGGATTTCATGGTGAAGCGCTGTTCGTTGAAGACCGGCGCCCAGGGCGCGTCTTCCATCACCTTGTCGTAGATGGCGCTCCACATCTTGTCGCGTTCGCCGGCCTTTGCCGGGTCGACCACAGAATCCGCCTCGGCCGCCTTGGCGTCGAGGTCCTTATTGCAGTACCACGACCAGTTCCAGCCGCCCGGCACCGCGCCGGCGCAGCCGAGGATCGGGCCGTAGAAATTCGACGGATCGGGGAAGTCGGCGATCCAGGCCATGCCGCCCGACCAGATCATCGGCGCGCCGGCCTTGTCACCGCCGGCGGCGATGACATTGGCCTGCGCCAGCGACTGGATGCTGGCCTTGATGCCGATGGCCGCCAGGTCCTGCTGGATCGCCTGGGCAATGCGCGGGTTGGGATCGGTGTTCATGGCGAACAGCTGCGTGTCGAAACCATCGGGATGACCGGCCTCGGCCAGCAGCGCCTTGGCCTTGGCTACGTCATAGGGATAACCTTTGTATTCCTTGTCGTAGCCCGGCATCGACGGCGGCAGCGGCTGGTTGGCCGGCACGGCGCGGCCGTTGATGATCTGGATGATGCGCGCCTTGTTGAGCGCCATGTTGACGGCCTGACGCACCTTCACATTGTCGAACGGCGCCATGGTAGTGTTCATGGTGACGTAGCCGGTGTGCAGCTGACCGCCTTCGACGACGCGCGCCTTCTGCTCGGGATCGGCCATCACCTCCTGGAATTTTGCCGGCGGAATGCCGTCGCCGGGCACATCGATCTCGCCCTTCTGCAAGCGCAGCAGCGCCACGATCGGTTCCTGGCCGATCTCGAAGGTGATCTTGTCGAGATGCGGCAGGCCCTTGTGCCAGTAATCCGCATTGCGCTCGAAGACGATGCGTTGGCCGAGTGTCCACTCGGCGAGCTTGAAGGCGCCGGTGCCCACCGGATGCTTGCCGAAATCGGCGCCATATTTCTCGACCTCTTCCTTCGGCACGACATGGGCGAAATTGATGGCCATGACATGCAGGAAGGTGGCGTCGGGCCGGGTCAGCTCGAACTTCACCGTGTAGGGATCGACGACGGTGACGCCGGAAAGGCCTTCGGCCTTGCCGGCGGCGACATCGTCATAGCCCTTGATCGAGCCGAAGAAGCCAGCGCCGGGGCTCTGCGTCTTCGGATTGGTGACGCGGTCAAGCGAATATTTCACGTCGTCGGCCGTCATCTCGCGGCCATTGTGGAATTTCACGCCATGGCGCAGCTTGAAGGTGAAGGTCTGGCCGTCGGGCGAAATCTCGTAGCTTTCGGCGAGGTCGGGCTTCAAATTGGTGGTGCCCGGCTCGTAATCCATCAGCCCATCGAACAGGCTCTTGATCATCGACCAGTTCTGCCAGTCATAGCCGATCGCCGGATCGAGGGTCGCAACATCGTCCTTGTAGGTGATGGTGATGGCGCCGCCTTCCTTGGCGTTGGGATCGACCGTGTCTTCGGCGCGGACGCTTGTCATGCCGAGCATGAGGGCCAAGGCGGATGCCGCGACTGTGGATGCGAGAAACTTTTTCATTGTTGTGTTCCCTTTCTCTGTTTCATTTTCATCTGAGCTTGATGCGGGGATCGATGAACGGCGCGATGATGTCGGCGAGCAGATTGCCGAGCACGATGGCGAAGGCCGACACCAGCGTGACGCCCATGATGATCGGAATGTCGACGCGCTGGATCGCCTGCCACGCCAGCTGACCGATGCCGGGCCAGCCGAACACGCTTTCGACGACGACGATGCCGCCCATGAAGATGCCGATGTCGATGCCGATCATGGCGATGACCGGCAGGATGGCATTCGGCAGTGCGTGGCGGAATATGATGGCGCTGCGCGCCAGGCCCTTGGCCCGCGCCGTGCGGACATAATCCTGGCGCAGGACGTCTATCATCGACGAGCGCATCATGCGCGCATACCAGCCGGCGCCGAGTACGCCCATGGTCAACGACGGCAGCACCAGATGGCGCCATGTGCCGTAGCCGCCGATCGGAAACCAGCTTAGCCGCACGGCAAAGACGTAGAGCAGCAACAGGCCAACCACGAATTGCGGCGCCGAGACGCCGACGAAGGAGGCGACCATCAGCGTCTGGTCGGTGGCGGTGCCGCGCTTGACGGCCGCGATCAGGCCCATCGAGAGCCCGATCAGCAATTCGCAAAGGATGGCGCCGACCATCAAAAGCAGGCTGGCCGGCAGCCGCGAGACGATGAGTTCGGTGACCTCCGAGCGCTGGATGTAGGAGCGGCCGAGATCGCCGCTGAGTAGCTTCGTCAGATAGTGCCAGTACTGGACCACGAAAGGCTGGTCGAGGCCGAGTTGCTGGCGGATGTTTTCCACCGTCTGCGGCGTGGCACTGCGGCCGGCGATCTGCCGCACCGGGTCGGCCGGCAAGAGGTAGAGCAGCGCAAAAGTGATCAGCGAGACGCCAAGCAGGATGAGCAGCGACTGGATCAGCCGGCGGCCGAGATAGGCGATCATGACCGGCCCCCCATTATTCCCGGCCCCTTTGCGTCGGATCGAGGATGTCGCGCAACGCGTCGCCGATCAGATTGAAGGCCAGCGCCAACGCGAGGATTGCGGCGCCGGGGAAGAACACCAGCCAGGGCGCGGCCTGGAAATAGGTCTGGTTCTCGAAAATGATGTTGCCCCACGACGCGGTCGGCGGCTGCACACCGATGCCGAGGAAGGAAAGCGTCGCCTCGAGCAGAACCGTGGTCGAGATGCCGAGCGTGCCCCAGACGATGATGGTCGGCAGCAGATGCGGCAGGATGTGGCGAAATAGGATGCGCGGCGCACTCGCCCCGATGCTGCGCTCGGCATCGATGAACTCGCGCTCGGCCAGCGATGAGGTCTCGGTGTAGATGACACGCGCCGTCTGCACCCAGTTGACCAGCGCGATGACCATGGCGACGATCCACAGACTCGGCTGAAACACTGCCGCCAGGCAGATGGCGAGCAGCAGCGCCGGGAACGCCATCATCAGATCGGTGAAGCGCATCAGCGCACTGCCGATCCAGCCGCGGAAATAGCCTGCGGTGACGCCCACCAAAGTGCCGATCAAAAGCGCCACGCCATTGGCGACGATGCCGATGATGAGCGAGGTGCGGGCGCCGTAGAGGATGCGGGTCAAGAGGTCACGTCCGAGCAGGTCGGTGCCGAGCCAGTACTGGGCGCTGGGCGGCAGCGGCGAGCCCTCGATGGTCAGGCCGTCGAACATCTGCTCGTTGGGGTCATAGCCGGTCAGCCGGGGCGCCAGCACAGCGCCGGCAAGGACAATGGCGACGATGACCAGGCCGAGCAGCGCGAGGCGGCGTTTCACCAGCCGGCGCCAGACACCGGCGCGCGGTTTTGCCGGCATGCGCACCGGTAGATCAGGCGCGATGGGACTGGTCATCGCCGCCTTCTTCCCCCGTCGCTTCCTCGCTTGTCATTGCCACGATCCGACGCGCGGCATCCTCGACGCTGATCTGCCAGCTCATCGCCAGCGAACGCAGCTGCGCATAGGCGCGCTCGTCGTCGCTGCCTTTCGACAAGGCCGTCACCGCGCGCACGATGGTCTGGCGCTCGGCGACGCGCTGGCGCAGCGACGCTATCTCGCCGGCTAAATGTTTTCGGGCCTCGAAACTCTGTCTCGCGATCAACAGAGCGCTGTAGACGCCGGCATTGCCGACCGGCTTCAGCAGCTGCGCATCGGCCTTGTGCGACAGCGCCCATTCGATACGCCCCGGCGCCTCGGAACCGATCAGCGCCACCAGCGGCATCGGCGCCTCGCCCGGCTTCCACGGGAATTGCTCGTCGAAACCGAGATCGGCATCGAAGAAGACGAAATCGGCGGCGAGAGCTTCCGGCGGCAATTCCGGCCAGCAGTCGATCGTAGCCAGGCCGATGGCCGACAATTGCCTGGTGATGGCCTGCACCGTCGGATGCGGGCGATGCAGGATGAAAGCCCGCGCGCCGCCGAGATTGGGGATGCGCGTCCGGGTCATGACACCACTCTCAGACGCGGACGGCCGAACGTCTTGGCGGGGTCGTAGCGCGACAGATATGGATCCGGCGCGACCTCATCCTCCTGGCTGACGACCTCGAAGAAGCCATCGGCGATCCGGCCGATGATCACCGGCAGCGTCGCGTGCTGGGAGTGGGCGTCGATGGCGATCGGCCCGAGCCGGGTGGAGAAGCGCCGCTCGGCGAAGGCTTTGGAAAATTCCGCCGGGCCGGCATCAGTGTCGCGCGACAGCACGTCGGCCATCACCTGCACCGAGGCATAGGCGGAGGCCTCGAAGGACGAAGCGAAGGCAGCCGGCCGGGGCGCGAAATAGGGCCCGACCGACAGATGCCCTTTCCCTGTATCGCCGATCGCCGGCAACTCGCCTTCGGTGAGGTTGCAGGAGATGACGGGGCAGTTTTCCGGCCTGAATGCCGCATCCTCATCGCCCAGCTCGCGGTAAGCCGCCAGGAAGGCGTAGGATGAGGTGCCGATCAGATTGTTGAGGATGAAGCTCGGCCTCGTCGCCCGGATTTCCGCGATCAGCCGCGACACGTCGGTCTCGCCGATGCGCAGATAGCGCTCGCCCAGCACTTTGCCGCCGGCATCCGCGATCAGGTCGCGCGCCACGCGGTTCATCTCCCAGCCCCAAATGTAGTTCGAGCCGAGCAGGAAGCCGTTGGCGCCGAAACGCGGCACGACATGCGCCATCAGCGGAACCAGATGCTGGTTGGGGCAGGCGTGCATGTAGACGACATGCTCGTTGGCCTCGAACCCTTCATAGGGGCAGGCATACCAGAGCATGCCGGCGGCCTTCTCCAGCACCGGGATGGTTTCCTTGCGGCTCCACGAGGTGACGCAACCGACGACATGGCGCGCGCTGCTGGTCCTGAAAATGTCCTCGCACAAAGTCGCGTAGCGATCGGCATTACTTTGCGGATCGCGCTCTACCGGAACCAGTTCGATGCCATAGCTCCGATCGGCATTGATGTCGGCGATGGCGCGCATGGCGCCCATCCGGCACGCATCGGAGACCAGCTGGTAGCTGCCCGAGCGGGAATACAGGATGCCGATCTCGATACGCCGTTTCAAACCGATCCTCAGAAATGACAATGCCCCGCAGCCAGCGCCGGAGGGCGAGGCATACGAGGCATGTTTGCCGCCCGGCGACCAAGGCCGGTATTTTGCGCTAGCGTATTCGGTCCGGCGGGTCAGTCAAGCGGGAAAGTACGTGGTCATGGGATCGGCCTTGTCCGGCTGCTTCTAGTTCCGCAGCGTGAACATCAAAGGCGCCACGACAGCCGTACCGGCCTTCTCAGGCGGTGGCGCGGGCACCGTCGCACCCTGCAGAATGCCGAGCGCGGCGCGATCGAGATCGGCGTCCCCCGAAGATCGTGTCAGCCGGACGGAGGTCACCTTGCCCGAAGCGCTGACGACGAAGGTCACATTTGCGGTACCCACGGCGCGCCGCGACCTTGCCGCGCTCGGGTAGCGCTTGTGCCGATTGATCCATCCGATCAGCTGGGAGTTCCATTTGCTTGCACTGACTGATGATCCTCTCGATTGCGAAGCCTTCGGCGCCGACGCCTTCGCCGCTGCCTTTTGATCGACACTGGCGGTCACGACCGCTTTCGCCGGCGCGGCCTTTTCCTTCTTCTCTTTCGGTTTCGGCTTGGGTTTTTCGGCAGCCTTCTTCGCCTTCTCGATCGGCTTGGCCTCCACCGGCTTGGTCTCCGCCGGCTTGGTCTGGGGCAGCGGAATGACCACATCCGGCGCTATGGTCGGGACGATGTCGGGCACCACCTCATCCAGCGGCGGCGATTGATCGGGCTGCTCGGCCGCTGCCGTCTCGATCGGAGCGGTCTTATCGAGTTGAGCCGCTTCCCTCTTCTCGGTGACCAGCTCCGGCTTACCGGGCTCGGGCTCCACGACGGGCTTCAGTTCGGCAACCGCCTCCTCGATCTGGTTCGGCGGCTCGGGCGTCACCACGTCGGCCGCTGAGTCCACCCGCACCGCCGGCGCCACCATCATCGGCGACAGCTCGATAGCCACAGCCGGCGGCGGGCCGCCATCGGCCATGTTGGCCAGGCTGAAGCTCTGGACGGCATAGACGATCGCGACATGCGCGCCGACAATGACAATGGCCGCAGCCGCCCACAAGCCAATTTCGCGCACGCCGGCGCGCGGCGGGTCGGCCGCGGGGGCGGCGGCGGCCAGTTGCGTCACGGGGCGGCGCCCGGGTGCGCCGCGGATGCGTCCGCCGGCACCGTCTCCAGCCCCACCAGCGCGATCTTCAGATAACCGGCGCCGCGCAGCAGGTTCATCACCTCCATCAACTCGCCATAGCCGACCGCCTTGTCGGCACGCAGGAAGATGCGGGTCTGCTTATCGCCCTTGGTTCTGCCGTCGAGCACGGAGGCAAAAGCCTGGCGCGGCACGCTGTCATTGCCGATCGCGAGCGTCAGATCGTCCTTCAGCGTCAGGAACAGCGGCGTTTCCGGCCGCGGCGCCGGTGTCGCGGTCGAACCCGGCAGATCGACATTGACGTCGACTGTCGCCAACGGGGCAGCGACCATGAAGATGATCAGCAGCACCAGGATGACGTCGATGAACGGCGTCACGTTGATCTCGTGGCTTTCCTCGAGATCGCCATCGATAGCCTCGCGAATTCTAGCCGCCATGGCCCATCACTCCGCCGCCAGCGCGGGCGCCTGCGGCACCGTGCGGAAATCGAGATCGCGGCTGACCAGCCGTTCGACCCCGGCCGAGGCATCGGCAAGGAGCTGCCGGTAGCCGGCTATCGACCGCGCAAAGACGTTGTAGATGACCACCGCGGGAATGGCCGCGACCAGGCCCATCGCCGTGGCGAGCAGCGCTTCGGCGATGCCGGGCGCGACGACCGCGAGGTTGGTGGTCTGCGCCTGCGAGATGCCGATGAAGGCGTTCATGATGCCCCAGACGGTGCCGAACAAGCCCACGAAGGGCGCCGTCGAGCCGATCGTCGCCAGCACGCCGGTGCCGCGCGACATGCGCCGCGCCGCCGCCGCTTCGATGCGCGACAGGCGCGACGTCACGCGTTCCTTCAGCCCGTCGCCGGTGACATGGCCGAGCGCACCGGCCGAAAGGGCAGTCTCTTCCTCGGCCGCCCGCACCAAAAGCGCACCGGGGCCGCCACTGTTGCCAAGCGCGCGCCCGGCCTGGCGCAGCGTGGCGGCATTGCCGATGGCGCGCGCAGCGCGACGGGCGCCGAGCTTGCCGAAGAGAATCTCCAGCGATTTGGCCAGCCACACCGTCCAGGTGACCAGCGAGGCGAAGGCCAACCCGATCATCACCGCCTTGACGATGATGTCGGCGGCCATGAACATGCCCCAGGGCGACAGATCGTGCGGCAGCGTCAGCGATATTGCCGAAGGCTCGGCCTGCGCGGATGCACCGGGCTGGGTTGCCGGCTGTGGCGCGGTCGGCGCCGCCTGCCCGGCAGTTGGCGAAGCCGGCGCGACAGGCGCAGCCGGTGCGGGCCGTTCGACTGCGACCGGGGAAGGCTGGGCCGCCGACCGGGCAGCTGCAGCGGGTTCCGTCGTCACCCTGGGCTGCGTGTTTGGCTGCTCTTGCGCAGCAGCGCTGCCGGCCGACAGCATGACCGCGGCCAGCGCCGCCAACAAACCATTTCTGGACACGCTTCTTCCTCGCTTCGTCATTGCACGTACCGATCGGCTGGTCGGTGACGGAATGTCGACCCCGAAAATCCAGCCACTGGTTCTGGCTTCTCTCAAACGCGGCACAGCCGCTGGAAACAATTCAGGCGGCCGAGTGCCCTGCTTGACTATAAAACATGAGTTTACTAGTCAACAAACAAGATGGCTTTTTTGGCCAACGATTATCGGCGCGATGTCTCAGCGGCACATCGTCCTGGCGTCGGTCTACCTGGTGTCGTCGCACTGAGGGATGGACGGCCGCAGGGTTGCTGGGCCACGATACCGGGCAGCAATTGAGGCAGGCTGCGATGATCAAGGCGATACCGTTCGATTTCCCCTATGACGGCCGGCTGGTGCCGGCAAACACCGCGCTGCTGGTCATCGACCTGCAGGAGGATTTCCTCTCGCCGACCGGCTATTTCGCCAGGAAGGGTTATGACCCCGCGCCGCTGCGCGCCATCCTGCCGACAGTCAACCGACTGATATCAGCGGCACGCGCGGCCGGCCTCACCATCATTCACACCAGGCAGGGATATCGCGGCGACATGGCCGACATGACGCCGTACGAGAGATGGCGCCGCAAGCGGGCGGGTCTCGAAGGCACCGACGTGCTGCTGCGCTCCGGCCCCGGCTTTCAGATCGTCGCCGACATCGACGTCGCGCCGCACGACATCATCGTCAACAAGACCTGCAACAGCGCCTTCACCTACACCGACCTGGAACTTGTGCTTCGCGCACGCGGCATCAGCCATCTGATCTTTTCCGGCTGCACGACCGATGTCTGCGTGCACACGACGCTGCGCGAGGCCTGCGACCGCAATTTCCAGTGCCTGACCATCGCCGATGCCTGCGCCAGCGGCGACCAATACGCGCATGACGCGGCGCTGCATATGGTGACGGTGGAGGACGGGGTATTTGGTACGCTGACGGAATCTGACGCGGTGTTGGAGGCGCTGGCAGTGCTGAGTGGTGATTAGACGCTGGCGGGACAGCACCCCTCTGCCCTGCCGGGCATCCCCCGCAAGGAGGGCGATCAGACATCACGTCGGCTTTCGCCAATTACCAACGTTGAGAGCCGGCGCTCAAGCTGCCAATCTCCCCCTTTGAGGGGGAGATGTCCGGCAGGACAGAGGGGGGTGCTGTCCCGCCGGCGTTCCCGATCGCGATCTCGCTACCCAGCTGCGTGAATATCCGACCCGCCCCGCGAGGCAAACGCGCCGGGCTGCGGCACCTCCGCCTCACGGCGTGCCAGCGAATTACGCAAGAGCGCGATCGTCTCGCGGCCGACGCCGGCGATCTCGCGCGGCCTGTCGACGCCAACGATCATGAACTCACTGATGCCCAGCACCGCATAGGACAGCAGCGACAGGGCGATCTGCGCCGGTGGTCCGGAAAGTTCGACCGCCTTGTGTCCGACGGTAGAGGCGCCACCCTCCGAGCGGACCCGGACCGGAAGCGCAAAACGCAGCTTGCCGGCGCGGCCATGCTCGGCGGCGGCGCTGCGCGCCCGTTCCATCAGCTGGCGGATCTCGTCGGGCGAACCAGGCGCCAGCTCGAAGACGTCGGCATGGCGGCCGGCGACCTTCAGCGCCGTGCCGGACTGGCCACCCATGCGGATGGTGATATCGGCACCGTGCGGTCCTTTACGCGGTACGTAGCCGCCCTTGATGCTGTAGAACGCACCTTCATGGTCGAACGGCCGGTCGTTCGACCACAGCCGCTTCAGCAGCACCAGATATTCGTCGATGCGCTGCCAGACCACGGTGTGGCCGACCGGACGCGTCTCGGCATCGTCGTCATCCAGCGGCTCGCTCAGGATCCTCAGCGCCAGCCGGCCGCCGCTCCTGGCGTCGAGCGCCGCCAGTTGCCGCGCCGCAACCGCAGGCGCGATCACGCCGGCCCAGTGCGTCAGCACCACTTCCAGCGACGAGGTGCGGTCCAGCGCCTGGGCGGCGATGTCCATATTGGTCAACAGCCCGGCCGGGTCGTCGACGACGATGTTCTGGAAGCCGGAATCCTCGATCAGCGACAGCTTTGTCGCCGTCTCGACGAAATCATAGAAGAACGGAACGGCCGAACCGGCGTCGGCGGCATGCGTTTTACCGGGAACATGCGTGAACTCGATCGGCATTGCCATCTCCTCCATCACGTTGGATGTATGTCGCCCAAAAGTGGCCCCGGTTTTTGAGACGACGACATGCGTAAAAACAAGCATCAGCGCCAAAGCGCGTCCGCGTTCGGGTCATCAACTCCGGTCACTCACTGAAAGCGCTAGGTCGCCACCCTTTCGGCCTGATCGGTCAGGGAATCAAGCCGAGCACGACTGCCCCGGTGAACACGAACGCAAGGGCAAAAACGAGATAGGCGAAAGCGCCGGCATAGGCCGGGCGGAAAGCCTGGCTATTGGCCAGCCTCTGGCTGGTGCGGTCCGTCTCGGCGTTCTGGATATAGGACATATCGACCTCCGTCTTGCGGATTAATCTATAAAATCAGTAGACTTTGTCGAGTGCTATTTTTTGAGGGTATGTAGAATGATTTTCTCAGTATTCCTTGTTATTTGGTTTGGCATTGCTGGGAGACCCCTGTTGGAGACAAGCGAGCGACAAGCTTGGCCGACGTCTGCATAGGCGATAGCATCGCCATTCCGGCGTAAATGCGGATCATTTCGATCGGGAACGGGGAACAGAACATGGGTACAAGACTAGCCGGCAAGATTGCAATCATCTCGGGCGGCGCGACCGGAATGGGCGGAGCGGCCTCGGAATTGTTCGCCGCCGAAGGCGCCAAGGTGGCGATTATTGACCGCAATGGCGAGGCGGCGGCAGCCACTGCGGCGGCGATACGCGCGCGGGGACATATCGCCGAACACTGGGTGGCCGACGTCTCGGACGAGGCGCAGGTCGAGGCCGCAGTGAAGGCGGCGACTGCCAGGCTCGGCCCGGCCACGGTGTTGTTCAACCATGCCGGCACCATCGTGATAAAGCCGTTCCTGGAGACGACAGTGCAGGAATGGGACTGGCTGCATGCGGTCAATGTCCGCTCGATGTTCCTGATGACGCGCGCCGTGTTGCCGGGCATGATCGCTGCCGGTGGCGGTTCGATCGTCTGCACCTCGTCGATCTCGGCTGTGGCGGCCACACCCATGGAGGTGCTCTACGACACCACCAAGGGCGCCTGCCACATGTTCGCGCGCGCCATCGCAGTCGAATTCCGCGACCGCAACATACGCTGCAACGCCGTCTGTCCCGGCTTCATCCGCACGCCGCACGGCCTGCGCGAGGTCGCCGATCTCGGCAAGCTCGGCGTCGACGTGTCGGACGCCGCATTGGCCGCACAGCAGGGCCGCATCGGTGAGCCGGAGGAAGTGGCCAAGGCAGCGCTGTACCTCGCCAGCGATGAGTCCAGCTTCGTCAATGGCACGCATCTGTTTGTCGATAATGGTTTTACGGCGATGTGAGTATCCCAGGCTTGGCGCCCTTCCTCTCCCCCGTCGATCGGGGGAGAGGAAGGGCGCCAAGTCCTACTCGCTTACCGCTCTTCTCGTCGAAACGGCTTCAGCAGCGCCGACGGCGCAACCGCGTTGCGTGACATCACGGCCATCGCGACGATGGTGAAAATGAACGGCAGCATCAAGAACGTCTCATAGGGAATATGCCCGAGGCCGCTCGCCTGCATGCGCAATTGTAGCGCATCGACGAAGGCGAACAGCAGCGCCGCGCCCGCAGAGCGCCACGGGTCCCAGCGGCCGAACACGACCAGCGCGATCGCCACCCAGCCACGGCCCGACACGACACCAAAGGTGAAGGCGTTGAACTGTGCCATGGTGAGGAAGGCGCCCGCAAGCCCCATCAGCGCACCGCCGAGGATGACCGCCTGGAAGCGCGTGGCGATGACGCTGACCCCAGCGGAATCAGCGGCGCGCGGGTTCTCGCCGACCATCCGCACCGACAGCCCCCAAGGCGTGCGGTAGAGCACGAAAGCAGCGAGCGGGATGGCAATGATTGCCAAGTAGACCAGCGCAAACTGGTTGAAAACCGCTGACCCCAGAACCGGAATATCCGACAGCAGCGGGATCGGCACCGTCTGAAAACCCTTGATGCTGGGCGGCACCGATTGCTGGCCGAAGGTCAGACGGTAGAGGAAATAGGCAAGGCCGGACGAGAACAAAGTAACGCCGATGCCGCAGACATGCTGGCTGAGGCCGAGCGCCACGGTGAACAGCGCATGCAGCGCGCTCATCGCCATGCCGGTCAACACCGCGGCCAGCACGCCGAGCCACAGGCTGCCGCTGAGGCTGGCGGCGGTGAAGCCGGTCATCGCGCAGAGCAGCATGATGCCTTCGATACCGAGATTGAGCACGCCGGCCCGCTCGGAGAACATCTCGCCCAGCGTGGCAAATGCCAGCGGCGTGGCGATGCGGATAATGGCGGCGAGGAAGCCGACCTGAAAGATCTGTTCGAACACCGCGCTCATAAGGCGGCACCGACGCGGCGGATGCGATAGGCCGTGAACAGCAGCGCCACCAGCATGGCGAGCAGCGCCGTGCCCTGGATGACATCGCTGAGGAACGCCGGCACGCCGGTGGCGCGCGACATCGCTTCGGCGCCGGTCATCACGGCGGCCAGGAAGATCGCCGCCGGTACGACGCCGAGCGGATTGAGCCTGGCCAGCATGGCAACGACGATGCCGGAATAGCCATAGCCCGGCGAAATGTCGCTCATCACCTGGAAATGCACGCCGCCGACCTCGCCTACGCCGGCAAGCCCGGCCAGCGCGCCCGACAGCAGCGCCGTCGAAATCAGCACCCGCTCGACGTGGATGCCGCCATAGCGGGCGGCTTCCGGGCTTTCGCCGGTGACCCTGATCCGGAAGCCGAGCGTGGTGCGCACGATCAGGAACCAGATCAACGGTGCCGCGATCAACGCGGCGATGACACCCAGATGCAGCCTTGTGCCTTCGAGCAGCACCGGGAAATTCGCCGAATCCTCGATCGGCGGCGAGATCGGATAGCCGCTGAACGAGTCCTTCCACGGCCCCTCGATCAGCGCCATTAGCGCATAGTAGATGACCGAATTGAGCAGCAGCGAACTGACGACGTCATCGACTTTGAATTTCACTCGCAGGGTCGCCGGCACAAGCGCGACAGCGGCACCGGCAGCAGCGCCGGCCAGCGCCATCGACAGGATCGCCAGCGCGCCCGGCATTGGGATGGCGCCGACGAAGCAGCTGGCCACGGCGCCGGCCAGCAATTGGCCCTCGGCGCCGATGTTCCAGAATTTGGCCCGGAAGGCGACGGCCACAGCCAGCCCGGTGAAGATCATCGGGGCGGCGCGCACCAGCGTTTCGGTGATGGCATAGCTGTCGCCGAACGAGGCCGACAGCATCACGCCATAGGCCTCAAGCACGCCGGCGCCGGCCAGCGCGATGAGGCCGCTGCACAGGACCAGCGCTGCGCCGATGGCCAGCAGCGGCAAAGCGAGATTGAACCAGGCGGGGGTGGAACTGCGGGCTTCGAGGCGGAACATCAGCTATGCCCCTCCGCCGCCCAGACGGTCGCGCCGCCCTTCATCCGCCTGCCGGCACCTTCTCCCCGTATAGACACGGGGAGAAGGGATCCGGGCCCTATGCAACTCCCCTCTTGCAGCTGTGGTGATTGGCGAAACCATGGGTGAGAGCCCCTCTCCCCGTCTCTATACGGGGAGAGGATGCCGGCAGGCAGGTGAGGGGCAGCGCTGACGCTTAAAGTCAGCCAAAAGCGGGCAGTATTATTTGAGGTTTCTGCGAGGAACCGAGTGAGAAAGTCCATCTAGGCTCTGCCCTCCGCCCCGGTCATCAGCAGCCCAAGCCGCGCGATGGTCGCATCGGCGCTGTCCAGCGTGCCGGCGATGCGGCCCTCATACATCACCGCGATGCGGTCGCAGAGCACCAGCAGCTCTTCGAGATCCTCGCCGATGACGATGATCCCGCAGCCCTTGGCACGCATGTCGAGGAATTTTTCGTGGATGAAGCGGGCGGCACCGATGTCGAGGCCGCGCGTCGGCTGCGAGACGATCAGCACCTTCGGGTCGAAAGCCAGTTCGCGCGCCAGCAGCGCCTTCTGCAGATTGCCGCCCGACAGCGCGCCGGCGCGGGTCATCGGCCCGGGGCACCTGATGTCATAGGCCTTGATCTGTTCTTCGGCGAAGGCGCGGATCGCATCTGGCTTGAGCAGGCCCCGGCTGCTGAAAGCCGCAGTACCAATGCGCGGCAACACCATGGAATCGGCGAGCGGCAGATTGGTGACCAGCCCGGTCGTCATACGGTCTTCCGGGATGCGGCCAAGGCCGAGCGCCTGCACCTCGCGCGGCGAGAACCGCGTAACAGGTTTGCCGGCTATCGTCATCGCGCCGGCGTCGGGCGCGCGCGTGCCGGAAATCACCTCGGCCAGCGCCCGCTGGCCATTGCCGGAGACCCCGGCAATGCCGAGGATTTCGCCCGCGCGAACGGCAAGCGATACATCGCGCAGCGGCGTCCCCGAATGCCGTGAGGTGGAAATACCGTCGAGCGTCAGCACCGCCGCGCCTGGGGTCGAAGGTCCTCTTGCCGGCGGCACGATCTCATGGCCGCACATCAGCTGCGCCATTTCTGCCGATGTCGTGTTCGCCGGATCGTCGACACGGCCGGCGACGCGGCCGTGCCGCAATACGGTGCAGCGATGGGTGAGCGCCCGCACCTCGTTCAATTTATGCGAGATGAAGATGATTCCGAGCCCCTGCGCCGCCATCGAGCGCAGCGCCGAAAACAGCCCGTCGACCTCGCCCGGCGCCAACACCGCCGTCGGCTCGTCGAGGATTAACAGGCTGGCGCCGCGAAACAGCGCCTTGACGATTTCGAGCCGCTGCTGCTCGCCGACCGACAGCGCGGAGACAGGCAGGTTGGGGTCCAGCGTCAGCCCATGCCGACGGCTGATGTCGGACAACCGGGCAAGTCCGCCGGCGCGGTCGATGCGGCCGGATTTGGCGGGAAAGCCAATCAGAAGGTTTTCCAGGACCGTCAGCCTTGGCGCCAAATGAAAATGCTGGTGCACCATGCCGATGCCGGCGGCCAGCGCATCGGCCGAACTGGTGATCCGCACGGTCTTGCCCTGGATAAGAATTTCGCCGGCATCCGGCGCATAGGCGCCGAACAGCACATTCATCAGCGTCGTCTTGCCGGCGCCGTTTTCGCCCAGCAGGCCGAGGATCTCACCTGGGGCGACGCTTAGATCGACAGCCTCATTCGCCTTGACGGCGCCGAAGCTCTTGGTGATGCCGCGCATTTCGATGAGAGGGGCGGACAAGGATGCTCCTGCGGAGATACCCCTCCCCCTCGAGGGGAGGGTGCCGAGCGAAGCGAGGCGGGTGGGGTCACCTCAACTGCCTCAACCCATGACTTAGCAGGATGGAGCACTTCGCGGAGGACCCCACCCGGCCCTGCGGGCCACCCTCCCCTCAAGGGGAGGGGGTGCGCCGAGCTAATCCGAAACCGGCGTGTTCTCATCCACATCCACCCGGAAATTGCCTTCCAGGATCTCGACCTTCTTCTTCTCGACCAGATCCTTCACATCCGCCGGCAGCGTCTTGTCGAATTTATGGTAGGGCGCCAGGAACGACCCGCCCTTGGCCATGCGCGAGAAATCGCCATAATCCTGCGCGGTGAAGACACCGGCCTTGACCAGCTTGATCGCCTGCTCGACCGTCGGATACATGTCCCAGACCGGCCCGGTTATGACCGTGTCGGGGCCGAGGCTCGACTGGTCGGACATGTTGGAGATGGCGAGGATCTTCTTGTCCACCGCCGCCTCGATGACGCCGAAGCGCTCGGCATAGATGACATCGACGCCGGCATCGATCTGGGCGACCGCCGCTTCCTTGGCCTTGGGCGGATCGAAGAACGAGCCAATGAAGGCGACCTTCTTCTTGATGTTGGGATTGACCTCCTTGGCGCCGGCAAAGAAGGCGTTGACCAGCCGGTTCACTTCCGGAATGCCCATGGCCGCCACCGCGCCGATCGTGCCCGACTTCGACATCTTGCCGGCGATCATGCCGGACAGATAGGCCGGCTCGTGGATCCAGTTGTCGAAGACGCCGAAATTGGGCTCGGCCGGGCCGGCGCCCGAGCCGAACAGCCATGCCGTCTTCGGGAACTGCTTTGCCGTGCGGCGCGATTCACGCTCGGCGGCGAAGGCGTCGCCCAGCACCAGCTGGTACCCGCCTTGCGCATATTCGCGCATGACGCGGCTGAAATCGGCGGTCTGCACCTTTTCCGACCATTTGTATTCGATGCCGAGTTCCTTCTCGGCCTTCTGCAGGGCGACGTGGATCTGGTTGTCCCACGGCTCCTCGATCGGCGTGGCGAAGATCGCCGCCACCTTCAGCTTCTTGTCCTTGGCGAAGGCTGCACCCGGCAGCATGGCTGCGGCCAGGCCAAGTGCGCCGAGTTCCAGCACGTCGCGCCGCGACAGGCCGGTCGATTGCGATTTGTTTTTCCGGTTTTCCATCTAGTGCCCCTCTGTTTGACAGCCGTGTCGAGCCGGCTGTTCCGAAATCAGACGCGGAACTATGGAACGGGTGCGGACTTTTGTCCACATGGTCAAATTTAGCGGGACTGCTGCCGGGCTCACGCCTTTTAGCGCAGCGCCTTCTCGCCGCCGGCTACGGTGATGACGCCGACGATGATCAGCCCGGTCAGCAACAGCCGAACGCCGGCGCTGACGCCGAACGTGTTGAGCATGGTCAGAAGCAGTACCAGGAACAGCGCCGCGCCCCAGACACCGGGAACATTGGCCTTGCCACCGGCGACCGAGGTGCCGCCGATGACGACGACGGCGATCGAGGCCAGCAGGTACTCGTTGCCGATATCGACATTGGCGCCGCGGAAATAGCCGGCGAGCAGCGCCCCATCCATGCCGCCGAGCGCGCCCGACAGCGTGTAAGTCAGGAAGCGGGTGCGGCCGACATTGACGCCGGCAAGCCACGCGGCGCGGATGTTCTGGCCGATCGCCAGCACCGAGCGGCCATAGATCATGCGCTGCAAGGCGATGGCCGCACCGATGCTGAACAACACGGTAAGGATCGCCAGCACTGGAATGCCCAGGATTTGCCAGTTCGCAAAATCGGCAAAGCCGGGCGGCGGCTTGATCTGCAGGCCACGCCCATAGCTGATGTCGATCGACTGGATGATGAAGCTGGCCGACAGAGTGGCGATGATCGGCGGGATCCTCAGCGCCCAGATCAGGAGATAGTTGACGGCACCGATGGCGGCGCCGCAGGCGAGCGCGGCGAGCAGCCCGACCACGATCATGGAATCGCTGCCGCCCATGACCTTCATGGCGACGGCACTGGCGAGCCCGATATTGGCCGGCAGCGACAGGTCGACATTGCCTGGCCCGAGCGTGATGACGAACATTTGGCCGACGCCGACGATCACGGTGAACACGGCAAGCGAAAGTGCCGCCGTGATCATGCCGCCGCCGCCATAGCCGCCGGTGAAAGCGATGGTCGCCAGCCAGACGAACATCGCGCCGATGAACGACCAGATCCAGGGTTTGGCGACAAGCGATTTAACCAGCGTCATCGCTACCTCTCCCTGCGGCTGATCAGGACGCGGGCTGCCAGCACGATGATCAGGATGGCGCCGTTGGCCGCGACCTGCCAGTCCGGCGGAATGTGCATGAAGGTGAGCAGAGGCGATGCCGCCAGCGCCAGTGTCAGCGCGCCGAGCACGGCGCCAATCGGCGATACCCGGCCGCCGACGAACTCGCCACCGCCGAGGATGACGCCGGCGATCGCCAGCAGCGTGTAGCCATTGCCGATATTAGCGTCGGCCGAGGTGGTGATACCGATCAGCGCCATGCCGGACAGAACGCCGAATAGGCCGGTCAGCGCAAACAGCACGATCTTGGTTCGAAGCAGCGACCAGCCAGCGCGCCTGAGCGCCGCCGGATTGCCGCCGGATCCCCGCAGGATGACGCCATAAGAGGTGCGCATCAGCCCAAAATGCACCACCGCTGCGATCGCCAGCGCGGCGATGATAGGGAACGGAATGAAGGGCGGCTTGAAGGCCATCAGCGACAAGAGCCAGTCCGGCGCCTTGCCACCGGGCTTGGGCAGCACCAGAATGGCAAGCCCCTGCCAGACGAAGCTCATGCCTAGCGTTACCACGATCGACGGCAGATTGCGCAGATGGATCAATGCGCCCAGCAGTGCATAGACCCCGATGGCGCCGAGCAGGATGACCACGCCGAGCAGCGGCGCGTCCTTCAGCCAGGTCGCGGTGACGCAGCCGACAAAGCCGACAAAAGTGCCGATCGACAGATCGAGCTCATTGCCGGCGATGACGAACATCTGGGCGATCGTCGCCAGCGCGATCGGGATAGCCAGGTTCAACATCAGGCTGAAGCCGAAATAGCTGATGGCGCGTGGGTTGAGCCAGGCGATGGCGATAACCACCAGCGCCAGCGACAGCGCCGGCAACAGGCTGCGCAACAGGCGCGCGCGGGCGGCATTGCTGCGCGGCGAGGTCGTCGGGCCGGGAGCGATTGCCGTCATCTCAGGCCGCGTCGCCGAATGAGGACTGGATGATCTTTTCCTCGGTCAGCTCGTCGCGCGTGAGATTGGCGACGATGCGGCCGTTCTTGAAGACATGGATGTGGTCGCAATTGTCGAGCTCTTCGGTCTCGGTGGTGTACCAGAGGAAGGTCCGGCCCTTGGCCGCCTCCTCGCGCACGAGATCGTAGACCTCGAGCTTGGTGCCGATGTCCACGCCGCGCATCGGATCGTCCATCAGCACGATCTGCGCATCGGAACCCAGTGCGCGGGCAAACAGCGCCTTCTGCTGGTTGCCGCCGGACAGCGAGAAGATGTTGTTGGTCATATCAGGCGTGCGGATGCCAATCTTCTGCTTCCAGAACTCGGCAAGCTCGGCCTCGCGCTGCGGCGAGATCAGCAGCCCTTTGCGCAGCTGCGCCAGCGAGCGGATGCCGATGTTTTCGGCAATAGACCATTGCGGGAAAATGCCGTCCGATTGGCGGTCTCCGGCCACCAGCGCCACCGGGGCGGTCACCTCGATATCAAGCCTTCTACGCGTCGCGGCGGCAAAGATCGCCAGCAACAGGTCGGTCTGGCCATGGCCGGCAAGCCCGGCAAGCCCGATGATCTCGCCGGCGCGGGCGACAAGCTCCTTGCCGTCCTGCTGCCGCTCGGGCCGCGCCCGCACCCTGAGCGGGCCCGCCGCCGGCCTGGCGGCGATCTCCGCCGCGATCTTCTCGCACGCTTCCGCGCCGCCCATCGTCGTCACCAGCCGGTCGCGGTCGAACGCTTTTGCCACGTCCGTGGCGACCACCTTGCCGTCGCGCATCACCACGATGCGGTCAGCATTCTGCAGCACCTCGCCCAGCACATGCGAGATCAGGATGCAGCTGCCCCCGGTGGCGACGAAACGGCGCACGAAGGCAAGCAGCTGGCCCGCAGTATGCGCGTCCAGCGAAGAGGTCGGCTCGTCGAGGATGACCAGGTCGAGCGGATCGCGCGTCACCGTGAAGGCGCGCGCCACCTCGACCATCTGCCGCCGGCCGATGGAGAGATCGCCGGCAATGTCGTCCGCCGAGATGCCGTGATCCGGAAAGATTTCGTCCAGCTTGGCGGCAATGAGAGCAGCCGCCTTGCGTCGCCAGCCGAAGCCGGTGAGCGCCGGATGGTTGATGCGCGTATTCTCCGCGATACTGAGGTTAGGGCAGAGCGACAGTTCCTGGAACACGCAGCGTATGCCGAGTTTCAGCGCGCGCGCCACCGAGTAGTCGGTTTCGGCATTGCCACGCACCGCGATCTCACCGCCATCGGGCTGCAGCGTACCGGCCACCATATGCATCAGCGTCGACTTGCCGGCGCCGTTGTGGCCGACCAGCCCGACGCATTCGCCTGATACAACATGGAAGTCGACGCCGTTAAGCGCCCGAACGGCGCCGAAATGTTTTTCGGCGCCGTTCAGCCTGATGATGTCCAAATGGGCGGCGCCGATTTGTTTTTCGGCGCCGCCCAGTCTGATGATGTCCGTATTGGCCTCAGGCATGCTCAACGATATCCGGTCGGTCATGCCGCTGGCAATGAATGCAATGCATCACTTGATATTGGCTTTGATCGCCGCGATTGCGTCTTCCTGGCTGTATTCGTGGGTGGCGACGCCGCCCTCCTTGATTTTCGGCAGCTCGGTCTCGAAATTGTCTTGGGTAAAGGCGAGATACGGCACCAAAAGGTCATGCGGAATGTCCGTGCGGCCGTCGAGCACCTGCTGCGCCACCCAGAAGGCCAGCGACGACACGCCGGGCGCGATCGAGGCCGACCAGGTCTGGTAGCCATCCTTGTCCTTCTGCTCCTTCCACCATTTCAGCTCGTCCTGGCGGTTGCCCATGATGATGGTCGGACGCGGCTTGCCTGCGGCGGCAAAGGCTTGTGCCGCGCCATAACCGTCACCGCCCTGGTCGACGATACCGACGATGTCGGGCAACGACGGCAGGATCGTCGCGACCGCCTTCTGCGCCGTCGTCTGGTCCCAGTCGCCGGTCACCGAACCGACGATCTTGAACTCGGGATGGGCGGCGACGCCTTCGAGGATGCCGGCATGGATGGCATCGTCGATCGAGGTGCCGGCAAGGCCGCGGATTTCCAGCAAATTGCCGCCCTTGGGCTGGAACTTGGCCATCTGCTCGACTTCCTGCTTGCCCATGTCCTTGAAGTCGACGACGACGCGGTAGGCGCAAGGTTCGGTGACCGTCCCGTCGAAGGAGACGACGACGATGCCGGCATCGCAGGCCTGCTTGATGGCGCCGTTCAGCGCATCCGGCGATGCGGCATTGATGACGATGGCGTCATAACCCTGCAGGATCAGGTTCTGCACCTGGGCAGCCTGGGTCGGCACTTCCTTGTCGGCGGTGGTGAAGATGTCGGCGGCGCCGACGATCTTATCCTCCACCGCCTTCTTGGTGACGATGCCGTAGCTGTCGAGCATCGCCTGGCGCCACGAATTGCCGGCGTAATTGTTGGAGAAGGCGATCTTCTTGCCGCTGGTGTCGGCAAGCGCCGTGCCCGAGGCGAGCATCGCCGCCAGAGCGCTCAGGACGAGCAGTGTCTTCATGTCATAATCCTCCCATGGATTGTCGGCCCCGCCGACTGTTGCAGATGGTTTTGGCGTTGTCTGCCTGTTTTTTATCTATTGTCAGACAAATTCAGATACGCCCGCTTGTCAACTGCGATCGATCACGCTTGGACGATCAACTTCAGGTGCGGCGGTTGAAAAGCCTTCGCGTGCTGGTCTAGGGAAGGGTCCAGGAGACCATGCATGGCAGCGATGCCGCCGACCCTTCCCCCCAGTGCACCCAAAAGAATGGGCGCCCCCGGAATTCCGGCGCGCTGGACGTCAAGCGCCAAGAGCGGCGTAGGTGCCGCGCTTTCGCCGGCGAGCCGCGTCTGGTTCACGCTCAGCCATGGCATCGTCAACGAGGTCTATTATCCCGGCCTCGACAGCGCCTGCACGCGCGACATGGGACTGCTGGTCACCGGTCCCGGCGGCTGGTTCTCCGAGGAGAAGCGTGACGCCACGCATGCCATCGAGCCGTTCGAGGACGGCGTGCCCGCCTACCGGCTGGTCAACGCGACGGCGCGTTACCGGATCGAAAAGCGCATCCTGGCGGATCCGGCGCGCCCGGCCCTGCTGCAGGAAATCAGCTTCACGGCACTCGAGGGCGTGGCCACGGACTACCGCGTCTACGCCCTGCTGGCGCCGCATCTGGTCAATGCCGGCATGGGCAACACCGCCTGGATCGGCGTGCACAAGGGCAAGCCGATGCTGTTTGCGTCCGGGCACGGCGCCTGCTTGGCGCTTGCCTCCTCGCTGCCCTGGGGCGACTGCTCGGCCGGCTATGCAGGCTTTTCCGACGGCTGGCAGCAACTCAGCCGCGCCGGCCGGCTCGATCCGACCTGCCAAAGGGCGGAGGACGGCAATGTCGCGCTCACCGGCGAGATCGGCTTTTCCTTACGCAACAGCAAAGCCTTGCTTGCGCTTGGGTTTGGGGCAACGCCGGATGAAGCGGCCGAAAACGCCGCCGCCAGCCTGAAACGCGGTTTTGAGCCGGCGGCAAAGGCCTATGTCGCGAAATGGCGGAAATGGCAGGCAGGCCTGACGCAGCTCGACCACCATGATGCATCCGGGCTCAACACCTACCGCGTCAGCACAGCGGTGCTGGCGACGCACCTGTCGCTGGCGAGGCCCGGTGCGGCCGTTGCCAGCCTGTCGATCCCCTGGGGAGCGAGCAAGGGCGACGACGACCTCGGCGGCTATCATCTGGTCTGGCCGCGCGACCTCGTCGAAACCGCGGGCGGCTTCCTCGCCGCCGGCGATCCGGCGCAGGCGCTTGAGATCCTCGCCTATCTCCGTTCCATCCAGCAGTCGGACGGCCACTGGCCACAAAATGTGTGGCTCGACGGCTCGCTCTATTGGCCGGGCATCCAGATGGACGAATGCGCCTTCCCGCTGCTGCTTGCCGATGGGCTGCGCCGCGCCGGCCACCTGCCGCGCGCCAAGCTCGCCGCCTTCATGCCGATGATCGAGAAGGCCGTGTCCTATGTCGTGCGCAATGGTCCCGTCACCGGGCAGGACCGCTGGGAAGAGGATGCCGGCTACAGCCCATTCACGCTCGCCGTCGAAATATCGGCACTGCTTGGCGCCGCCGATCTGTTCGACGTTGACGGCAAACCGGAGCCGGCTAACTATTTGCGCGAGGTCGCGGATTGCTGGAACGACCAGATCGAGCGCTGGACCTATGTCAGCGGCACACCGGAGTGCCACGAGGCTGGCGTCGACGGCTACTACATCCGCATCGCGCCGGCCGACGGTTCAGGCGCCGCATCGCCGAAGGACGGCTTCGTACCGATCAAGAACCGTCCGCCGGGCGATACCGACAAGCCGGCCGAAGCGATTGTCAGCCCGGACGCGCTGGCGCTGGTCCGCTTCGGCCTCAGGGCCGCGGACGATCCGCGCATCGTCGGCACGGTCAAGATCATCGACGCGCAACTGCGCTGCGACCTGCCGCAAGGGCCTCTATGGTACCGCTACACCAGCGACGGTTATGGCGAACACGCCGACGGCGCCCCCTTCGACGGCAACGGCCAGGGCCGGCCCTGGCCGTTGCTGGCCGGCGAACGCGCCCACTACGAGCTGGCCGCCGGTAACAAGGACAAGGCGGCAAGCCTGCTCAGGACATTCGAGGCTTCGGCTGGTGTGGGCGGTCTGCTGCCGGAACAGGTCTGGGACGGCGCCGACATACCGGAGCGCGAATTGTGGCTGGGCAGGCCGTCGGGCAGCGCCATGCCGCTGGTCTGGGCGCATTCGGAACACATCAAGCTGTTGCGCTCGCTCCGCGACGGCGCCGTCTTCGACATGCCGCCGCAAGGCGTCAAGCGCTATGTCAGGGACAAGACCGGCTCGCCGCTGAGGATATGGCGCTTCAACAACAGGCTGCGCACCCTGGAAGCCGGCAAGACGCTGCGGGTTGAACTGCTGCAGCCGGCGCTGATCCACTGGAGCGGCGACCAGTGGCAGACCAGCCATGAAATCAACACGTCCGTGAATGTCTTTGGCGTCCATATGGCGGATCTGCCGGTGACCGATATTCCGCGAGGTAATACGATCGTCTTCACTTTTTTCTGGCCCGACGGCGACCGTTGGGAGAATGTCGACTTCACCGTCGGCATTGAGAACTAACTCGCCAGCAATTTCTTTCCTCAAGCGACTAGGACAAGACCATGCAGATCGGAATGATGGGACTGGGCAGGATGGGCGCCAACATGGTGCGCCGCCTGATGCGCGACGGCCATGAATGCGTCGTCTACGACATCAACCCGGCAAGCGTTGCCGCCCTGGTTGCCGATGGCGCCATCGGCGCCGCCTCCATGGAGGCGTTCGTCGGCAAGCTTTCCAAGCCGCGCAGCGCCTGGCTGATGCTGCCGGCGGCGATCACCGGCAAGATCGCCGACCAGGTGGCAGCATTGATGGAGCCCGGCGACATCATTATCGACGGCGGCAATTCCTATTATCACGACGCTGTCGACCAGGCGGCCGAGCTTGCGGCCAAGGGCCTGCACTATGTCGATGTCGGCACCAGCGGGGGCGTCTGGGGCTTGGAGCGCGGCTATTGCCTGATGATCGGCGGCCCCGATACGGCGGTCAAACACCTCGATCCGATCTTCGCCACGCTGGCGCCCGGCGCCGATGCCGGCGCCACGCCCGACAAGGCGGGCGGGACCGCACCCTTTGGCTACCTGCATTGCGGACCGAGCGGCGCCGGCCATTTCGTCAAGATGATCCACAACGGCATCGAATATGGCGTCATGGCCGCCTACGCCGAAGGCATGAACATCCTGAAATCGGCCAATGCCGGCAAAAGACAGCGCACGGCGGACGCCGAGACCAGCCCTTTGGAAAACCCGCAATACTATCAGTTCGACATCGACCTGCCGCAAGTGGCCGAGGTCTGGCGCCATGGCAGTGTGATCGGCTCCTGGCTGCTCGACCTCACCGCCGGCGCTCTGAAGAGCGACCCGGCATTGGCCCAGTTCGGCGGCCGCGTCTCCGATTCCGGTGAAGGCCGCTGGACGCTGAAGGCGGCGATCGACACCGGCGTGCCGGCGCCGGTTCTGTCCTCGGCTTTGTTCGACCGCTTCTCCTCGCAGGGCGAATCCGAATTCGCCGACAAGCTGCTGTCGGCCATGCGCTATGCCTTTGGCGGCCATGTCGAAAAGCCGAAGGCCGGCAAGTGAAGGCCGCAGGGGAGACGCGCAAGATGAGCCCGGAACGGTCCGACACGCTGGTGCTCTTCGGAGCAACCGGCGACCTTGCCCACAAGAAGATATTTCCGGCCCTCTACCAGATGGTAGCCAAGGGGACGCTGACCGAGCCGGTGATCGGCGTCGCCTTCGATGCCTGGGACATCAACCAATTGCAGGCGAGGGCACGCGACGGCATCGTCAACGCTCTCGGCAAGATCGACGAAAAGATCTTCGCCAAATTCGCCAGTCTGCTGCGCTATGTCAGCGGCGACTACCGCGACGGCGCGACCTTCGAGAAGCTGAAGACGGCGCTCGGCTCGGCGCAGCGGCCTCTGCACTATATGGCGGTGCCGCCGACCATGTTCGAGACCGTCGTCCAGGGGCTGGAGCAATCCGGTACCGCGCATGGCGCGCGGCTGATGGTGGAAAAGCCGTTCGGCCACGATCTCCAATCGGCGCGCTGGCTGAACCGCGTGCTGCATCTGGTGTTCGAAGAGCAGTCGATCTTCCGCATCGACCACTATCTCGGCAAGGAGGCGATCCAGAACCTGCTCTATTTCCGCTTTGCCAATTCCTTTCTCGAGCCGATCTGGAACCGCAACTTCGTCGAAAGCGTACAGATCACCATGGCCGAGGACTTCGGCGTCGAAGGCCGTGGCAAATTCTATGACGATGTCGGCGCTATCCGCGATGTGATCGAGAACCATCTGCTCAACATCCTTTTGCTGCTCGCCATGGAACCGCCGGTCGGCCGCTCGGCCGACGATCTGATCGACGAGAAGGTGCAGGTGCTGCGCGCCATCCGCACGCTGACCAAGGACGACGTCGTGCGCGGCCAGTTCACAGGCTATCTCGCTGAACCCGGCGTGAAGCCGAACTCGCCGGTCGAAACCTTTGCCGCGGTGCGCTTCATGGTCGACACCTGGCGCTGGCAGGACGTGCCCTTCTTCATCCGCACCGGCAAGAACATGCCGGTGCATGTGACCGAAGTGATCGTGCGGCTGAAGCGGCCGCCGCTGGACGTCTTCGATCCGATCAAGCCCAGCGACGCCAATTACGTGCGCTTCCGCATCGACCCGCAGGTGGCGATCTCGATCGGCGCGCAGCGCAAGGCGCCCGGCGACGACATGGTCGGCGAGCAGGTCGAGCTCACCGCGCTGGACGATTCGAAGGGCGACATGCCGCCCTATGAGCGGCTGATCGGCGATGCCATGAACGGCAATGGCCAATTGTTCACCCGCCAGGATGCCAGCGAGCTTGCCTGGCGCATCGTCGGCCCGGTGCTGGGCGACACCACGCCGCCGCATATGTATGAGCCGAAGACCTGGGGGCCTGCCGACGCCATGGCCAGCTTCGGGCCGCCCAACGGCTGGATCAATCCGAGTTGAGCAATTCCAGGAAAAGTGCGAGCGGTCTTTCCGTCCGAAATTGGGTAAAAACAAAGAGTTGGAGCATTCCCCCGTTTCCCTGAAACGCGGGAATGCGCCAAGTGAGCGGAGGAAACGACATGGCCAAGGCAGCCAGGCCCGCGAAGGCCAAGGCCGAACCGATCGTGCTGACGATCGATGTCGGCGGCTCGCATGTGAAAATCCTCACCAGCGCAGGCGGCGAGATGCGCCGCGCCGATTCCGGACCGGACCTGACGCCGCAGCAGATGGTCGCCACGGTGAAGACGCTGGCCGAAGGGCTGGCCTATGACCTGATCTCGATGGGCTATCCCGGCCCGGTCAGGCACAACAGGCCTTCGCTCGATCCCGCCAATCTCGGCAAGGGCTGGGACGGCTACGATTTTGCTGCCGCCTTCGGCAAGCCGGTCAAGGTCGTCAACGACGCGCTGCTGCAGGCGATCGGCAGCTACGATGGCGGGCGCATGCTGTTCCTCGGCCTCGGCACCGGCCTGGGCGCGGCGATGATCCTCAACAATGTCGGCCAGCCAATGGAACTGGCGCATCTGCCGTACCGCAAGGGCGGCAGTTTCGAAGATTATGTCGGCGAGCGCGGCCTGGAGAAATACGGCAAGAAAAAATGGCGCAAATACGTTTTCGACGTCGTCGAGCGGCTGCGTGCGGCGCTGCAGCCGGATTATGTCGTCATCGGCGGCGGCAATGTCGACAGACTGGATGAATTGCCCGCCACATCCAGGCGCGGCGACAATACGCGCGCTTTCGAGGGCGGTTTTCGACTATGGCGCGACAAGGCGCTGATCGTCTGATAGTATTAAAATTCAGTATAGTTGTTCAAAATGACGTGTGGCGCGATACGAAGTCATTGCGTTACGCAGATTTGGCGATTAGATCGGTGGCACCGGATGGAATCATCTGGCGCAACCGCACATATGCGGCAAGACAAATGACTAGAGCGGATTTCCGGCTCCGCTGGGACCACTCTGGGAGTTTCCGCCACCCCCCTAGCGACGGAGAGATAAATTGGCCGACGACAGCAACGACTCTGACAAGGACATCGACCTGCTCGAGCTTACCGCCCATATCGTGTCCGCTTACGTCGAGAAGAACCGCTTGCCCGTTGCCGGCCTGAGCGATCTCATCGCCAGCGTTGCGGCGTCGATCGGAGGGCTCAGCCAGCCGCCGGCCCCAGTGGCGGCGCCGCAGATCCCGGCCGTCAATCCCAAGCGGTCGGTGACGCCGGATTACATCATCTGCCTCGAGGACGGCAAAAAATTCAAATCGCTGAAGCGCCATCTCGGCGTCCATTTCAACCTGACGCCGGAAGCCTATCGTACCAAATGGGGCCTGCCGGCCGACTATCCGATGGTTGCCCCCAACTACGCGGCGTCGCGCTCCGAGCTGGCCAAGTCGATCGGCCTCGGCCGCAAGGCTGCAGTGGCCGCGCCGGCGAAAGCCAAGGGTCGGAAGGCCAAAGTTCCGGCCTGAGTGGGATCAGCGCCTCGGCCCTGAGCCAATCGTTTGGACGACTGGAACAGAAGCCTGCCGGCGAATGAGCCTTGGCAGGCTTCGTGCTTTTATGGCTTGTACCTCTGAGTGTCAGGACTTCGGGGGAGCAGCCATGAACTACGCCAGAATGGTGATCGAGAAAGAGGCGCCGGAGGAATACGGCTACGATCGCATTCGGTTCAATCTCTCCGAAAGCTCGATCGCCGATCAGAAACTCTCCGACGTCGGCCTGTCGCTGCCGGATCTCACGCTGTTCTACGGCGAGCATCGCGGCGACAAGGAGTTGCGGGCGCTGATCGCGGCGCAGGATTCCGGCATTTCGCCTGACGATGTTCTTGTGACCGCCGGTGCGGCGGGCGCGCTCTTCATCATTTCGACCTCGCTTCTGTCGGAGCGCGACCACCTTGTCGTCGTCCGGCCGAACTACGCCACCAACATCGAGACCCCCAAGGCGATCGGCTGCGCCATCTCCTATGTCGATCTCGATTTCGACGCAGGCTTTGCCATCGATTTCGGCCGCGTCGCCGCCAGCATGCAACCGAACACCAAGCTGATCAGCGTCACCTGCCCGCACAACCCGACCGGCACGATGATGGGCCGGGCCGATCTCGACGCGCTGATTGCGCTGGCCGAAGCGAGCGGCTGCCATCTGCTGGTCGACGAGACCTATCGCGACCTCTCCTATGGACAGCGCCTGCCGGCGGCGGCTTCTCTCAGCCCCAAAGCGATCAGCGTCTCGTCGCTGTCGAAAGCCTTCGGCATTCCCGGCATCCGCATTGGCTGGCTGATCACCAGCGATGCCGAACTGCAGGAGCGCTTCCTCGCCGCCAAGGAGCAGATCGGCATTTGCGGCAGCGTCATCGACGAAGGCATTGCGCGCGGCATGCTGGGGCGCCGCGACGCTTTCTTGGGCGCGCTGCTGCCCGAGATGGCGAAACGCCGCGACATCGTGCAAGACTGGATCGACCGCGAGCCGCTGGTCGACTGGGTGCGGCCACAAGGCGGCGTCGTCGGATTTCCAAGGCTCAATGTCAGTCCAGACTTCGACCTCGACCGTTTCTACGTCAATCTCTTGGAAAACCACGGCACCTATGTCGGTCCCGGCCACTGGTTCGATATGCCCAAGCGCTTCTTCCGCGTCGGTTTCGGCTGGCCGAAAGAGGCGGAATTACAGGGCGGCCTCGACGCCATCACCGCCGCGCTGAGGCAGTAACGTCCGCGTGCAATCGGGCGAGCGGCTGGAAAACCACTTGATCCAGGCCCGATTTTCACGCATACGCGCCCCGAACTTTGATAAGTTTCATTGGCCGGAACAGCGCCCATTTCCGGGAAGTGCCCCGCCGGCCAATGCAAGCAACGGGGCCTGTATCAATGACATCCCATTCCCATACACCGCCTGACCGGCGTTACGCCGCCTTCCGCCATCGCTCCTTCCTGAGCTATTGGGCGGCGCGTTTCCTGACCACCTTCGCCACCATGATCGTGTCCGTCGCCGTCGGCTGGCAGATCTATGATCTGACGCGCGATCCCTTCGATCTCGGCATTGTCGGCATCGTCCAGTTCCTGCCGTCGCTGCTGCTGGTGCTGGTCACCGGCGTTGTCGCCGACCGTTTCGGCCGCCGCCTGATCATGGCGCTGGCGACGGTAGTCGAGGCAGGTTGTGCGCTTGTCCTGTTGTACTTCACGCTGCGCGGTCTCGTCAGCCCGCTGCCGATCTTCATCGTGCTGGCTATGTTCGGCCTGGCGCGCGCTTTTTATGGGCCGGCCTCGTCGTCGCTGTTCGCCAACCTTGTTCCGCCGGAAGATTTCGGCAATGCGATCGCCTGGAACTCGTCCGCCTGGCAAACGGCGACCATTGTCGGCCCGGTCGCCGGCGGCCTGCTCTATGGCGTCTCGGCCGAAGCCGCTTACGCCGTTGCCTCCGTGCTGATGCTGGTGGCCGGTCTGCTGATCTTCACCATTCCGAAACCGGCCCAGCAGAGCGCCACCGACAAGCCGACGATGGAGACGCTGTTTGCCGGCTTCCGATACATCTGGAGCGAGAAGATCGTCCTGGGCGCCATCTCGCTCGACCTCTTCGCCGTGCTTCTGTCCGGTGCCTCGGCGCTGCTGCCGGTCTATGCCCGCGATATTCTGGAACTCGGCCCGTGGGGCCTCGGCCTGCTGCGCTCGGCGCCCGGCATCGGCGCCATCTGTGTCGCGGTCTGGCTTGCCGGGCATCCGCTGCGCGACAGTGCCGGCAAGATCATGCTCGGCTTCGTCGCCGGGTTCGGCGCCTTCACCGTGCTGTTCGGCGTCTCGACCATCACCTGGATGTCGATCCTGGCCCTTGCCGGCCTCGGCGCCACCGACATGTTCAGCGTCTATATCAGGGAGACGCTGATCCAGCTGTGGACACCCGACGAGGTGCGCGGCCGCGTCAACGCCGTCAACCAGGTCTTCGTCGGCGCCTCCAACGAAGTCGGCGAGTTCCGCGCCGGCACCATGGCGGCGCTGATCGGCACCGTGCCGGCGGTGGTGATCGGCGGCGTCGGTGCGATTGCCGTCGCCGGACTGTGGGCGGTGCTGTTTCCGCAACTGCGAAGGGTGCGGCATCTCAACAGCCGCAACTGATCGAGTAAGCCGCAGGATCCGGCGCTCGGTCCAAATCAGCTTGCGCCGATGACGGCTGAGATGGGCCGGAAGCGGATGGGCCGGTTCTGGGCGAACTAGCCAGATGGCGGGGCAGCCACAGGGTGGACATTTCAGTCCATATGGAAAATGATTATGTTGCCATGCACAATACTGCAGTGCTCTGGTCTCGACGAGAAACCTTAAATATAGAAGAGAACCACCCGACCTCCGGGTCCAGCTAGCGGGGACGCAAATGGACACTTCAGGGAATCGGCAATCGCATCGCGACGCAAGCGGGCGACCCAGCCGATCGGTCGGCTGGCTGGCCCGCTCCGCCGTCCCAGTGGCATTCCTGCTCGGCATGGCTTTCAGCAGCAACGCGTTTGCGCAGGACCAGCAACTGCCGGTGGTGACGGCGGCCAAGCCGGTGGTGCGTGAAATCGTCGAAGACGACGAGTTCGTCGGGCGCTTCGAAGCCGTCGACGAGGTCGCCATCCGTTCGCGCGTCAGCGGCTATCTGGACAAGATCAGCTTCCAGGACGGCGCACTGGTCAACAAGGGCGACCTGCTCTTCACCATCGACCAGCGTCCGTACCAGGCGGCCTACGATGCCGCCAAGTCGCAAGTAGACGTCGCCAAGTCCCTGCTCGAATTCTCCAAGATGCAGCTGGATCGCGCCGATGAACTCGCCAAGACCGGCAATATCTCGGCCGCGACGGTCGACGACCGTCGGCGGGAATACCTTTCGGCGCAGGCGCAGATGCAAGGCGCGACGGCTGCGCTGACGACGGCCAACCTGAACCTGGAGTTCACCGAGATCAAGGCGCCCTTGTCCGGCCGCATCGACCGCCGGCTGGTGTCGGTCGGCAACCTCGTGCAGCCGGATTCCACCTTGCTGACGACTATCGTCACGCGCGATCCGATCGACTTCTATTTCGACGTCGATGAGCGCCTGTATTTCAGCTACGCACGCGACGCGAAGGAGCGCGGCGGCAGCATGCAGGAAGGCGCCGGCGGGCTCGAGGTGGTGGTTCGCGTCGCCGACCGCGCGGAGGCGGTATTCAAGGGCAAGCTCGATTTTGCCGAGAACCGGATCGACAACGCGACCGGCACCATGCGGGTGCGTGCAAGGTTTGCCAACGCCGACGGCGTTCTCCAGCCAGGCATGTTCGGGCGCATCAACGTGCCGGGGTCGCTGCCGCATAGCGGCGTCCTGGTGCCCGACGAGGCGGTCGGCGCCGATCAGGATCGCCGCATCGTGTACCTGGTGGATGAGGCCGGGATGGTGTCGGCGAAGCCCGTGCGCACCGGCCCGCTTCTCGACGGCTACCGGGTGATCCGCGCGGGCCTGACCGGCGACGAGACGATCATCGTCAACGGGCTGATGCACGCCAGGCCCGGCACCAAGGTGAAAGTCGAGATGGTGACGTTGCCGCCCAAGGTCGAGACCGCCGGGTTGCAGCAATGAGGTTCGCCCATTTCTTCGTCGACCGTCCGATCTTCGCATCGGTGGTTTCGATCGTCCTCCTGATCCTCGGCGGGATTGCTTATACCCAGCTGCCGATCGCGCAATATCCCGAGATCGCGCCGCCGACCATCGTCGTTCGCGCCCAGTACCCGGGCGCCGACGCCGAGACGGTCGCAGCGACGGTGGCAACGCCGATCGAGCAGGAGATCAACGGCGTCGAGGGCATGCTTTACATGTCGTCCTATTCGTCCGGCGACGGAGCGATGGCGCTGACCATCACCTTCAAGCTGGGCACCGATCTCGACCAGGCGCAGGTGCTGGTACAGAACCGCGTCTCGGTCGCCGAGCCGCGCCTGCCCGAAGAAGTCCGCCGCCTCGGCATCACCACCATCAAGAGCTCGCCCGACCTGATGATGGTCGTGCACATGCTGTCGCCCGACAATACCTACGACCAGCTCTACGTCTCGAACTACGCCCGCTCGCGGGTGCGCGACATATTGCTCAGGTTGGACGGCGTTGGCGACCTCATCATCTTTGGCGAACGCGAATATTCGCTGCGCATCTGGCTCGATCCGGAAAAACTGTCCGCCCTGGGGATGACCTCGGGCGATGTGGTGCAGGCGCTGCGCGACCAGAACGTCCAGGTGTCGGGCGGCTCCATCGGCGCGCCGCCGACCAATACCGGCACGGCGTTCCAGTACACGGTCACCACGCAAGGCCGCTTCAACGACGCACGCGACTTCCGATACGTGATCGTCAAATCGGCCGAAGACGGCCGCCTGATCCAGCTGCAGGACGTGGCGCGCATCGAGCTCGGCGCCAAGGATTACGTCACCAACTCTTATCTCAACGGCAAACCGGCGGTGGCGCTCGCCATCTTCCAGCGGCCAGGCACCAATGCGCTCGCCGCAGCCGCGGAGATCCAGGACAAGATGAAGGAGCTTTCCCAGGACTTCCCGAAGGGGTTGAGCTACGACATCGTCTACAATCCGACCGAGTTCGTCGCCGAGTCGATCCAGGAGGTCTACAAGACGATCCTCGAGGCGATGGTGCTGGTCATCATCGTCATCATCGTCTTCCTGCAATCGTGGCGCATGGCGATCGTGCCGATCGTGGCGATCCCGGTGTCGCTGATCGGCACGCTGGCGGTGCTTTACGCCGCCGGCTTCTCCCTCAACATGCTGACGCTGTTCGGCCTCGTGCTGGCCATCGGCATCGTCGTCGACGATGCGATCGTCGTGGTCGAGAACGTCGAGCGCAATATCGCCAGCGGGCTGGCGCCCAATCCGGCGTCGCACCTGACCATGGACGAAGTCGGAACGGCGGTCATCGCGATCTCGCTGGTGCTGATAGCGGTGTTCGTGCCGACAGCCTTCATTCCCGGCATTTCCGGGCAGTTCTACCTGCAGTTTGCGATCACCATCGCGGTGTCGACGGCGATCTCGGCATTCAATTCGCTGACGCTCTCGCCGGCCTTGGCCGCGCTGCTGTTCAAGCCGCACCACACTGCTGCGGCGCCGCCGCGCTTTTTCCTGGCGCGGTTCGGACGGGCGCTCGCCGACGGCTTCAATCGCGGCTTCGACAAGGTCGCCCATTGGTATTCGAGCATCGTGCGCGTGCTGGTCGGCTCGCGAATAGCGATCGCCGCCACGCTGGCCGTTTTCGCGGCCCTCATCTACGCCACTGTCTATATGGTTCAGACGGTGCCGCGCGGTTTCATTCCGTCGCTCGACCAGGGCTATGCGATCGTCGTCGTCCAGTTGCCGGACGGCGCCTCGCTATCGCGGACCGATGCCGTCATCCAGCAGGCGTCGCAGATCATCCAGAAAACGCCGGGCGTCGACTACGCGGTCGCCTTCGCCGGCTTCTCCGGTGCCACCTTTACCAATGCCAGCAACGCGGGCGTGATCTTCGCCAGGTTCAAGCCGTTTGACGAGCGACTGGAAGCCGGCCAGTCCGCGACCCAGGTCATCGGCAATTTGTTCGGCAGCCTGCAAAGCATCAAGGAAGCCTTCATTATCGCACTGCCGCCGCCGCCGATCCGCGGCGTCGGCAATGCCGGCGGCTTCAAGCTGCAGATCCAGGAGCGCAACAGCGCCGACATGCGGCAGATCCTGGCGCTTGCCTATGAAATTGCCGGCAAGGCCAACAAGACGGCGGGGCTGACCGGCGTGTTCACCACCTTCTCCGCGTCCAGTCCGCAATTCTTCCTGGCGATCGATCGCGACAAGGCGCGCATCCTGAACGTGCCGATCCCCAACATCTTCGAGACGCTGTCTATCAATCTGGGTACCGCCTACGTCAACGACTTCAACGCTTTCGGGCGCGTCTACCAGGTGCGCGCGCAGGCCGACCAGGCGTTCCGCCTCGATCGCGCCGACATCTTGAAGCTGAAGGTGCGCTCGGCGACCGGCGCGCTGGTTCCGCTGGGCACGTTGATCGAGATCCGCGACGTCACCGGCCCGGCGCTGGTCCAGCGATACAACATGTACGTCTCGGTGCCGCTGCAGGGCAACGCCGCGCCCGGCGTTTCCACCGGCGATGCGCTTGCCGAGATGGAAGCGATCACGGCACAGACGTTGCCGGCCGGTACCTCCTACGAATGGACCGAGCTCGCCTATCAGGAGCGTAACACCGGCAATGCCGCTGTCTATATCTTCGGACTTTCGGTGCTGTTCGTGTTCCTGGCGCTGGCGGCGCAATATGAAAGCTGGGTGCTGCCGTTCGCCATCGTGCTGGTGGTGCCGCTCGGCGTGCTCGCGGCGTTGCTCGGCGTGTCGTTCCGAGGGCTGGACAACAACATCCTCGTGCAGATCGGCCTCATCGTGCTGATCGGACTTGCCGCCAAGAACGCGATCCTCATCGTCGAGTTCGCGCGGCAGGCCCAGGAACGCGGCCTGTCGGCGGCCGAGGCTGCCGTCGAAGCCTGCCGGCTCAGGCTGCGGCCGATCCTGATGACCGCCTTCTCGTTCATCCTCGGCGTCGTGCCGCTGATGATCGCGACGGGCCCGGGCGCGGAAATGCGCCAGTCGCTTGGCACCGCGGTGTTCTCCGGCATGCTGGGCGTCACTTTCGTCGGCCTGTTCCTGACGCCGGTGTTCTACGTCACGCTCAGGTCACTGTTCTCACGGCGCAAGCCGCATGCCGAGGCCGAGTCTTCGGCACCGGCAGAGGTGCCGTCCGAGACGGCCGCCGAGTAGTGTTACACGGGCAGTTCGTGGCGCTGCCGACTATTTCGTTTTGGTGTTGAATTCACGGTTTGCAGCATAGTCGATAGTGAAGGTGCCCGCAGGAGCGCGAACGCCCTGCTTCACGTTGGATATGGTGACTGTCGAGGTAAGGCCCCTCTCGTCAGTCAGGGTCCATCTGCGTAGATCGAGCGATTCCCTGTCAAACACCATAGTGATATTCGAATTGCCGAAGGCCGACTTGTCGGCCAGCCTGATGATCACCTGGGCGCCATCGTCCCTGATACTTTTGAGGCGATTGCCGGAAAAGTTGACCTGATTGTCGAGGAGCAGCTTGAGCGGCGTCTTCGAGAGAGCATAAAGCCGCGATGTCTTGAGCTTCTTGTTATAGACCACCAAGGATTTTCCATCTGCAATTACGCTGACCCCTGATTGGCCTGCATAGTTGAACCGGATCTTGCCCGGCCGCTGGAGGAAAAATTTCCCTTTGGTCCTTTCCGCTCTTGGGCCCGACTGGACAAAGTCCCCGGACATGGACTTTACCGATGAGAAGTGATCGGCAATCGTCTTCGCTTCTACAGGTGCGGCCAAGGCCGCAGTCGAAAGTTCGGCGTTTATCGCGACAGCGCTGACAACGGCTAACCAGAAAGCCAGCAGTCTTTTGCTGTCATATGCCATTCAAGTTATCCTACCCCGAGCAGGCGCGTGATCGAAAGAGATCACGCGCCTTTGAGATCAGTAGCCGTCCGGGCACTGAGCAACGTAAACTCGACCGTTCCGACCGCGATATCTGCACTGGCCGGCTTCGCTGGCGTGCCCGATGACCGCCCCGGCCAGCGCTCCGACCGCACCGCCAACAACCGCCCCTTTTACCGGGTCGCCGGCCACTGCTGCGCCTACAGCTGCGCCACCCAAACCACCGACGGCAGCGCCTTGTTCGGTGCGGGAGCATGCCGCGAGCGGAATGAGTAGGCTTAAAATGAGCAGCGTCTTCTTCATTGGTTCTCTCCTGGGGCCGTTATTAGCCGAAGCTCAAATGCGCCACGGAGTTTTTCGATCCATCGGAGTGTTTGGGGCGCAATCCAAATCTGCGGGAACGGGCTAAGGTCACGGATCCATCGTACACGCCTCCCATAGGTAAGTCGTCTTTGGGCAAGCTCGGCCGTTCAGAGTAGTTGGATTTGCTCTATCCCTCAGTAGGCTTGCCGAAGATCAGGCTCAAAAATTCGCTCAGCCAGCGCTTGAGGTGCATATCCCAGATCAGCCGGCCGCCGAGATGGTCGCGGCCGGGCTGCGCGCCGGGCAATTCGAAACGGTGCGCGCCGCGCACCACCCAGCGCTGCATCATCAACCGGGTCAGTTCGCCATGGAACTGGATGCCCCAGGCATTGTCGCCATAGCGAAAAGCCTGGTTGGGGTAGGTTTCCGCCGTCGCCAGCAGCGTCGCATCCCTGGGCAGCGAAAAGCCTTCGCGGTGAAACTGGTAGACCATGTCGGGCCAGGGCAGCAGCTTCTTGCCGGCTTCGGTCGGCTTCAGCGGATACCAGCCGATCTCGACCAGCCCCTCGCCATGCCCCTCGACCTTGCCGCCGAGATGATTGGCCAGCATCTGCGCGCCAAGGCAGATGCCGAGGAAGGGCCGGTTCTCCTTTAGCGGAACATTGAGCCAGTTGGTCTCGCGGCGGACGAACTCATCTTCGTCATTGGCGCTCATCGGCCCGCCGAACACCACGGCGCCGGCGTGTCCCTCCAGCGTCTCCGGCAGGCTGTCGCCAAGAGGCGGCCGGCGGATGTCGAGGTCGAAACCTTCCTCGAGCAGCATGTGGCCAACCCGGCCGGGGCTCGAAGTCTCCTGATGCAGCACGATCAGGATTTTTGGTTTCGAGCTCGGTCTGGGCGGCATGGAAAGGCGGAATCCTATTCGTCGCTCGACGTTCCGCTGGCGCCGGGCGCGGCGGCCGCCGCCTTGCGGCGCGCCTCGACGCGATCCTGGCGCTCGACGCCGATCAGTTCGGCAACGCGCCAGACGGTGTTGTCCTCCAGTTCATGCAGTTCGCCGTCGGCATAGACGATTTCCCACATCAGGCCGATGAAAGCCTTGCGCGCCTCGGCGTCGAGATGGCGCTTCAAGACGCTGGTGAAGGCATAGAGGTCGATCGCCTCATTGTCGGCGCGCTCGCCGGCGGCAGCCAGTGCATCGAGCTCGTCGCCGCTGATCGAATAGCTCTGCGCCAGCACCTGCTTGAACCGCTCCCACTCGACATCCTGGCGTACGCCGTCGGCATTCATCACATGATAGAGCAAAGCCGACGCCGCAACGCGCGGATCGTCCGCATTCGCGCGAGCCCCAGCCCCGGAGGGCAGGTCTTTCAGAAAGGCCAGGACGCGTTCGAACATGGTGCTCACTTCACTTTATTGGAGCATGATCTTTTCCAAAAACCGGTATCCACTTTTTGGGATCATGCTTCAGGGATCAAAACAGGCGGAAGCGGCGCGGTGACTTCTCCGCTTCGTCATCGGGGTCGACGCCGGGGTCGTCGGGCAGCCGCGCCAGTTCCTCGGCAGGTTCGACGGGTTCGGCGTCGGGTGGTATTGCGGCGAAAGCGGCGGAAGTGACCGGCGTGACCTGGTCGTCGCCCACAGCAGGCTTCGGCTCGATCGGCGCCTCGCTGCTCGTCCTGGCGATGGCCGGATGATCGATCACTTCGGCTTCCTTTGCCGGCTTGGCGGGTGCCGCAAGCACCGGCACATCGGCTTCGTCTTCATGGCTGTCGATGAGCTGGCCCAGCCGCTCCATCGGCGCGCGCCAGGCGAAAGCGTCGAGCTTGCCGCTGACCGGCGATACCGGCGCCCAGCGTTCGGAGACGACGCCGTCGGCGACCCAGGCCGGATCGCGCGGCGCGCGGACCGCCTTGGACAGCAATTGCCTGATCTTGCCCTGGTCGCCGGTCTCTGCCTCCTCGATATCGGCCAGCAGCAGGTAAGCGCCTTCCCGGCGATCCATGCGGATCGCCGCTTCCGCCTCGCGGCGGGCGGTGGAAAAATCCTGCGCATCGAGCGCGGCGCGCGCCACCGTCATCGACGATTCGGCATTGTTGCGCTTCAGCTCCTGCAGCTTCTTCGCCCGGTTGAGACGATCGACCACGGCATCTCCCGGCCTTGCGTGGGTGTAGAGCTCGGCGATCTCGGGATGCGGCTCCGCCTTCCAGGCTGCCTCAAGGATCTTCGAGCCTTTGCGCACATCGTTCTGTTTGAACAGAAGATTGGCGGCTGCAACCGCGGCCGGCGCGAAATCGGGCGCGAGCTTGTTTGCCTCGAGTGCCGCTGCCTTGGCTGCATTGGGGTCGCTGTCGGTCAGCGCCTGCGCCTTGGCGGTCAACAGCACGGCGCGGCGGCGATTGGCGGCGTCGCGTTCGATCTGCCTGGTCGACTTCTGCGCCTCCACCAGCTTCAGCGCGCCGTCCCAGTCGCCGCGCCCGGTCAGATCTTCCAGCGTCGATTCGGCGGCCCAAGCCAGTTGCGGCGCGACGGAAGCGGCGCGGCCGGCATAGTGACGCGCCGCGTTGCGGTCGCCGAGCCGTTCGGCTTCGAGATAGAGCCCGCGCAGGCCAAGCAGCCGCATTTCGGGGTCGTCGAGCATGGCCTCGAATTTTTCGCGCGCGCCCTCATGGTCGCCTTCGAGCAGCGAGGCTTGCGCTTCGAGCAGCTGGATCAGCGGCTCCTGGTCGGAGCGGATCAGTTTGGCGGCTTCCTTGGACTTCTTGCGGGCCAGCGCGCCGTCGCCGGCGCCGGCTGCGATCATGCCGGTCGACAGCGCCTGGTAGCCGCGGTCGCGGCGGCGGACGCGGAAATAGCGCGAGATCGTGTATGGGCTGTTCCACAGCGACTTGATCAGCCACCAGACGATCATCACCGCTGCGACGACGGCAACGATCGCCACCGCCGCCACCATCAGGCTGACCTGGTATTGGTAACCGTTGAAGGTAACGACCATCTCGCCGGGACGATCGGCCAGCCAGGCAAAGCCCAGACCGAGGGCGAAGACGGCGGCGAGAAAGATGAGAATGCGGATCATCGTGTCGTCCTCATGCCTTCATCGCTCCTGCAATCAGCGCGTCGACCTGCGTCTCGACGTCGATGCGCGCCTTCAGTTTGCCGGCAAAGTCGGCGCCAGCAGCCTTGACCGCATCCGGCAGCGTTGCGTATTCGCTGAGCGCCTTGGCGTAGTCGCCCTGATTGACCGCCACTTCGATGCGCGCCACGGTTTCCGGCGCGCCGGCGCCTTCGACGGCGCCGATCGGCCGGACCTTGACCAGCGATTCGGCGCTCGACAAAAGGTTCTGGAAGAAGCCGGCATTTTCATCGACCGGCGTCGCCGCCGCGACCATCGCATTGGCCGCGGCGTCGGCCTCGCCGGCGATCTCGGTGCGGGTCGGGACGCCCTTTTCAGCGTAGGGGCGCAGCGCTGCAATCTGCGGTGCATCGGGCGAGATCGCCGCAAAGGTCTCCAACTCGGCGGCGAACGGCGCGCCGCGGTCAAGCGCCGCCTTCAAGGCCGAAGCGGCGATGGCCATCGCGATCTTTGGCTGCGAGGCCTGCGCATCGACCTTGCCGGCGAGCTGCGTCACCGACTGCTCCAGCGCGGCGATCTTGCCTTCCTGCGTCTTGGCTGCCTCACCGGCCGATTTCACCAGTGCGTCGAGGCCCGCCAGTCTTTCATTGAGCGGCGCGAGATCGACGGGCGCTGCACCACCGGCCTGGCCAAGGGCGGCAACCGCCGTCTCGATCTGCTTGACCTTGTCGCCAAGCGCGGCAAGCCCGGCATTGTCGCCGGCGCCGTCCTTTTCGACCGCCGATTTCAGCGATGCGACATCGGCCTTGACCTGATCCAGCGCCGAAGACAGCCCGTCGACCTTGGCCGTTGCGGCGCCATTGCCGCTGGCTTCCCTGAGGTCGGCGATTTCGCGCTTCAGCGAAGCGATCTCGCCATTGACGCCGTCGAGCGAGACCGTGCCCGCCCCTGAGCCCGGAGCGCCAAGCACGCCGGCAAACTGCAGCCCCCGGCGGCTGCCAGCGCGATGACACCGCCGATGATGCCGGCGGCAATGCCGTTCGTGCGCTTCGGTTGCGCGGCCATGGGCTGGTTCCCGGCTGTCCTTGGGGTTTCCTTGGGTGCACCCGGCTTGGGCGAGGCATCCTCGAAACTGAAGTCGGAGGTTCTGGCGCGCGGTGGCGCATCCGAAGCGGTGGGGTAAGGCTGCTCCGCCTGGGTGGACGCCTTGGCATCGGCGCTTTCGGGAGCGGCCTGCGCCGCGGCGTCGGAGTGCTCCCACGGCTCGAGATCGGCTTGATCGGCATGAACGGGCTCGTCAGGCGTCTCCGGCTGCGCATTGGCCATGGCAGCCGCATCCTCAGCCGCAACCGACCCTGCCGGGGCCTCGACGTCGTCCGAGTTGGCGACATCCGTCTTGGCGGCATCCGCATCGGCAATGCGCGAGACAGCGCCGGGTTCGAGTTCGATGGTCACCGGCTCGCGGCGGCTTTTCGAATGTCGCATCTTCGGCGTCTTGACCATGCCTGGGCTCCGCAATCCTGCTTCGTCTGGGCGCCCGACGGCGCGTGATGGTTTGAAAAATGGTCTAGCACATCATCATCAGGTGAAAAGGGGCGGCGTGATGACACGGGGCTCAGTCGCCGCGGTGCAACAGCTCAAGCAGCGCCTCCTCCTGCGTTTCCCGCGCAATGCGTATTTTTTGCCGGCGGCATTGTCAAACGCCGCTGCCACGCGCTCGGAGAGCGCAAAAGCCTGCATGTTTTCAAGGAGATCGCGCAGTTCCGCCCGGCTGGCCAAGGCCTGCAACGCTGCCGCCGCCTTGGCTGAATAGAGCAGCACCGCGTCGACCGCCTGATCGGACAGGCGTGTACGGATTTCAGCATCGGAATAATCGAGCGAAATCGTGTCGTAGGTTTCGACGGTGCGGACCTCGACGCCGGCCTTTCGCAGCCGCGCCTCGAATGCCGGAAACCGCACGCGCCCTGTGAGATAGACGACCGCCTTGCCGGAAAGGCCGGCAGCAATCGCCTCGGCCAGCCGCTCGGCGTCGCCCGCCCCTTCGCTGACCGACAAGAACCCTGTCGAACGTGCCGCTTCAGCCGTCCTGCGTCCGACGGCATGGCAAGGCAAGGCGGCGAGCGCACGAATGAGTTCTTTCGGCGCATGCCGCACCGCATTTGCGCTGGTCACAGCGACGGCCACGGCATTGTCGCTCGCAGCATCGGCGCCAACCCGCAGTGTCACCGTTTCGGTCAGCGGCAGAAGGAGCGGCTCAAATCCCAATTCCTGCAGCCGCCGCATGGTTCGCGACGCCCCAGGTTGCGGCCGCGTCACCAGGACACGCATATCAGACCCAGCCGTCGAAGAAGGTTTCGCCCGCTTTGACCCGCACCATCCTGGCCGCGTCCGTGCCGATGTCAGCGGCATCCAGCGCCAAGCCTTCGGCCTTGACCTCATGCGATTGCGTGCCATCGGGCGAAATGATCAGCCCGGCGAAAACCAGCCTGCCGCCCGATATCGTCGCATAGCCGGCGATCGGCGTGCGGCAGGAGCCATCGAGCGCCGCCAGGAAGGCGCGCTCACAGGCCAGCGCCTGGCCTGTCGACACATCATGGATGGCCACCAGCATCTTTTCGACCTCGCTGTCGCCGATGCGGGTTTCGATGCCGATTGCGCCTTGTCCCGGCGCCGGCGGAAAAGCATCGAGCGGCATCAGATCGGTGACGACATGGCCGAGCCCGAGCCGCTTCAGCCCGGCATAAGCGAGGATCGTGCCTTCGGCGACGCCTTCCTCCAGCTTGCGCAGCCTGGTCTGCACATTGCCGCGGAACATGACCACGTCTAGGTCCGGCCGCATGCGCCGGATCAGCGCCTGACGCCTGAGCGAAGACGACCCGACCTTGGCGCCTTGCGGCAAATCAACAATGCGCTCCACCGCCTTGCCGATGAAGGCGTCCCGCGCATCCTCGCGCGGCAGGAAGGCGGACAGCTCCAGCCCGACCGGCAGCACTGTCGGCATGTCCTTGGAGGAATGCACGGCGATATCGATCGTGCCGGCCAGCAGCGCCTCTTCGATTTCCTTGGTGAACAGCCCCTTGCCGCCGGCTTCCGACAGCGGCCGGTCCTGGATGCGGTCGCCGCTGGTCGAAATGACGACGACCTCGAAGGCTTCCGCCGGCATGCCATGCGCTTCCATCAGCCGCGCCTGCGTCTCATGCGCCTGGGCGAGCGCCAGCGGGCTGCCGCGTGTTCCGATTTTCAAAGTTTGCATGGCGCGCGGTCCGTGATAACCCCCGGCTGGCTTTGCGTTTCCGGCGCTCTCCCTAACGAGGCCCGCCTCTACTAACTAGGAAAGTCCGGCGACACAATCTCTGGAGACAGCGACGAATTGATCCGCGTTCTGGGCATTGAGACGAGTTGCGACGAGACCGCCGCCAGCGTGGTGACGCTGGACGGCGATTCCGTGCCGGTGATTGCGTCCAACATCGTGCTCAGCCAGATCGAGGAGCACGCCGCCTTCGGCGGCGTCGTGCCGGAGATCGCCGCGCGTGCCCATGTCGAGGCGCTGGACGGCATTGTCGAGGCCGCTCTTGCGGATTCGGGCGTAGCCCTGGCCGACATCGACGCCATTGCCGCCACTGCGGGCCCCGGCCTGGTCGGCGGGCTGATCGTCGGCCTGATGACGGCCAAGGCGATTGCAGCGGCCGCCGGCAAGCCGCTGATCGCCATCAACCATCTCGAAGGCCACGCACTGACCGCAAGGCTGACCGACGGGCTCGACTTTCCCTATTTGCTGCTGCTGGTTTCCGGCGGCCACACCCAGATCGTCGCCGTGCGCGGCGTCGGCGACTACCAGCGCTGGGCGACGACCATCGACGACGCGCTCGGCGAAGCTTTCGACAAGACGGCCAAAATGCTCGGCCTGCTCTATCCCGGCGGCCCGAACGTCGAAAAGGCGGCAATGTCGGGCGATGCGGCGCGCTTTGCCCTTCCGCGGCCGATGAAGGGCTCGGCGCAGCCCGATTTCTCCTTCTCCGGCCTCAAGACTGCGGTGCGCCAGGCGGCGACCGCCATCCAGCCGCTGACTGAGCAGGATGTCGCCGACATCTGCGCCTCGTTCCAGGCGGCAGTAGCCGATGCGCTGGGCGACCGCGTGGCCCGCGCGCTTGCCCGCTTCCGCGACGAATTTCCGGACAAGGCCAAGCCGGCGCTGGTCGTTGCCGGTGGCGTCGCCGCCAACAGAGCGATCAAGGCGACGCTGCAGAAGCAGTGCGCCGAGGCCGGCTTCGCCTTTGTCGCGCCGCCGCTCAAACTGTGCACCGACAATGCGGCGATGATCGCCTGGGCCGGGATCGAGCGGTTGCGGGCAGGCCTGTCGCAAGAGAACGGCTTCGATTTCGTGCCGCGTTCGCGCTGGCCGCTGGACAGCATTTCGGCGCCGATGGTCGGCTCCGGCCGGCGCGGAGCGAAAGCATGAGCGCCAGCAAGACAAGCGGCAGGGACAGAACCGGCTGGCGCGTCGCCGTGCTTGGCGGCGGCGCCTGGGGCACGGCGCTGGCGCTGGCGATGCTGCGCTCCGGTCACGATGTGCGGCTCTACGCCCGCGACGAAGAGACGGTTTCCGCGATCCGCCGCGGCGAGAACCCGCGTTATCTCCCCGGCATCGCCATTGAAACAGGCATTGCGGCGACCAGCGATATCGGCACTGCCCTGACCGATGCCGATTGCGCGCTGGCCGTGGCACCGGCACAGGCGCTGCGCGCCATGCTGACGACGGCAAAGCCCCATATGCCGAAAGGCATCCCGCTGGTTCTCTGCGCCAAAGGCATTGAGCGCGACACCGGCGCGCTGCTGTCGGCGATCGTTGATGAGATTCTGCCCGAAACTCCGGTTTCGGCCCTGTCCGGTCCCAGCTTTGCCGCCGACGTCGCCAGGGGTCTGCCGACCGCTGTCGTGGTTGCTGCACGCGACGACGCCTTGGCGGCCGAGCTTGCCGCGCGCTTTTCGGCGCAGAATCTGCGCTGCTATTCCAGCGACGATTTGATCGGCGTCGAGATCGGCGGTGCTTTGAAGAATGTGTTCGCCATTGCCGCTGGCGCCGTCACCGGCGCTGGGCTCGGCGCCAGCGCGCAGGCCGCCATGGTGACACGCGGCTTCGTCGAACTGCGCCGCATCGGCGCGTCCTTCGGCGCCAAGCCGGAGACGCTGATGGGGCTTTCCGGCCTCGGCGACCTTTTGCTCACCTGCTCTTCGGCCCAGTCGCGCAATTTCGCCTATGGGCTGGCGCTGGGGCAAGGTAAGCCCTTGTCCGGACTGCCGCTCGCCGAAGGCGTGCCGACGGCGGCGATCGCCGCCCGCATCGCCACCGAGCGCCACATCGACGCGCCGATCATCGCTGCGGTGTCGGCGATACTGGACGGCACGATCACCATTCGGCAGGCTGTCACGGCATTGATGACCCGGCCGCTGAAGACCGAAACCGGTATTTAATTGTAAACTCCCGTGAACAGCTCGGTATTGTCCCCGCCAGGCACGATGCGGTTTTCATAGTGACCTTCCGGCAGCAGCAGTGCCTCGGCTGGACCGTTGCGCAGGACAACGTCGCTGGTACCTGCCTCCAAGGATAGGGGCGAAGAATGCGAGGTGCCGTTTATCTCGACCTCGCCGTCTGCAAGCTCCCCGCTGGTCGTGTACAGGCTGTATCGTCCGGCGACAGGCACCTTGAAAACGACCGGACGACCGGAATAGAGGCGACGACCAGCCATTCTGATGTTGGGAGCGATCTGGACGTAGCTGTCGCGGATGAGAGGCGCGATCACGGTATCGATCAAATCCATGCGATATGACCAGAGGACCATCTTGGGCGGGGAATCCGAGAGAACTTTGTAGGCTTCCGATTGCCTGCCTTCCTGCAATGTTTTCAAGACATAATGCTGGTCGAGCCAGAGTGTGGAGGGCTCCTGTCGATTGGGCAGCATGGCGATGCCGTCGAAATACTTCTCATCCGGTGCGAGCAAAGATTCCGCGCGCGAGACCAGTTCAAGCTGGGCCTGATTGTTGAGGCGTAGGTAAACGACATTGCTCGCGTAGCTCATTGCGATGGCTGTGATCAGCACCGCGAGGACAGGAACCCGGTAGCGCGCGTGGGTTGCGGTGCTGTCGAGAAGCTCCAACGACCAGAGCGCAACGAACGGCAACGCCATGATGAAGACATAAGGCCAGGGCTGGTCGTGCGTGAATACCAGCACCGTGATGACGAGTGAAAAGATCAGCGCAATTCGCCTTCGACCATCGAGTTTCATGATCCGCATCAGTGACAGGGCCATACCGGAGAAACAGATCCCGTAAAGAAGGGCGTTCCGCGCCAGTGTCTGTAACACGAACTGCCTCAGTCCCCCGTAGTCACCGCCTCCACGCGTCGCAATCTCGACCGGGCCAAGTAAAAGGTTTTTGGCCGCGAGAACAGGGGCGCCTCCACCGAAGATCAAGCAATAGACCATTATCGGAACGGCCCATCCAAGCACGAGCCACCCTCCGCGAACCGCCCCTGTTGCGTAGCGTCTCATCAAGGCTGCGTCAGCAACAAGGCCGATGCCGAGCGCAACGTTGAAGTAGACCGATTTCTGAGTGATGACGAAGGCAAGGCCACTTAGCATGCCGGCGGCAACAAGCTGCCTTGCCCTCAACCCAGGTGCGCGCAGGACAACCAGCAACGCCGCCACGGCGAAGAACACTGCCGGCGGTTCGGCGATGGTACGAAAGATGCGCTCCATGAAATTCGAAAAGCACAGGAGAACGAGGACGATCGTCAAAGCGCGCACGCGATCCTCGCCCAGAGCGCGAGCGCATGGGTAGATCAAAGAGATCGTCCCGCAGGCCAGCAACGCAGTCTGCATGCGGCCAGCAAGCAGAATCGACGTGGCATTCCAGCCGATCAGATGAGCAATCTCATAAAAAGCCGCATAGCCGACCGCCTTGGGATGCCAGATCGTATCGAACAGGCCGTTGGAGAAATATTTCGCCCATCCGAGTTGGACGAATTCATCCATGACGAAGCGGATGTTCCAAGCCAGAACGAACAGCAAGATGATCTTGAGTGCGATCAGGATATGCAGAAAAGTTGTTGTTGGGCGCTGCCCGAGAGCGAACAGCTTGTTTGGTCCCGGCTCCTGCGTATTCAAGACAACCCCCTCGATCGTGCCCAGGCAGACCAACGCCAGGCGTGCTGCCTCGCTGGGCGCAACGCCCTTCATCCTCAGACAACAACTTCGAGGCCGGCAGCTCCGCTTGGCGAAGCATGGTTCCACCGCGGTTAATTTTCCGAGACTGTGCGGAACTGAAGCCGTCGCGCTTCGGATTCTTGCAGCGCTCCGCTCCAGCCTGTCTATACGCAGCGGACTTTAGCCGCTGTTAGCCTTTTGCTTGTTAAGAAGGGTTATGTTCAAACACGGCAGCCAGCCTTCTGCGACAATGCGGAGGCTTGAAAGGACATCGCGTGCTACAACCCAAGATGGCATCGGGCCTCGTCTGCCCAGTCTGCTATTCCAGGCTTGGCACAAGCCCGGTTGCCCTGACCTGCGAATCTTGCCCTGCCCCCTATCCCGTGCACAAAGGCATTCCGTTCTTTGTCGAGTCGCCGGTGAGGGAGGGCTTCGACGCGAGCTTCCATGAAGAGGCGTATGCCGGTACCAGTACGCGCGCCCGTCTCTACAATTCGCTCAAGCAGGTCATCACCAGCGAATATTCGCCGCACGACACGCTGAATTCGTTTCTTGCCTCGATACCTCAGGACTCAATGATCGTTGAGTTCGGCTCCGGCGCACGGCGCGTCCGCCCCGATGTTCTCAACATTGACCTGTTCCCCACCCCGAACGTCGATCTGGTCGCGAATATCGAGCACACGCCGCTTGCGAGCGATTCCGTCGACGTCGTCATTCTGGACAGCGTGATCGAGCATGTTCCCAATCCGGTAGCGGTCGTCGATGAAGTGTTCCGTGTCCTGAAGCCGGGTGGGAAGCTGCTCTGCATCAACCCTTTCCTGTTCCCCTATCACGGCTATCCCGCCCACTACTGCAACTTCACAAAGGACGGGATCGAGCAGCTTCTCCAGCGGTTCGCAAGGGTAGAGGTCCAGACGCATCAAGGGCCGACAAGCGCGATCGTCAACATCCTGTCCGAATACATCGGCGTCGTTGTCGGTCGAGAGAACCGAACCCGCTACATGGTAGCGAAAGCCGCGATCCTGACGCTGACATTCCCGTTGAAGTTTATCGACAAATTTCTGGTCGATCGCCCGGAGAGTCACCGGATCGCCAGCATGCTCGGCACCATCGCGACCAAATAGCGTGTCGCTGACCAGCGCTTATTGCCAAGAGCAATTCCAGGAAAGTGTGATCGGTTTTCCCAGGAAAAGCGCGTAGCGCTTTCCCTTGGGAATTGCGCAAAAACAAAGAGATAGAGCGGTTCGCCGTTTCCGTGAAACGGTGAAACGTTCTAGCGACCCGCCAGGATCTACCCATCTGCTACCAGCTGAGCAGTTCACAATAATTCGGCCGGTCCGGTAACGCCGATGCTCTTTTTGCTGTGGGGAAATGCCGTCTTGCCATGGCCGTGAAGTCCGAGCGTGAAAATAGCACGACATGCTTGTCTCCGGTAATGTGCCGGTCCGCAAGAAGCGACAAGGTGGCGCGTATTCCACCAGGCTCGATGTCCTTCAAGATGATCTTCCGGCAGGCCCAGCGTTCGCAACTGTCGGCCAGCGATTTGAAGAATGCGTCGCGCCCATCGACCGGCACATGATGAATGACGTCGGAAATCGTCACAACATCAAAAGATCCCTGCACGCTGGAAAGGTCCGTGGCGGGCAGAAGTTCGACCTTCGCCCGATTTGCGTTGCTTAGAAAGGCACCGATTGAAGGTGCGAGATCGCACATCGTAACCGTTAGGTCGGGGCGCCGATCAAGCAACCGGTCGACGAGCGCTCCATCCCCGCCGCCGATATCCAAAACCCTCGCGCCGTTCGGCAATTCGCGATCGAGAAAATCCGCAATTACATTGAGATTGACGAAAACACGCCGGTAGATGTCTCCGACCGGCTTGAAATGACGGCCAAGAGCCCTGCGCATGATCTGTCCTGGCGGCAACATTCTCATTCCTCGTTTCCCGTGGTTGAGCGAGAGGATGTCGCCGGCAAGGTGATGGGCTTTAGATTGAACCGTGACAAGATAGCAAAATGCGCAACGACAACGTTCCAGATGAGCAACGCAACTGTGGCGATCGGAGACGCAATCGCAACGCCAAGGCCGAGGCATGAACAGAGAAGCACCATCATGGCTACCGAGATCGGATAGGCCGCAGCCACACCTGCCGCAAAACGCGCAAACGCTTTCAAGCGAAGTGGCTTGCCGAAGGTGAACCAGCTGTGCAGAGCGTATCCCGTAGGCATCACAGCCAGGAATGAAATCATGATGCCCAGCAGGTAATGCCCACTCAGCTGATCAACCGCAATCATGATGGCATTGTGCGCAATTGCGCATATCGCTCCCACCACAGTGTACCGCCATCCACGTTCCAAAAGCGGTCTTTCGTGAGCTCCGGCATGGTTGCTCTTGTCCACTTGGTCGTCGGCGATCCTGGCAGAGCTGAACATTGCCTCAGAACGCTCCTGTCAGTTTCGCGCGAAGCCGGCACATGACGCGCTCCAGCAATCGCGAATCGCGCAAGTAGCGCCTTAATCCCGTCGGCCCGAGCGACAGCATGGTGCGAGCCGCTCGAACCAAGGCCTTCAAGTCGCCGCCCGACGCAGCCGCCAGCGACACATTGACGCTGATCGATGCCCGAGCAGCAGATTCAATCTGGCGTCGGCTGCGCGCCGAAAGCCGGTACAGATGGCGCTCTAGGACAGTCTGCATTTGCGAACGGAATTCGTTCGCATCGCGCGATCCGGTTACGGTCAGCGAATCGCCATGAACCCGGAAGGCTGTGGTTATCTCTTTGTGATAAACGACAGATCCGGCAACAGCGAGCTTCGCCCACATATCCCAATCCGCCGTATACCAAAGCATCTCATCCATGCCCCCGCATGCCAGCCAAGCACTCCGACGAAAAATCGGAGCAGGCACAGACACGAAATTCTGTACGAGAAGCCGTTCCAGCAAGAATTCAGATTCGAGCACCTTTTCGGTTGGCAAGGGACAGTTCCAGCATCCCATTCGCCGGCCGTGGCGGTCAACGATCGCAGTCGGGGCTAAATGAAGCGCTGCTTCGGGTGCGTCCGCGAGCCAGCGTCGAGCGGCCTCAATGCGCCCGGGCAACCACAGGTCGTCTTGGTGGAGTATGCAGACATAATCGGCGGCGGCTAGCTCAACGCCCAGGTTGGTCTTCGACTGCCAAGGCCCGAGATCTTTTCGCCGAAGCAGCCGGAACGCCGGCCGGTAGAGGAATCGCTCGACAATGGCAGCTGTGGCGTTCGTCGGGCTGCTGTCGATAATGATTATCTGCAGGTCGCCAGTCAGCTCCGCAGCAAGTGAATCAAGTGTCGCTCCAATCCATGCCGCCCCGTCATGGACAGGCATGACGACCGACAGAAAAGGCTTTTCGGCTGCGCGGCTTACGGCTTGAATTTCCGCTCGCGAGGCTGCTGAAGGGTTAGAACTCATGTCTGGCGCTCAATGTATCAAGCAGCAACTTGAGCACGAAGCCAGATAGCACCATGGACATGCCGGCCACGCAGATAGTGGTGACCACAAAGGTCAGATGCACTGATTGCTCCATGGGGCCACCGACAAAAATCCAATGTAGCGCCAGTGCCACGTCCGCCGCGAAGCCAGCTGCCGCGAGTACGCCACCGGAAAAAACCAGCCATTCCAAAGGGCGACCGCGCGTCAGCCATGACACAATTCGACCGCTGTAGACCGGATGGTAGATGGCGATTGCCACCTTTGCCAGCATACCGAACAGGATCGCTGAAAGGCCAATCAACGTCGCCATAGCCGAGAGCGCGACGAAGTGAATTCCGAAGTACCATCCACCGATGCGAACAGGTCCGGCAGCGAGAACTGCAAGGCCGGCAATGCCAGTGATCAGCAAGGTCAGCCCAGGCACGAGATACATGGTGTCCGGCGCGTGAGCAATAATGAGCCGCAAATGGCGCCAACCGTCGCGGAAGGAACGCAGATGCGGGGCGCGGTTTCGCTTGTCGGGGTAGAGCTTGATCGGCACTTCACGAATGGTGAGCCCAGCGCGATGCGCATTGATGATCATTTCCGAGGCGAATTCCATTCCCGGCGAGCGTGCGCCGATTTTCTGAAATGCCTCTCGAGTGAAGCCGCGCATGCCGCAATGGAAGTCGCGGATCGGAGATTTGTGCAGCCAGCGAGCGATGGTGGACAGGACGGGATTGCCCAGGTAGCGATGCAGTAGCGGCATGGCGCCCGGCTCGATACCGCCGGCGAACCGATTGCCCATGACAAAGTCCGCACCCAATTCCAACGCATCGATGAAATCGCCCAATTGGCTCCAGTCGTAGGAATCATCGGCATCGGCCATGATGAGATATTTGCCCTCGGCCGCTTCAACTGCAGCGCTGATTGCCGCGCCATAGCCCTTTACCGGCTGATGGACGACCCGCGCTCCCAACTGTTGCGCAATCTCCACCGACCTGTCCGTGGAGCCATTATCGCCGACGACGACTTCCCCCTTGACGCCGCGCCTCAAGAAGGCATCGAAGGCTTTGCGAATGCAAATGCCAATCGTCAATTCTTCGTTCAGGCAAGGAATAATTGCAGAGACGAGAACGCGCTCGGTCTCCATGCTGACCGTGAAAGCAGGCGTGGCGTCGTCGATCCTGACTGTCGTGTCCCCCGCGATGCTCTCCATTGCGTCCTCTATTCAGGCGTTCTGGAAGAACCAGCCCATCCCCACAACTGACCCGCTGGGAGCGTATCATATCGAAAATTGATTATCTTTGACTTACGAAATATCCAGTGGCGTCTTTATAAGCAGCAATCGCAAAGGCCAGGCGCTCTTTTTTCGCAATGCAGCGCTGTTGCCTGTGTCTGCTCTTTCGGGCGAAGCGATATCGTCTGTGACTTTCATCAAACTCATGTGGTTCCATCATTTCAATGCCTTGGCCTTGAGCGGGGCGGAGATCCATCGCGACAGATCATTTGGCATTGACCCGAAGGCACCATAAAAGCAAAAACGCGGTTTCGGCAGTTCAAGGCGAACTTTAGTCGCAATCCCAACCCGGAGTTTCGAAAGCATGCTGTTTGCGTTGATTTGCAAGGACAAGCCCGGCAGCCTGCAGGTGCGCGTCGACACGCGACCCGCCCACGTCGCCTTTCTCGAGGGCCTGAACGCCGACAGGACACTGGCCTTTGCCGGTCCGTTCCTCGATGCCGACGGCAAGCCGAACGGCACCCTCGCCGTGGTCGAGGCGCCGGATCTCGCCGGTGCGCAGGCGCTGTCGGCTGCCGACCCCTATGCCAAGGCCGGGCTGTTCGAAAGTGTCGAAATCCGCCAGTGGAACTGGACCTTCAACAAGCCGGCGGCTAGTTAGTTCCGGCGGCGCCTAGAGCGATCCCAGGAAAAGTGTGTAACGGTTTTCCGTCCGGAATTGCGCAAAAAATAGTAGTTGGAGCAAAGACATGAACTACTGGCTGTTCAAATCCGAACCTTCGGTCTTCTCCTTCGAGGCGCTGAAGGCCAAGGGCAAGGCCGGCACGCAGTGGGACGGCGTGCGCAACTATGCAGCGCGCAACAACATGAAGGCGATGCAGATCGGCGATCTCGGCTTCTTCTATCACTCCAATGAGGGGCTGAACGTCGTCGGCATTGCCGAGGTCTGCGCGCTTGCCCATCAGGATACCACCACCGACGATCCGCGCTGGGAATGCGTCGACATCCGCGCCTTCAAGGACGTGCCGAACCCGCCGACGCTGGAGCAGGTCAAGGCCAATCCGAAGCTTGCCGAGATGGCGCTGGTGCGGCTTGGACGGCTTTCCGTACAGCCGGTGACGCCGGCCGAATGGAAGGAAGTCTGCCGCATGGGCGGCCTGACGCCGGCTCCGTGACGGTCCTCACGCCGAACAGCGCGAAAAAGTTCATTCTCGACAACACGGCGCTTATGTCGCCGCCGCATGTGCCGGAGATTGTCCTCAATCTTGCCGACGAAGCGCATGACCTCTGGCAGCGCACGGAGAACGAGCTGATTGAAATCGGCCTGCCGCCGCCGTTCTGGGCCTTTGCCTGGGCCGGCGGTCAGGGCCTTGCCCGTTACGTGCTGGACAATCCGTCGGATGTGCGGGGCAAACGCGTGCTCGACTTCGCCTCCGGCTCCGGCCTTGTCGCCATCGCCGCCGCCAAGGCGGGTGCGGCGCACGTGATCGCCGCCGACATCGACCCGTTCTGCGAAACGGCGATCCGCCTCAACGCAGAGGCCAATGGCGTTGCCATCGACTTTTGCGGCACGGACTGCATCGGCACCGACGCCGGCTGGGACGTGGTGCTGGCCGGCGACGTCTTCTACGACAAATCCTTCGCCGACACGCTGATGCCGTGGTTTTCGACACTGAAGGCGCGCGGCGCTGACATCCTCGTCGGCGATCCGGGCCGCTCCTACATGCCGAAGGCGGGACTGGAGCCGCTCGCAGTCTACGAAGTGGCGGTGACGCGGGCGCTGGAGGACGCCCTGGTCAAGCGCACCACGGTGTGGCGCTTCGCTTGACGGCATTGCCGAACAGGCGTTCCATCGCGCATTGATTTGAAGAATACGCATGTCGTTATCCCAGAACCGTCAGGCTTTGGGCTGCATGCTTGAGGGGAGGACTTTATGGATTTTTCAGTGGTGAACTGGCTGGCGGTGGTTGTCGCGGCCGTCGCGGCGTGGCTGTTTGGCGCCGTCTGGTACACGGCCCTCAGCAAGCCTTGGATGAGGGCGGCCAGGATCGATCCGTCAACGTCAAAGAAATCGATATTGCCCTTCATCATCTCCTTCATCGCCGAGCTGATCATGGCGCTGGTCTTAGCCTTGGTCGTCGGCGCGATGACCGGCGGCGAGCCGGTCCTTGTCGCAGGGCTGGTCTTCGGCTTCGTCCTCTGGCTGGGTTTCGTCGCCACGACGCTGACGGCCAACCATCGCTATGAGAATTTCGGCTGGGACCTGACCCTGATCGACGGCGGCCACTGGCTCGGCGTGCTGTTGCTCATCGGCGCGGTGATCGGCTGGTTCGGGGCGCCGGTCGCCGGCTGAGGCCTGCTGAAGTCGTCAGGTCTGCGTCCTGGCGACTTCGTCGAGGATCCATTCACGGAAAGCGATGATGCGCGGATCGTTGGCAGTGCTCTCGGGATAGACCAGGAAGTAGCCGAACTCCGGCCCCACGCGCAGACCGAGTTCAAAGGGCTGCACCAGCCTTCCCTGGGAAAGGTCGTTTGCCACCATGGCGAACTCGGCGAGCGCCACGGCATTGCCGTCGAGCGCCGCCTGCACGGCATCGGTAGAGGTTCCAAACACGATAGTCCGACTGTCGTCGAAATCGTTGATGCCGGCCGCCGCCATCCACATGCGCCAGTTCGGCCATGTCACGCCTTGGCGCGACCATTCGATATGGGCAAGCGTGTGGTTGAAGAGGTCGCGCGGTTCGCGCAGCGGCGGGCCGGAGGTCAGCAGGCTCGGGCTGCACACCGGAATGAGGATGTTGTCGAACAGGCGATGGGCGCGAAGCCCCGGATACTTGCCGACCCCGAACCGGATGCCGACATCGACGTCGTCGAGTTCGAAATCGCGCACTTCGTAGCCGATGTCGAATCTCAGCTCGATACTGGGCTGAAGTTTGCGAAAATCGTCGACACGCCGCATCAGCCATTTTGACGCGAACTGCGCGTCGAGCGTTACCTTCAGCAATGCCGTGCCGCGCGTCAGCTTGCGCGCCCGCGAGACCGCCCGGTTGAGCATGTCGAGCGCATCGATCGAGGCCTCGAACAGCACCGTACCGGCCTCGGTCAACCGGATGGTACGACTGGTTCGCGTGAACAGCACCAGCCCGAGCTGATCCTCGATTTCCTTGATCTGGTGGCTGACCGCCGCCGGCGTCAGCCCGAGCTCGTCGGCAGCGCGGGTGAAATTGAGGTGGCGGGCGGCGGCTTCCAGAGTCCTCAGCGCGCGCGTTCCGGGCAACAGACGGGACATCACCGTATCCTCAAATAAAACTTGACGATCCGGAAAGAACTACTCGTTTCTCGCATGGATTTCAATGCGGCATGATGCATCCATCGAAACACCATCAAGCCGGATTTGATATCCGGCGGAACACGGAGCGCATCATGTCCATCTTCGTTTTGAACTCGCCAGCAGCTCGCTCGAACTGGTTGCATGCCGTAACGGACTGGCTTCGCCAAGCGAAAGTCGCCATCAACCTGCCGCGCCAGGACGTGGAGGATCTGTCGGATCGCCAGTTGCGCGACGTCGGCGCGCAGCGCAAGGACGTGACGCGGGCCGTGGACCGGGAACTCGGCCGGCTTGGATTGCTGGACACTGGGTGGCAGAAGCCGAGAAGGCGTTAGGCAATGGTGAGTAGTGAGTAGTGAAGGAAACGGCGCCGACACCAGCCTACTCCCTACTCCCTACTCCCTACTCCCTACTCCCTACTCCCTACTCCCTACTCCCTACTCCCTACTCCCTACTCCCTACTCCCTACTCCCTACTCCCTACTCCCTACTCCCTACTCCCTACCTCACCACCCTCACCACCGTCCGGTCCGACACCAGCGGCAACAGCCGCGCCATTGTCCGCGCCGTCACCGCCACGCAGCCTTGCGTCGGTGTGAAGCCTGGGCGCGCCAGATGGAAGAAGATGGCGCTGCCGCGGCCGCGCCGGCGCGGCGCCATGTTCCAGTCCAGCACAAGGCAGGCGTCATAGAGGCGGTCGTCGCGCCGCATTCGCTCATGGCTGGCGCCATAGGGGATTTTCACCGGCCGGTTGTAGTTGCGGTCGTCCGGCACCTCGCACCAGCCGAGATCGGCGCCGATCGGCGCCATCGCCAGCCGGGTTTTGCGGCCGGCCGCGAAATGATCGCCCCGAAAATATCCTGACAAAATCCGCATCTCGCCAAGCGGCGTCGCACCGTCGCCTTCGCGCTTATTGGCCGAGATGCCGCCGCGTCCGAGCGCACAGGCAAACACCTTCCTGCCGGCCTGCAATATCCCCTGGCTGGGGTTGCCCGGCCTCGCCCGAACCACCAGCACACGCAGCCTTTTCGGCAAAATTGCGCCGGCTGCATTGCGATCGCGTTTTTTCTTGTATGATCGTGTCACGGAACAAATCACTGTGATCGGACTGTTGCGCCGGTCAGCTTCCGCATAAATGGGGGGCGGTCAACTGAAAATTCTTTTCAAAACAATGGATTGATCCATGACATCACGTACCATTCTGATCGTTGACGACGATGACGACCTGCGCGGAACCCTCGTCGAGCAACTGGCCCTTTACGAAGAATTCGACGTCTTGCAGGAAGCGACCGCCGCCAAAGGCGTCGCCGCGGCGCGCGGCGGGCTCATCGACCTGCTCATCATGGATGTCGGGCTGCCCGACATGGATGGCCGCGAGGCGGTGAAGATCCTGCGCAAGGGCGGCTACAAGGCGCCGATCATCATGCTGACCGGCCACGATACCGATTCCGACACAATTCTGGGCCTCGAGGCCGGCGCCAACGACTATGTCACCAAGCCGTTCCGCTTCGCCGTGCTGCTCGCCCGCATACGCGCACAACTGCGCCAGCACGAGCAGAGCGAGGACGCCACCTTTTCGGTCGGCCCCTACACGTTCAAGCCCAGCCAGAAGCTTCTGATCGACCAGCGCGGCGGCAAGGTGCGGCTGACCGAGAAGGAAGCCTCGATCATCAAATATCTCTATCGAGCCGACCAGAAGGTGGTGACGCGCGACGTCCTGCTTGAGGAAGTGTGGGGCTACAATTCCGGTGTCACCACGCACACGCTGGAAACGCACGTCTACCGGCTGCGCCAGAAGATCGAGCGCGATCCTTCCAATGCTGAAATTCTTGTGACAGAAAGCGGCGGCTACAAGCTGGTTCCTTAAACTTTTCATTGTTCAATAGGCGGTCGGGGCGGGACTGTTTCGGGGAGGATCCGGCTTGGGGGAGCCTGGATCGGCCCGCTGCGCAGATTGAAGTGTTAGAGCGTCCTTTGCGCGTTCAATTGGATACGCGGCGCTCTAAGGGAGGGATTGGACTGACCGTTCGGGGACGCAGCTAGAGATGGCGCTGGATGACGACATCCGCATCCTGTCCGCCGTGAAGCTCTTTGAGGGTTTCACGCAGGAACAGCTGCGCCTGCTCGCCTTCGGCGCCGAAGCCACCCATCTGCAGGCCGACCGCAAGCTGTACCGCGAGGATGACGAAGCCGACTCAGCCTATATCGTGGTCAGTGGCCGCATCGTGCTCTACCGCGAGCATGACGGCGACCGCATCCCGATCGGCACCGCCGGCCCCGGCACGATCCTCAGCGAACTGGCGCTGATCGCCGACTCAAGACGGCTGACCAGCGCCTCGGCCGAGACCGATTCGGAAGTGATAAGGTTGAGCCGCAAGATGTTTCGCCGCATCCTGGAGGAATATCCCGAAGTGGCGGTGAAACTGCACCAGCGAATCCTCGATGATTTTCAGGCCATGATCGCCCGCATCGAGAAGTTGGCCCCAAGGTTTGGCGGGTAGGTCCCCGCGACCGCGCTCACGCTTGGGTGTGTCGAGATTCAGGTCAGGCCGAGTCGAAAATGGCTGATACCGAGAACCGGAGCGGAGCGTACTCAAAGTACGCACCGGAAGCGCAGGTATCGGCCATTGCAGGCCGGCCTCACCTGAATATCGGCACGCCTAATCCAGGTCGAACCGCGCAATCACCGGCACATGGTCCGAGGGCCGCTCCCAGCCACGCGCCTCTCGCAGGATCTCATAGCCGGCAAAGCTCGGCACCAGGTTCGGTGACGACCAGACATGGTCGAGCCGGCGGCCGCGGTTCGAGGCTTCCCAGTCCCGCGCGCGATAGCTCCACCAGGTGTAGAGCTTCTGCTCTGGGGGCACGTCGAGCCGCATCAGGTCGACCCAGTCGCCGGCGATCCGCATCGCGTCGAAATTTTGCGTCTCGACCGGCGTGTGGCTGACGACGTTGAGCAATTGCTTGTGCGACCAGACATCGTGCTCCTGCGGCGCGATGTTGAGGTCGCCGACCAGGATCGAGGCCGACACCTGGTCATGCGCGGCGCGGATGGCGTTCATCTCGGCAACGAAATCGAGCTTGTGGCGGAACTTGCGGTTGATCTCCGGATCGGGCTCGTCGCCGCCGGCCGGCACGTAGAAATTGTGGACCAGGATTGCCTTGCCGCCGGCCTGCACCTTGACCGACAGATGCCGGCTGTCATCGATCTCGCAGAAGCGCCGTTTCTCGACAATCTCGATCGGCCGCCGCGCCACCGTCGCAACGCCGTGATAGCCCTTCTGGCCATGGAATGCGATGTGCTCGTAGCCGGCCTTGCGGAACGCCTTTTCCGGAAACAGCTCGTCGGGAACCTTCGTCTCCTGCAGGCAAAGCACATCGGGCGCCTGCTCCGTCAGCAGCCGCTCGACGATCGGCATGCGCAGGCGCACGGAGTTGATGTTCCAGGTGGCGATGGAGAAGGGCATGCGGCGGTCCGAACAAGGTCGCCGATCTACTGCCAGCCTAGCGCCACAAACACAAGCCAGCCTTTGCGGGCGGCGGCTCTGATTCAGGTCAGGCCGAGTCGAATGGCGGTCTCCGAGAACCGGAGCGGAGCGTACTTAAACCACGTGAGCACCGGAAGCGCAGGAGATCGCCATTGGCAGGCCGGCCTCACCGCATCTAGCGGTGGTTGGTGTTCAGCTCGCGGTTCGCCGCATAGTCGATGGCAAAGGTGTCCGCAGGGAAGCTGACGCCTTCCTTGGTGTTGTAGATCATCACCGTGGTGTCCTTGCCCTGCGCGTCGGTGATGGTCCACTGGCGCAGATCATAGGATTTCGGATCGAACATCATAGTGATCTTCGAATTGCCGAACACCGACTTGTCGGCAAGCTGGATGGTGGTGAGGTCGCTCTCTTCCTTGATCGATTTCACGCGGCCCCCGAGAGGTCGATCTTGGTGTCGAGCAACAGCTTCAGCGGCGTCTTCGACAACGGATAGAGATCGGACGTTTTCAGCCGCTTATTGAGGATGACCACCGACTTGCCGTCGGAAATCACCCGGAAATTCGACTTGCCGTCATAGTTGAAGCGAATCTTGCCTGGCCGCTCAAGGAAGAACTTGCCGCCGGTCTGCTGGTTGTTGGGGCCGAACTGGACGAACTCGCCGCTCATCGATTTGACCGAGGAGAAATGGTCGGCGATCTTTTGCGCCGTCGGCGGCACTGCCGCCTGCGCCGAGGCCAAGAGCTGGAACCCCGGCACGACGTTGATGGCCGCGGCGCCGGCAAGCATCAGGCCAAGGCCGAGCAACTGGCGACGGTTTGGAGCGAAATCGCTGATCGCGGAAAGATCGTTTTTCATGCCGGTCACTCTCGTGTGGTGTGTGTCTCGTTGCAGTCCGTGGACCCCCAGTTAGACTTAAGTTTGGCGGGCCGGACAGCGCTCAGTCGCTGTAACGCGCCAAAAGGTTCAAGGTTGCCGCCGGGCCGTATCGGCTGATCAGAACTTGTCGTCCTCGGTCGGCACCAGGATTTCGCGTTTGCCGGCATGGTTGGCCGGGCCGACAATGCCTTCCTTCTCCATCTTCTCGATGATCGAGGCGGCGCGGTTGTAGCCGATGCCGAGCCGGCGCTGGATATAGCTGGTCGACGCCTTGCCGTCGCGCAGCACGACCGAGACCGCCTGGTCGTAGGGATCGTCGGAATCCTCGAAATTGCTGTTGCCGCCACCGCCAGCGCCGCCCTTGCCCGACGGCTCGTCATCGTCCTCGCCGTCATCCTCGGTGATGGCGTCGAGATATTCGGGCACGCCCTGCAGCTTCAGATGGGCGACGATCTTCTCGACCTCGTCGTCGGCGACGAACGGGCCGTGCACGCGCTGGATGCGGCCGCCGCCGGCCATGTACAGCATGTCGCCCATGCCGAGCAGCTGCTCGGCGCCCTGCTCGCCCAGAATGGTGCGGCTGTCGATCTTCGACGTCACCTGGAAGGAGATACGGGTCGGGAAATTGGCCTTGATGGTGCCGGTGATGACGTCGACCGACGGACGCTGCGTCGCCATGATGACATGGATGCCGGCCGCGCGCGCCATTTGTGCCAGGCGCTGCACCGCGCCTTCGATGTCCTTGCCGGCGACCATCATCAAATCGGCCATCTCGTCGATGATGACGACGATGTAGGGCATTGGCTCGAGATCGAGGTTCTCGGTCTCGTAGATCGCCTCGCCGGTCTGGCGGTCGAAGCCGGTCTGCACGGTGCGCGAGATTTTTTCGCCCTTCTTTTCAGCCAACTGCACGCGCGCGTTGAAGCCGTCGATGTTGCGCACGCCGACCTTGGACATCTTGCGGTAGCGGTCCTCCATCTCGCGCACCGTCCATTTCAACGCCACCACGGCCTTCTTCGGGTCGGTGACCACCGGCGTCAGAAGGTGCGGGATGCCGTCATAGACGGAAAGTTCGAGCATCTTCGGGTCGATCATGATCAGCCGGCAGTCCTGCGGCGTCAGCTTGTAGAGCAGCGACAGGATCATGGTGTTGATGGCGACGGACTTGCCGGAGCCGGTGGTGCCTGCGACCAGCACATGCGGCATCTTGGCGATGTCGACGATCACCGCCTCGCCATTGATGGTCTTGCCCAGCGCCAGCGCCAGCTTGGACTTGGTCGTCTCGAAATCGCGGCTGGCCAGGATCTCCCGGAGATAGACGGTCTCGCGCTTGGCATTCGGCAATTCGATGCCGATGGCGTTGCGGCCGGGCACCACGGCGACGCGGCAGGCAATCGCGCTCATCGAGCGGGCGATGTCGTCGGACAGGCCGATGACGCGCGACGATTTGATGCCGGGCGCCGGTTCCAGTTCATAGAGCGTGACGACGGGGCCGGGCCGTACCGCGATAATCTCGCCCTTGACGCCGAAATCCTCCAGAACGCCTTCGAGCAGGCGCGCATTCTGCTCCAGCGCGTCCTTGGACAGGCTGGCGTCGCGCACCACGTTCTTCGGCTCCGACAGGAAATGCAGCGACGGCATTTCGAATGTTTCCGAGCCGATCAGCGAGGTCTGCGCCTCGCGCTGGACGCGCGCGCCGGGAGCGGGACGCGGCGCAGGTGCGGCGACGCGGGTCGCCGCATCTGACCGGAAGTTTTGCACCTTGGCGTTCGGCGCGGCACGGCGCTGGACCGGCTCGTCGTCGAGTTCGACCTCCTCGTCGCCATTGTCGAAACCGGCATCGAGGACGTCGTCATCGTCCGGATCGACGGAAACGCTGCGGTCATTGACCATGGCGGCGAAGAATTCCGGCTCGACGCGGGCGCGGCCATCCGGGCTCATCCGCGCTTCGGCGAATTCCGCCGATTCGACCCGTTCGGCGGCGCGGCGCCATGCGGTGGAGCGCTGCTCCATCTCCGGCTCGAACTCGTCGCGCTCCTGCTGGCGGCGCACAGCCCGGCGATGCATCCAGGCGCGGAAAGACAGCCACCAGTGGGTAACGGCGCCGAGCGCCAGTATCCCCTCGTCGCCCTCGTCCTCGTCTTCGTCGAAGAGCAGATCGTCCTCTCGGGGATCGGGCTCCGCGGTGCGCTCCAAGACGGCAAAGCCGTTCTTGCGCGCAATCAGCGCCGAGCCATAGGCAAACAGCCACAGCGCCGGCGCAATGAGCACCATGGCAATGATGCTGGCAACGATGCCGGTCGGGTAGCCGCCAATGACCACGCCCGGAATATTGAGCACCATGTCGCCGAACACACCGCCGAGGCCGGTCGGCAACGGCCACGTCTTGGGCGGCACCACGCAGCCGGCCATCGCCGCCGCGAGCAGCGCGAAGCCGAACCACGCAAGGCCGCGCTTCGGCAGCCTGTCGACGCCGCGCGCCGAAAACAGGAGAAAGCCCCAGATCACCGCCGGCACCAGGGCGGCGACCGCGGCAAGGCCGAAGAACTGCATGGCGAGGTCGGAGAATACCGCGCCCGCATAACCCATGGCGTTGGTGACGATGTTGGCGGTGGCGTGCGAGAAGCTGGGATCGGCGACGTTCCAGGTCGCCAGCGCCGCGACGCCAAAGGCGACCAGCGCAAACAGGCCGGCGCCGACCAGCCGCCCGACCTGGCGCCGCGCGAATGCCTGGATGCCGTGCCCCGTATCGGTCAGCGCGAGCGGTGCTGAAGCCCCTGAACGCATGCTTCGTTCCCCGTCTGTCATGGACTGGCCGGGCGCATGACGCACTCCGGCAGATTCGGATGTCAGACTATCGGGGGGAAGGTTAAGGCCGCATTAACTATACGCACCCAGAGCCACGGATCTTGCTCACTCCACTGTAGGCAGTCTCAACAGTTCAGAACCAATCCGGTCGACGTCTCCCCGCCGGCGGCCATCACTAGAACGTGATTGCGCAGGGACCGAGGCCTGCCAGCACGGTTGCCAAAAAGAGAGGCCCGGAATGACCCGGGCCTCAAAGCGTGAACTCCTTTCGGGAGCGTCACGACGGGATGGGAGAATGCGGGGCGGCCGAGCCGCCCCGCAAGGCTTACGAGTGGTAGGCCGCTTCGCCATGCGAAGTCAGGTCGAGGCCTTCGCGCTCGGCGTCGGCTGTCGGACGCAGACCGATGATCAAGTCGACGACCTTGTAGAGGATTGCGCTGCCGATGCCCGACCACAGCAGGGTTACCAGGACGCCTTTGCCCTGCGCCAGGAGCTGCGTGGCCGTGCCGGCATAGCCGGCGGCGAAGTCGGCCGTCGAATAGTCGACGATGCCGGCGCCGCCGAGGGCGGGATTGACCAGAATGCCAGTGCCTAGCGCACCGATGATGCCACCGACGCAGTGGACGCCGAAGACATCGAGGCTGTCATCATAGTCGAACGTGTTCTTCACCACCGAGACGAAGAAGTAGCAGACGAAGGTGGCAACGATGCCAAGCACGATAGCGCCCATCGGGCCGGCAAAACCTGCAGCCGGCGTAATCGCGACGAGGCCGGTGACCGCGCCCGAAACAGCGCCGAGCATGGAGGCTTTGCCGCGCAGCAGCGATTCAAGCACGATCCAGGCCACTGCCGCCGCCGCCGTGGCGACGAAGGTGTTGATCATCGCCAGCACCGCATAGGCGTTCGCTTCGAGGTTCGAACCGGCGTTGAAGCCGAACCAGCCGACCCACAGCAATGAAGCGCCGACCATGGTCAGCGTCATCGAGTGCGGCGCCATGATGTCCTTCTTGTAGCCGATGCGCTTGCCGATCATCAGCGCGCCGACGAGACCGGCAATGCCCGCATTGATGTGAACGACCGTGCCGCCGGCGAAGTCGATGGCGCCGAAGCTGAAGATCAGGCCGGACGGGTCGGCATAGGCGCTCGGGCCGCCCCAGAACCAGACCATGTGCGCGATCGGGAAGTAGATTAACGTCACCCATAGGATAACGAAAAGGATCAAGGCGGAGAATTTGACGCGTTCGGCGAATGCGCCGACGATCAGGGCGGGCGTGATGCAGGCGAAGGTCATCTGGAAGACGACGAACACCAGTTCAGGAATGGCGACGCCCTTGCTGAAGGTTTCCGAAAGCGTTGATACGTTGACGCCGGAGAGAAACATCTTCGAAAGGCCGCCGACGAAGGCGTTGCCCGGGGTGAAGGCGAGGCTGTAGCCGTAGAAGACCCAGATGATCATGACCACGCTGGTGATGGTGAAGACCTGCATCAGCACCGACAGCATGTTCTTGGTACGAACCAGGCCGCCGTAGAAAAGCGCAAGGCCGGGAATGGTCATCAACAGCACCAGCACGGTGGAAATCATCATCCACGTGGTGTCGCCCTTGTCGACGGTAAAAGCCGGCGCTGCTGGCGCTGCCGCCGCGACGGCGGGAGCCGCCTCCTGCGCGAAGGCAGCAACCGTGCCCAATGCTCCGAGCGCTAAGGAGCCCAGCAGCGCGGAGCGCGCCACTGACTTCAAGGTGGAAGGTATATTCATTGAACTCTCCATTGGAATACGTGTTCGCCGCTCAAAGTGCGTCGGTGTCTGTTTCGCCGGTACGGATGCGCACCGCCTGATCGATGCCGAAGACGAAGATCTTGCCGTCGCCGATCTGGCCGGTCTTGGCCGCCGCCGTGATGGCTTCGACGGCCTTGTCGACCAGGTCTGTGCTGACCGCGACTTCGATCTTGATTTTCGGCAGGAAACTGACCGCGTATTCCGCCCCGCGATAGATTTCCGTGTGTCCCTTCTGACGCCCGTAGCCTTTGACTTCGGTGACGGTCAGGCCCTGGATGCCGACGGCGGTGAGCGCTTCGCGCACCTCGTCGAGCTTGAACGGCTTGATGATTGCCATCACGATTTTCATAAGGTTTCACCCTTTGCTGTTGCGGTCCCCCGCGTTTGCACACCTTCACCGATCCCAAAAAGCCCGGAGAGTGCCCAACAGGATTCAAGCTCCGTGCCAGTTGCCGAAGCAGGGTGTTAACTCATTGTAAATAAACGGATTGCTCGAGTCCCGGCGGCACGGTGCGCACTGTCAACGGACAGTCACTGATTAAAAAGTAGGCAATTTTTCGAAAATGCCTATTCGGCAGGCGGCCGTTTCAGCCGGATCAGGCCTTCCTGGGCAACCGAGGCGATCAGCGTGCCGTCGCGGGCAAACAGCGAGCCGCGGGTGAAGCCGCGCGACCCCTGCGTCGAGGGGCTGTCCTGCGTGTATAGGATCCAGTCATCGAGCGGATGGCTGCGATGGAACCACATCGCATGGTCGAGGCTCGCCGCCTGGATGTCGCGGTCGAAAATGGCGCGGCCGTGCGCAAGGTCGAGGTGTCGAGCAGCGTCATGTCGGAGAGGTAGGCAAGCACCGCCGCCTGGATGCCGCGGTCGGCCGGCACCGGGCCGGTGGTGCGGATCCAGATGTTCTGCTGCGGCTCCAGCTTTTCGCGGCTGGTGTAATGCTCCAGCATCACCGGCTTCATCTCAATCGGCCGGTCACGCTCCCAATAGCGCTTGATGCCGTCCGGCACCGCCTCGCCGAACTTGCCCAGCAATTCGCGCTGCGACAACAGGCTGTCGGGCGGCGGCACGTCGCGCGGCATCGGCAGCTGATGCTCAAGGCCAACCTCATCCTGCTGGAACGAGGCTTCCAGCGAAAAGATCGCCTGGCCGTGCTGGATCGCCACCACGCGCCGCGTGGTGAAGGAGCCGCCATCGCGGATGCGGTCGACCTCGTAGACGATCGGCACCTTGGTGTCGCCGGGCCGCATGAAATAGCCGTGCAGCGAATGCACGTGGCGCTCGGGCTCGACGGTGCGCTGCGCGGCGACCAGCGCCTGGGCGATGGTCTGGCCGCCGAAAACGCGCTGCCAGTCGAGCTTGGGACTGCGACCACGGTACAGATTGTGTTCCAGCTGCTCGAGGTCGAGAATGCTGAGAAGCTCGTCCATGGCCGCCGTCATGCTTCGTGACCTCGCCGTAAGATGCTATGGCGGTTTCCGACAGGAATGGCGGGCAGTCAAGGCCGGAATGCCCCAGTGGGCGGGGATGGTCGAGACTTCGAAAGGAATTGACATGGCGAACCGCAACACGGACGCAAAAACCCCGCTCGACGTGCTGGTCGCTGGCGCCGGCTATGTCGGCCTCGCGGCCGCAGTGTCGCTGAAACAGGCGCGGCCGGGCCTGGCTGTCGCCGTCGTCGATGCCGCGCCCCCCGGCGTCTGGCAAAAGGATGGCCGCGCCTCGGCGATCGCCGCCGCCGCCTGCCGCATGCTCGACCAGCTCGGCGTCTGGCAGGAAATCGTCGGGCAATCGCAGGCGATCACCGAGATGATCGTCACCGATTCGCGCACCGCCGATCCGGTGCGTCCGGTGTTTCTCACCTTCGATGGCGAGGTCGCGCCGGGCGAACCGTTCGCCCACATGGTCGCCAACAAGGACCTGAACGGCGCCTTGCGCCGCCGCGCGCAAAAGCTCGGCATCGACATCATCGAAGGTGTCGCGGTCGCATCGTTCGACGGCAATGGCGCCGGCATCACCGTGCATCTGGCCGACGGCGCGGCGATTGAGGCGCGGCTGCTGGTCGCCGCCGACGGCGTCAATTCCAAATTGCGCGACATGGCCGGCATCAAGACGGTGAAATGGGAATATGGCCAGTCCGGCATCGTCTGCACGGTGGCGCATGAGCGCCCGCACAATGGCCGCGCCGAAGAGCATTTTCTGCCGGCCGGCCCGTTTGCAACGCTGCCGCTCAAGCCGACCGAGGACGGCACCAACCGTTCGTCGCTGGTCTGGGTCGAACGTTCCGAGGATGCCGAAAAGCTGGTCTCGGGCGACGACCTCGTCTTCGAGCAGGAGCTTGAATTGCGCTTCGGCCTGAAGCTCGGCGAAATCCGCGTCACCGACAAGCCGCGCGCCTGGCCGCTCGGCCTGACCATCGCGCGCGCCTTCGTCGCCCCGCGCGTAGCACTTGCCGGCGACGCCGCGCACGGCATCCACCCGATCGCCGGCCAGGGCCTCAATCTCGGCTTCAAGGATGTGGCGGCCCTTGCCGAAGTGGTGGTCGAGGCCGATCGCTTGGGACAGGATATCGGCGCGCTCGACGTGCTCGAGCGTTACCAGCAATGGCGCCGCTTCGACACCGTGCAGATGGGCGTCACCACAGATGTGCTGAACCGGCTGTTTTCCAACGACATCGGCCCGCTGCGCCAGCTCCGCGACATAGGCCTCGGCCTTGTCGAACGGATGCCCAGGCTGAAGGAGTTCTTCATCCGCCAGGCGTCGGGGTTGTCCAACGGCACACCACGGCTGCTCAAGGGTGAGGCGATTTAGACCGGGAATGAGTGCCGCTTTGTCATAGACGCGGCTCGGCTCCTGACATCAGCCGCGCAATGTTGGCGCGGTGGCGCACGATCACGTAGATGCCGCCGGCGATGACCAGCAACCGGTAGGGCAATGGTTGTTCCATGCCGCCGACGAGGGCGATCGCGGTGAGCGCCGCCAGCATCGAACTCAGGGACACAATTCGGGAAACTGCCAACACCACGGCAAATGCCGTCGCCGCGCCTAGACCCACAGGCCAGGACAGGTTGTGTGCGTCAAGTTCTGCAAAATGGGCGATCATGAAACTGGTCATGCGGCTTGGCGTAGAGCGAGCTTCTTGTGCTCGCGCAGATCATCCATGTTGATATAGCGGTTGGCCTCCATCCAGTTTTCGTTGGTTTCGACGGCCAGCGCCCTGACCAGGCGCAGGCAGCTTTCGGCGTTCGGGAAGATGCGCACGACATAGGTGCGCCGGCGGATTTCCTCGTTGAGCCGTTCAAGCATGTTGGTGGACTTGAGGTGCTTGTGATGCTGACGCGGCAGCCGGAAGAAAGTCAGCGTCTGTTCTATGGCTTCTTCCGCCCAGGTGGTCAGCCGCGGGTAGCGGGCGGACCATTTGGACAGCCACGCGGCGAGATCGGCCTTGGCCTCGGCGAGATCGCGCCGGTCGTAGAGCCAGCGCAGTTCCTGCAGACAATCGTCGCCGTGCTTCCTGGGCAGGTGATCGAGCGCGTTCCTGAGGAAGTGGACGTAGCAGCGCTGCCATGCTGCTTCCGGGATCACCTCGCCGATCGCCGCGACCAGGCCGGCATGGTCGTCGGACACGGCCAGTTCGACGCCCTTGAGACCGCGTCGTTTCAAGCCGACGAGGAAGTCCTTCCAGGCCGAGCGGCTCTCGCGATTGGCCATCTCCACGGCCAGGATCTGGCGCCTTCCGTCCCAGTCGATGCCGACCGCGATCAGCACCGCCTGGCTCATCACGATGCCGGCTTCGCGCACTTTCTCGTAGCGGGCATCGAGAATGAGGTAGGGGAATGGCTCCTGAAGCGGTCGTTCGGCAAACGCCTTCAGGCTCTCGTCCAAGCGCTTGTTGATGGCCGAGATCGACGAAGCCGAGAACGCATGACCGCACAGCTCTTCCGTGATCGCCTTGACCTTGCGGGTCGACACGCCCTGCACATACATCTCCGCAAGCGTCGCCACCAAGGCCCGCTCCGAACGCTGGTAGCGCTCGAACAGTTCGGTGGAGAAGTGACCCGCCCGGTCCTGTGGAACCCGCAGCTCAAGCTTGCCCACCCGGGTGACCAGGGTGCGGCCGTAGTAACCCGAGCGATACCCAAGGCGCTCAGGCGTGCGTTCGCCCTTCGAAGCACCCAGCGCCTCCTCCATCTCGGCCTCGAGAACCTCCTGCATTACCGCACGGATCACTTCGTGCAGCCCCTCCGGGTTCGAAAGCAGAATGTCTTTGACGGCAGCGCTGGTCGATTTACCTTCTGTCTTGGTCATGGTGGCGTTCCTTCCAGGAATCGGTGACGTTGAACATCACCAGCCTGCCATGACCGCCCTCTCTCAGCGAATTTGCAGAACTCTCAGCACACTACCCCAGGACATCGCCAACAAAACACCCAACCCCGTCGCAGCCGATTTGCCGCCGGTGAAATTCAGCCAGATCGAACGGCTATGCCCAAGCAAAACAGCGAGTCCGGCCAGGCATACAACCCGAGGAGCCCAAACGGGCATATCAGATATTGCCGACGGCGGCGTTGCGGAAGACCAGAAACAAAACCAACGGGCAAAGATGACCGCTGCCGCCCCTTTCAGCACGTCCACCAGAAGCACCACCAATGCTGGCCATTTCCCGAGTGTGCGCAATACATTTGTCGCACCGGTGGGCTTGGAGCCGTGCTCCCGGATATCGATGCCCTTAAGCAGTTTCCCCGCCAGATAGCCGGCAGGCGTAGAGCCGATAAGGTAAGCGGCAGCCGATCCTACCACGCTCGCTATCCAGAATGACATGCGCCCGGGCTGTTTCTCAGTTGACCTCGAAACCCAGCTTCTGCCGCAGTCGCAGCATGCGTTGGTCGGCGACCTTGAAACTCTGCTCGCCGCTCTTGGCAACACGATCCAGCATCTGCAGCAGATCTTCGCGCTCATGCGGATCGAGGCGCTCGCGCAGGAAGGGCGCCAGTTTGTCGATGACGATCGTCGGGTCGTCGATCTGCGCCGCGGCCCATTTGGCGTAGACGACGGCTTCATCGGTCTTCTTCTGGTTGTCCGCAATCTGCGAGATCACCTCGCGGATGACCGTTTCACGCTTCGGCAGGATCGGGCCGTGCTCCGCTGCCAGTGCGGTGATCAGCGTTGCCGCCGCCACCACCGGATCGTCGATCGCCGTCAGCGGCGACAGCGCCGCCTGCTTGCGCAGCTTCTTGCGCCTTATGTTGCCCTGGACGCGGCCGACGACGTCGGCGACCTCGCGCGCGGCTTCGTTCATGGCCTTCATGCGATACCACCAGAACGCCCCGGCTCCCAGCACGCCGAGAATAGCAATCAGGAAAGGCATGTCGAATTCCCCCGAAAATTGCGGCGACGATAGGAGAACTCCGGCGTTGCTTCAACACGCAAGAATTGTATCTTATGAGAAAACAGAGCTGGCCCCCTAATCATCCAGACGCCGAGATCGGACGTCCTGTGTTCAGGTCGCTCGTCACGGGCACTAATGATGCAACCGCTTGGCGATAACGCCGACTTCGCATCCACCCCACTCTACCTGCAAGATATTTCACATACTGAAATTTCGTTCGCCATCATTGACATGGCACAAATCCCGCCGTATTCAACCCCGCCAGAGATTTCATTTTATGAAATTTCTTGCAAAGCTGATGCGACGAGGCTTTCATCGTCGGGGAACCCGGAGGAGAGAATGAACAGGATTGGGCTGGTGGGCGCGCTGAGCGCCGCCGTGATGACGTTGACCCTGGCGATGCCAGCGTCGGCAGAGAGCAAGTTTCAGTGCAAGCCGGATGAGACCTACGTGATGAACGTCATGGTCTCCGCGCATCCCTATTGGGTGCCGGTCTATCAGGGCTTCAAGCAGGCGGCTGCGGCGATGGGCTGCAAGACAGTGTTTTCGGGCACGCCGGACTATGACATCGCCAAGCAGATCGCTTCCTTCGAACAGGATCTGATCAAGAAGCCGGCCGGCGTGCTGCTGCACCCGATGCAGGCCGATCCGTTCATCGAGCCGATCAACCGCGCCATCGAGAACGGCACCACCGTCGTCACCTTCGCCGCCGACTCGCCAAAATCCAAGCGCGTCTCCTACATCACCTCGGACAATCTGGCGGAAGCCAAGTTTGCCGCCGAGGAGATCGTCAAGCAGGTCGGCGACGACGCCGAATATGGCGTGCTTGAGAACCCCGGCCAGAGCAACCACGATCTGCGCGTCACCGCCTTAATCGACTATCTCGCCAAGAACTATCCGAAGATGAAGCTGGTCGGACGCCAGGCCTCTAACCAGGACGCCAATGTCGCCAACAAGGCGGTGGCCTCGATGCTGCAAGCCAACCCGAACCTCAAGGCGCTTTGGATTCCGGAAGCCGGTTCAGCCGAAGGCGCGGTCGCGGCCGTTCTCGAAGCCAAGGCCAAGGTGCTGATCATGCACGCCGACATCACCCCGGCGACGCTAGAGCAGATCAAGGCCGGCAACATCCACATGGCGCTGAGCCCGAACCAGGGAATGCAGGGTTATCTCGGCTTCGTCGCCACCTTCATGGCGGCGCATCCGGAACTGATCGACCCGTTCAACGACTACAAGACGTCGGGCCACAACCCGATGAGCATCCCCTTCGCCGATAACGGCTTTGCCGTCATCACCAAGGAGAATGCCGACTCGTTCGACCTGAACAAGTACATGCAGGGCCGCGATCCCAGCTAATCGCGTCCATCAGGCAATCGCGCCATCCGGCGCGGTTGCCTTATCCCTCCCTGAGCAGGTGAGCACACAAGTGGAAATCCCGGCCCTCCTCAAAATATCCGGCCTCCGCAAATCGTTCGGCCCTGTCCGTGCGTTGCGCGATGTTGGTTTCGAGCTGCGCGCCGCCGAAATCCACGCCATTGCCGGCGAGAACGGCGCCGGCAAGTCGACGTTGATGAAGGTGATCGACGGCATACTGCCGCCCGACAGCGGCGACATCCAGATCGATGGCCGCTCCGTTTCGATCCCCTCGCCGCTGGCGGCGCAAAAGCTCGGCATCGGCTTCGTTCATCAGGAGATCGCGCTCTGCCCCGATGTCTCGGTGGCCGAAAACATCTTCATGTCGATCACCAACGCCAGCAAGGCGCTGCTGATGAATTACCGCGACCTCGAGAAACGTGCGACAGCCATCCTGGCGCGACTTGGCAACATCGATCCGACCGCGATGGTGCGCAGCCTGTCGATCTCCCAGCAGCAGCTGGTCGAGATCGCCAAGGCGCTGACGCTCGATTGCCGCATCCTCATCTTCGACGAGCCGACCGCCGCGCTGACCGAGCGCGAGGCCAAGAAGCTGTTCGAGATCATCCACCAGCTTGCCGGCGAAGGCATCGGCATCATCTACATCTCGCACCGCATGGCCGAAATCTTCGAAAACTGCGACCGCGTCACGGTGCTGCGCGACGGCCAGTACATCACCACGCTCGACATATCGGCGACGACGCCAGAACAGGTCGTGGCGTCCATGGTCGGCCGCGTCATCGACAGCCTCTATCCCGAGAAGCTGCGCGGCGACGAGCAGTCCGAGGAAATTCTGCTCGAGGTCAGCAACCTCTGCGAGACGACCACCTTCCGCGACATCAGCTTCCAGTTGCGCAAGGGCGAAATCCTCGGCATTGGCGGCCTGATCGGCGCCGGTCGCAGCGAGATCGTTCGGGGTATCTGCCGGCTGGAGGGTCAGGTGACCGGCAATGTCAGCCTGCATGGCAAGCCGCTGTCGCTGGCCCATTATGGCGACAGCATCGCCGCCGGCATCGTCTACCTCTCCGAGGACCGCAAGGGCGACGGCTTGTTCCTCGACATGTCGATCGCCGCCAACATCTCGGCGCTGGCGGTGGATCGGATCTCGACGCGCTTCGGCCTCATCAACGACCGCCACGAGAAGCAGCGGGCGGAAACCATCGGCAGGCAGCTGTCGCTGAAATGCGGCCACGTCGGCCAGCCGGTTTCGACGCTCTCGGGTGGCAACCAGCAGAAGGTGGCGATCGCCAAGATGCTGTCGGTCGACCCGAAAGTGATCTTCCTCGACGAGCCGACGCGCGGCGTCGATGTCGGCGCCAAGGCCGAAATCCACCGGATCCTGCGCAAGCTGGCGCGCGACGGCGTCGGCATCGTGGTCATCTCGTCGGAACTGCCGGAACTGATCGGTGTCTGCGACCGGGTGCTGATCGTACGCGAGGGACGCATCACCGGCGAGGTCACCGGCGCGGAAATGACCGAAGAAAACATCATGGTCCTGGCATCGCTTGCCGATGACGGCCGGCAACGGAGCGCCGCATGAGCATCGTGGGGGAAAGCATGGACAGCGTGACGCCGCCGGCCCGCATCGGGTTCGGTGAAAGGCTTGGCGGCCTGATCAGGATGCGCGAGACCGGTCTGATCCTCATCATCGCCGTGCTCTTTGCGGTTATGTCGTTCGCATCGCCGTACTTCCTGACCTGGGACAACATGCGGGCGATGGCGATGGCCTTCGCGGTCGAAGGCATCGTCGTCGTCGGCATGACGATCCTTCTGATCTCAGGCGGCATCGACCTTTCGGTCGGTTCGGTCACCGCACTCGCCATGGTCATTGCCGGCCTGCTCTTCCTCGGCGGCGTCGACCCCTGGCTGGCATCATTGATTGCAATAGCGGCCTGTGCAGGCATCGGCGCCTTTATGGGCTTCTTCGTCACCAGGGTGGGATTGCACCACTTCATCGTCTCTCTGGCCGTGATGGTGATTGCGCGCGGGCTCTGCCTGCTCGGCACCGGCGGCCGCCCGCTCGGGCTCTATACCCTGCCGCCCGAGTTCAAATTCATCGGCCAGGGCGCCATTGGCGGCATTCCGGTCGTCATCATCATCTTCATCGTCTTCGTCATCGTGTCCGACTTCATGCTGCGCCGCACGACGATGTTTCGCAAAGTCTTCTACACCGGCAGCAATGAGAAGGCCGCCGCCTATTCCGGCATCCGTACCAAGAAGGTCGTGTTCCTGACGACGACGCTCTGCTCGACCCTGTGCGGCTTTGCCGGCGTGATCTACATGGCCCGTTTCGGCTCGGCCCAGCCGACCTTCGGCGCCGGCATGGAGCTGAACGTCATCGCCGCCGCGGTGATCGGCGGCGCCAGCCTCACTGGTGGCTCCGGCACCATTCTCGGCGCCATCCTTGGCACCATCCTGCTCTCCGTCGTTTCAAGCTCGCTCGCTCTGCTCGACGTGTCCGTCTATTGGCAGGACATCATCCGCGGGTCCATTCTGCTGACGGCGGTCACCGCCGATTACTACTTCAACAAGCGGCGGGGCTGAGATGGCGGACGGCAGGGAAGATTTCGAGGCGATCCGGCAGATCCACACCGTTCTGGTGCTGCACTTCGTCGACGGCATGAAGCAGAACGACATTGCGGCGGCGCTCAACCTTTCGGCGTCGAAAGTCAATCGGCTGATCGCGCAAGGGCGCAAGCTCGGCATGCTGAGGATCGCGGTCGAGAGCCCGTTCCAGCGCCTTGTCGACATCGAAAAGCAGCTGATCGAGGTCGCGCAACTGGCAGCCGCGATCGTGACGCCGACCGTGGCCGGCAGTCCCGACAGCACGCTGCAGCAGGTGGGGCGCGCGGCGGCCAACCAGTTGCTCGAGACCTTGCGCGACGGCGACGTCATCGCCATTACCGGCGGCAAGGCGATCAGCGCGCTGGTCGAAAACCTGCAGCCCGAGCGCGCCTTCGACGTCACCGTCGTGCCGCTGACCGGCGGCGTCCAGGGCAAGCACTATACCGACGTCAACCATCTGGCGACGCGGCTGGCCGAACGCCTCGGCGGCACCAGCATGCTCTTGCATGCGCCACTCTTTGCCGAAAGCCGCGAGCAGCGCGATCTCCTGCTGGACATGGCCTCGGTGCGCGAGATCTTCGACCTGGCGCGCATGGCGGCGATCGCGCTGGTCGGCGTCGGGTCGATTCAGACGCCGGGATCGAGCTACTACGACCTCCACCCAGGCCTCGATCCCGACCGCGAAAAACTCGCCGCCAGCGGCGCGGTCGGCGAGTTCCTTGCGCATCTGATCCGCGACGACGGCGCGCTGGCCGACTACCCGCCCAATGACCGCCTGGTAGCGCTGGCGCCTTCGGAACTTGGCCGCTGCCGGTCGGTGATGGGGGTGGCCAGCGGCGCCGAAAAGATCTGGCCGATCCGTGCCGCGCTTCGCGGCAACTATCTCAAATCACTGGTCGTCGACGAAGAGACGGCCAATGCAGTCCTGAGCAATGCGGGGAGCATACGCAATGTCGCCTGAAATGTTGACGCGCACCATTGGCGCGTCGGGAATATCCGCCTCCGCAATCGGCCTTGGCACCTGGGCCATTGGCGGCTGGATGTGGGGCGGCACCGACGAGGCGCAATCCATCGACACCATCCGCGCCTCGATCGACGAAGGCGTTTCGCTGATCGACACCGCGCCTGCCTATGGCCAAGGCCTGTCGGAGGAAATCGTCGGCAAGGCGATAAAGGGTCGCCGTGACAAGGTCGTCCTTGCCACCAAGCTTGGGCTGGTCTGGCATACCAAGAAGGGCAACCACTTCTTCGACTATGACGGCGCGCCGGTGCATCGCTATCTCGGTGCCGACTCTGTCGTCTACGAAGTCGAGCAGAGCCTGCGCCGCCTCGGCACCGACCATATCGACCACTACATCACCCACTGGCAGGATCCGACCACGCCGGTCACTGAAACGATGGAAGCGCTCGACCGCCTCAAGACCCAGGGCAAGATCCGCTCCATCGGCGCCAGCAATGTCAGCGTCGCCGATGTGAAGGCCTATCTCGCGGCCGGCCAACTCGATGCGGTCCAGCAGGAATACAGCATGGTTGCGCGTGACATGGAACAGGATCTCTTGCCCTTCTGCGCCCGGAACAACGTGTCGGTGCTCAGCTATTCGTCGCTGGCGCTCGGTCTGCTCTCGGGCAAGATCGGTCCCGACCGCCTCTTTACCGGCGACGACCAGCGCAAGGACAATCCGCGCTTCTCGCAGCCCAACCGCCGCAAGGTGGCAGCGCTGATGGAAGCGATCAAGCCGAGTGCCGAGGCGCACGGCGCCAGCGAGGCGCAGGTGGTCATCGCCTGGACGCTGCAGCAGCCCGGCATCGCCTTCTCACTCTGCGGCGCGCGCAGCCCGCAGCAAGCCAGGGAAAACGCGCAGGCCGGCCGCATCAAATTGTCGGGACAGGAGATCAACCAGATCAGTGAGGCCGCCAGCCGCCATCTGACCAATCTCGACGCCTGACCGCCACCAGTAACCCGAACCAAGTTGAGCTGCCGTCCACCGGACGGCAGAACGGCCCAACCTTGCCCGGCAAAGCCATGCCTGATCAGAGAACCGTCATCCTCGACACGATCCGCCGCAACGGCGCGTTCGATGTCGTTGTCATGGGCGGCGGCATAAACGGCATCGGCGTTTTCCGCGAACTGGCGCTGCAGGGTCTCCGAGTTCTGCTGGTCGAACGCAACGATTTCTGTTCGGGCTGCAGTGCGGCATCCTCGCGCATGATCCATGGCGGCCTGCGCTATCTCGAGAATGGCGAGTTCGGCCTGGTGCAGGAATCGCTGCGCGAACGCGACGCGCTGCTGGCCAATGCGCCGCATATGGTGCGGCCGCTGCCGACGACAATTCCGATCCGCTCCGTCTTCTCCGGGCTGATGAACGGCGCGGCAGGCTTTCTCGGGCTTTCGGAAACGCCTTCCAGCCGCGGCGCGCTGGCGATCAAGGCAGGCCTCGCGCTCTACGACTGGACGACGCGCAAGCGCCGGGTGCTGCCGCGCCACAGTTTCCGTGGCGCCAGGGCGACCTTCGCGCAATGGCCGACGCTCGATCCCAAACTGCGCTTTTCCGCTACCTATTACGACGCCTGGATCAGCTACCCCGAACGGCTCGGCATCGAATTGCTGCTCGATACCGCACGCCTGGCGCCCGACAGCCTCGCGCTAAATCGCGCCGAGATCGCGCGCGCGGGCTCCTCCTTCGAGCTCACCGATACGGTGGGTGGTGAAGGCTTCACCGTGACCGCCAAGGCGATCGTCAATGCGACCGGCGCATGGCTGGATTCGGCGATCGCCCGGCTCGACGCCTCCGAAAAGCCCGCGGCGCCCCTGGTCGAGGGCACCAAGGGCTCGCACCTCATCCTCGACAACGAGCCGCTCTACCGTGCGCTCGGCGGTCACATGATTTTCTTCGAGAATGCCGACGGTCGCGTCTGCATCATGTTTCCCTATCTCGGCAAGGTGCTGGTCGGCTCGACGGATATCCGCGTCAGCGAAGCCGGGCGCGTGCGCTGCGAACCGGCCGAGACCGACTACATATTGGCGGCGGCGCGGTTGGTATTCCCGTCCATTTCGGTCCGTGCCGCCGACGTCGTCTTCACCTATAGCGGCATCCGGCCGCTGCCGAAGAGCGATCATGCCTTCACCGGCCGAATATCGCGCGGCCATTCCGTACACCGCATTGCCGGCGACATCCCGCAATTCTGCATGATCGGCGGCAAGTGGACGACCTTCCGCGCCTTCGCCGAGCAGGCGGGCGATGACGTGCTAGCCGAGCTTGGCCGCGAGCGCGTTTGCAGTACGCTGGCCCTGGCGATTGGCGGCGGCCTCGGGTTCCCCGAGAATCCGGCATCGCTGGCAACCGAGCTGGCGGGTGAGTTCGCGATCAGTGCCAACCGCGCCGCCTATCTCATCGATCGCTACGGCAGCGGCGCGCGCGACATCATCCAGTTCTGCCTCGGTCGTTCCGACGACATCAGGCTCGACGACAGGACCGAAACCACGACGGCCGAGATCGTCTATCTCGCCCGACATGAGTTCGTGACCTGCCTCTCGGATGTTGTCTTGCGCCGCACGTCGCTTGCCATTGCCGGCGACATCTCGACGGTATCAATCGAGCGCATCGCCGATGCACTGGCCGCTGAACACGGCTGGAGCGATCCGCACCGCGACGAGGAGATAAAAAGTCTCATCGCCGAACTCGACACCTATCACGGCGTCTCGCAAGAGATGCTCGACCAACGCACGATCGCAGGAGCAGAACATGAAAGTCAGCGCCAAGGCCCGGATGAACCGGATGTTCACCAACGGCAATTGCCTCGACGTGGCGCTCGATCACGGCGTCTGCAATGAACCGGGGTTTCTCATCGGCCTGGAGGACATGCCACGTGTCATCGACACGCTGATCGCGGCAGGGCCCGATGCGCTGCAGCTCGCCTATGGCCAGGCCGATCTGCTGCAATCGCGGCCGGACAAGGACAAGCCGGCGCTGGTCATGCGCATCGACATGGGCAACCCTTACAATGCACAGCGCCACCGGGTGATGTGGTCGATGCTGCAGAACCATGACGAGCCGATCATCGGCGCGCTGCAAATGGATGCGGCCTGCGTCGTCGTCAATCTGTTCATGCTGCCCGACGAGCCGGAGCTGTTTCGCCAATGCGTCGAAAACATCGCCAAGGTCCGCGCCGCCTGCCAGCGATACGGCATGCCCTTGATGATCGAGCCGCTGGTCATGCTGCCCAACGATATCAGAGGCGGCTACCAGGTCGACGGCGATGCGGAAAAGATCGTGACGCTGGTGCGGCTCGCCGCCGAAATGGGCGCCGACATCATCAAGGCCGACCCCACCGAGCACGCGGAAGATTTCCACCGCGTCGTCGAGGCGGCACGCGTGCCGGTGCTGGTACGTGGCGGCGGCAAGGACGATCTCAAGACGGTGCTGGCAAAATCGTCAGCCCTGCTCAGACAAGGCGCCAAGGGGCTGGTCTATGGCCGCAACATCTATCAGCATGCCAATCCGAAGGCGGTAGTGAGTGCGTTGATGGCGATGATCCACAACGACGCCGGCGGCGAAGAGGCTTGGGACATCTACAACAATGGCTGATCAAGCCGCCTATCTGCTCGGCCTCGACGCCGGCAACACCATCATCAAGGCGGTGCTGTTCGATCATACGGGACGGCAGCTCGCCATGCATGCGGTCGCCGGCCGTTCGCAGACGCCGCAACCCGGCTATGTCGAGCGCGACCTCGGCGGCATGTGGGCCGATGCGCGCGACGCCATCCGCGCCTGCATCGCGCAGGCCGGCATCGATGCCCGCGGAATCGCCGCCATCGGTTGCGCCGGCCATGGCAACGGCCTTTATCTGGTCGACCGTGCCGGTGAACCGCTGATCGGCATCCAGTCGCTCGACACCCGCGCCGCCGGCCTGGCGTCGACGCTGGCCTCGCGCAATGCCGAAGCGCTGCATGCGATCTGCCTGCAAAAGCCGTGGCCGGCGCAGACGCCGACCTTGCTGGCCTGGGTCAAGCAGCATGCGCCCGACCTTTATGCCGCAACCGGCACGGCGATGCTGTGCAAGGATTTCATCGCCTACCGCCTGACGGGCGAGCGGGTCAGCGATGTCTCCGACATGTCCGGTTGCGGCCTCGTCCGCATGCCCGAAGGCGTCTATGATTCCGAGCTTCTCGCGCTCTACGGCATCGAGGATGCGCAAGCCAAACTGCCTCGATTGCTCGACAGCGCCGACATCGCCGGCGCGGTCACCACACAAGCGGCTGAAGAGACCGGACTGGCGGAAGGCACGCCGGTCATCGCCGGCTATTTCGACGTCGTCGCCAGCGCCATGGGAGCCGGCGTCGTGCGTCCCGGCGAAGCCTCTGTTATCGCCGGCACCTGGTCGGTCAATCAGGTCTTCTCCACCGCGCCGGTCGTCGACCCAGATGTTTTCATGGTGGCGCGCTTCGGTCCCGGCCGTTTCGTCAACATCGAATCCAGCGCTACATCGGCCGCCAATCTCGAATGGTATGTACGCGAACTCGTCGAGCGCGGTGCCCATTATGACGATCCGTTCGGCCACTGCAACGCGGCTGTCGGCGCGGTGACGCCAACCTGGGACGATCCGATGTTCCACCCGTTTCTCTACGGGTCGGGACAAGGGGCGGAGTTCCGCGCCGGCTTCTACGGCCTCGCCGGCTGGCATAGGGAAGGCCATATGCTGCGCGCGCTGTTCGAGGGCGTGATGTTCGAGCACCGGCGCCACATCAATGTTCTGAAGGACGCCGGTGTCAGCTTCGACAAAGCGGTCCTGTCCGGCGGCGGTTCGCGCAGCGAGCACTGGCCGCAGATCTTCGCCGACGGGCTTGGCGTGCCGATCACCGTCCCTGAAGCACGCGAGACCGGCGCACTTGGTGCGGCGATCGGCGCCGGGGTCGCGGCCGGCCTGTTCGCCGACTATGAGGCCGGCGTCGACGCCATGACCCGGTCAAGCGCCGCCTACCGTCCGAACCCGGCCATGCAGGACCATTACAACAGGCGTTATCGCGCCTATTGCGGCCTTGCCGATACGCTGCGATCGTTCTGGGCCGAACACGCCGCAGAACCGAGTAGAACACCGCCGAGTAAACCACCGCAATGACCCAACGGCTCGATGGCGACTACGACTACATCATTGTCGGCGCAGGCACCGCCGGCTGCGTGCTGGCCAATCGCCTGAGCGAAAACCCGGCGACGCGCGTGCTGCTGCTCGAGGCCGGCGGCAGCGACAATTATCACTGGGTGCATATCCCGGTCGGCTATCTCTATTGCATCGGCAATCCGCGCACCGACTGGATGATGAAGACTGCCCCGAAGCCGGCCTGAACGGCCGCTCGCTGGTCTATCCCCGGGGCAAGGTGTTGGGCGGCTGCACCTCGGTCAACGGCATGATCTACATGCGGGGACAGGCGGCGGACTATGATGGCTGGCGGCAGATGGGCAATGTCGGCTGGGGCTGGGACGATGTGCTGCCCTATTTCCTCAAATCCGAGGACCATCATGGCGGCAAGACCGAGCTGCACGGTTCCGGCGGCGAATGGAAAGTGGCGCGGCAACGCCTGTCCTGGCCGATCCTGAACACCGTGCAGGAGGCGGCCAAGGAATTCGGCATCATGCCGCGCGAGGATTTTAACGACGGCGACAATGAGGGGTCCGGCTTCTTCGAAGTCAACCAGAGCAAGGGCGTGCGCTGGAACACAGCCAAGGCATTCTTGCGCCCGGCGCTGCGACGGCCGAACCTCAGGCTGGTCGTCAACGCGCATGTCGAGACGGTGTTGTTCGAGGGCAAGCGTGCTATCGGCGTTTGTTATCGCGTCGGCGGCCAAACCATCGAGGCAAAGGCCAGGAGCGAGGTGCTGCTGACCGCCGGCTCGATTAACACGCCGAAACTGCTGGAGCTTTCCGGGGTCGGCGAGCCGGATCGCCTCGCCGCGCTCGGCATCGATGTGGTTCACGCCAGCCCCGATGTCGGCGAGAACCTTCAGGACCATCTGCAGATCCGCACTGTCTACAAAGTGTCGTCGGCGCTGACGCTCAACACGCTAGCCAACAGCCTGAGCGGCAAGGCGAAGATCGCGCTGCAATATGCCTTTGGCCGCTCGGGACCGATGTCGATGGCGCCGAGCCAGTTCGGCATGTTCTCGAAATCCGGTCCGTCGATGGCGACGCCGGACCTGGAGTACCACGTCCAGCCCTTGTCTACCGACCGGCTGGGCGACCCGCTGCACCCGTTCCCGGCAATCACCATGTCGGTCTGCAATCTGCGGCCCGAGAGCGTCGGCTCGGTGCACGCCACGACCCGCGACCTGGCGGTGCAGCCGGAAATCCGGCTGAACTATCTCTCGACGGTGCGCGACCGCGAGATCGCGCTGCGTTCGGTGCGCCAGGCGCGCGGCATCATGACCGCCAAGGCTCTTGCCGGCTTCCATCCGGAAGAAATCCTGCCTGGTCTCGCCCACCAGTCGGACGAGGACCTGCTGCACCAGATCGGCTCGATCGCGACGACCATCTTTCATCCGGTCGGCACCTGTAGGATGGGTGTCGACGGCCGCGCCGTCGTCAGCCCGGACCTGCGCGTGACCGGTGTCGAGGGCCTGCGCGTCGTCGACGCCTCGATCATGCCGCGCATCGTCTCCGGCAACACCGCCTCGCCAGTGGTGATGATCGCCGAGAAGGCGGCGGATATGATCCGCCGGCCTGCATAGATGTGTGAGGGAGCGGGGGCTAGTTTAAGACCCCGGCACGTCGTAGATCGCCCTGACTTCGACGGTGCCGATTTCGGCCAGCGGAATTTTGCCGGCGATCTCCAGCGCCTGTTCGAGAGTGTCGGCTTCGATCATGACGAAACCAAGCAACTGCTCCTTGGTTTCGGCAAACGGACCGTCAGTGATCAGCCGCTTGCCTTGGCGCCGCCGCACCGTCTTCGACGTCTTCACCGATTGCAGCGCCTGCGCGATGATCAGCTTGCCTTGCTGGTCCAATGACCGGTCATAGGCCATCGAATCGGCGTCGAGCTTGGCCAAACGCTCCGGCGTCATGGCATGGAGGTCCTTTTCCTCGCCGTAGACCAGACAGACATATTTCATTTCCAGCTCCCTTGCTGTGACGAAGCATATGCGATCACGGCGCCGGCGGCATCCTTGCCGGCAGCAGCGTGGTCGAGCACGCAGACCGCAATGCCGATCACAGCGACCGCAGCAAGCAGCCGGCCGAAGCCGGAAGGTCGCGAGCACTCGATCTCGTGTAGACGCGCGCTTTTGTCGGCGTCGTTCCAATGGGCAGAAAACAGATTGTTCATCTTGGATCTCCATCCGCCACGAGAATCCGTGGACGCTCGCAGGACGGCCGGCGCCGATGCAAGTCGACATTTTTGCACGCACATTTTTCAGAAAAGATTTGCAGGGCTCGCCGGCGTCGCATCCGGCCGAAACAGCGCGGTGGTCTTCCCCTGCCGCCGCGCTATAGTTGGAGGGAACGCCGCGTGGCCGGCGCTGTCGCTGTAATCAAGGAGAATCTTATGGACCGCACCGCAAACGCCGTCTGGAAAGGCAATCTGAAGGAGGGCACGGGCACGCTCGACAGCCAGAGCGGCACCTTGAAGGGCACGCCCTATTCGTTCAAGGCTCGCTTCGAGGACGAGAGCGGCAAATCCGGCACCAATCCCGAAGAGTTGATCGCGGCGGCACACGCCGGCTGCTACGCCATGCAGCTGTCGCATTTCCTGGCCGAGAACGGCACGCCCGCCACCGAGCTCGACGCCAAGGCGGTGGTGACGCTGGTGCCCGGCACCGGCATCACCGGCAGCGCCATCACCCTGATCGGCAAGGTACCGGGCATCGATGCGGCGAAGTTCAAGGAATTGGCCGAGAAGGCCAAGGCCGAATGCCCGGTTTCGAAGGCGCTCGGCGCCATCAAAGTGTCGCTCGACGCGAAACTGGGGTGATCCGCCGATTTTGCCCGGGGTAGCGATTCTTCGCGCCCCCCTCTGCCCTGCCGGGCATCTCCCGGGGAAATTGGAAGCTCGGTAGCTGGCACTCTTCTTTCGACGTTCGTAATTGGCGAAGGCCGGCGTGACATCTGATCTCCCCACTTGAGGGGGAGATGGCCGGCAGGCCAGAGGGGGTGCTGTCCCGCCGACGTCTCGGATACTATTGGGCGCCCAGCGCATCAAGCCGGGCGCGAAGGGCTACGACTTCCTGCTCCAGAGCCTCCAATCTCGCTTCCAGGTCGGAAGCAGGCAAGGCCGGCGCGCTCCGCTGCACCGATAACGCCGCGACGTCCACCGGTCCTGCGAGCAGATGCATAAAACGGTCCTCGCGCTGCCCCGGCCCGCGCGGTATTTCCTGGACGAGCGGCGGGCGGCGGCCGATCAGCATGTCGAGTTCGCCACGCAGGTCCTCGACGGACGAAAACCGCGCCATGCGCTCAGCTCGCGCCAGCAACTCATGCGCCGTCTGCGGCCCGCGCAGCAAAAGCAGGCCGATCACCGCGGTCTGCGGCGTGGTCAGCGAGAAGCGCTGCGCCATCTGATGCTCATAGCGCTCGACGCGCGAGCCGAACATCTGACGCACCAGCCCCTTCTGCTCGAGCAGCTTGAGAGTCCGATGCACCTCCGTCTGCTCCAGCGCCATGACAGGCTCGCGCGCCGTCTTCTGGTTGGCGGCTGCAAGTGCTGCATTCAGCGTCAGCGGATAGACATCCGGCGTCAGCTCCCTCTTCTCGATCAGGCAGCCGAGCACACGGGCTTCGACGGGATTGAGAATGGGAAGGTCATCGCTCATTGAAGTTCAGCCTCCCGGCGGTAAAATTCGGTTGCAAGGGCATGTTTGCGCGCTTGGCCGGCTTTGTCCCTGACGGGGCCGACTAGGTTCATTTCGTGGTGACCATAGCGGGCTTCGAGATAGCGCGCGATTGCGGTCGGGATGAGGCCCGAGACCCATCTCCCGCGTCCGGCTTTTGCGCTCGATCAGGCCGCGGATTTCGTCGCTGGCTTGAGCCGGTATCTCGGTCTGATCGAGGCATTCGCCAAGGTTCATCGGCGGCAGGCTGGCAAAGCCGCGCTGTTCCATCCAGTCGAGCGCCACGAGCGGGCGGATCAGATAGAACAGCTTCTTCAGCTTCACCTCGCCGGAGAAACTGCCGATCTTGGCGACATGCGAACGCGCAAGGCCGAGATAGTGGTGCGATACCTTCGCCGGATCGACGATCTCGGCCAGCAAATCGAGAAGGCGCTGGCGAAACCCCGAAACCTCCTCATAGACGATCGGCGACTTCGCCCATTCGACTATGACGGCATTGCCGCCAAGCGCCAGCAGCAACGCCTTGCGCAGATCCCAGCCGCCGGCATCGATCTCGCCTTCGATCGGAAACTCGATCACATCGCGCGCCTGCTGCAGCACGAGGTGATCGGTTACCGGTCTGATATAGACAAAGCGGCAGTCATAATCGCTGTCGGGAGACGGAAACCCCCAGGCGCGGCTGCCGCTTTCGATGGCAAACAGGATTTTTACAGGCTGGCTTCGCACCAGATCGAGGCGGGCGCGCAGCGCCGCGACGGCGTCCGGCGAAAAGTCGGCGGGTAGCGACGGCGTCAGACTCTGCGCTCCACCATCATCTTCTTGATCTCGGCAATCGCCTTGGCCGGGTTGAGCCCCTTCGGGCAGGTCTGGGCGCAGTTCATGATGGTGTGGCAGCGGTAGAGCCGGAACGGGTCTTCGAGATCGTCGAGCCGTTCGCCCGTGGCTTCGTCGCGGCTGTCGATCAGCCAGCGATAGGCCTGCAGCAGCGTCGCCGGGCCGAGATAGCGGTCGCCGTTCCACCAATAGCTCGGGCACGAGGTCGAGCAGCAGGCGCATAGGATGCACTCGTAGAGCCCGTCGAGCTTTTCGCGGTCCTCATGGCTCTGCAGCCATTCCTTGGCTGGCTCTGGCGACACTGTCTTCAGCCATGGCTGGATCGAGGCGTGCTGGGCGTAGAAATTGGTGAGGTCGGGCACCAGGTCCTTGACCACCTGCATATGCGGCAGCGGGTAGACTTTGACGGCGCCGGAAATGTCGTCGCAGCCCTTGGTGCAGGCCAGCGTGTTGGAGCCATCGATGTTCATGGCGCAGGAGCCGCAAATGCCTTCGCGGCAGGAGCGGCGCAACGCCAGCGTCGGGTCGATCTTGTTCTTGATCCAGAGCAGCGCATCGAGCACCATCGGCCCACAATCGTCCATGTCGACGAAATAGGTGTCGATGCGCGGGTTCTCGTCATCGTCGGGCGACCAGCGGTAGATGCGGTATTCCCGCAGGTTGGTGGCGCCCTCCGGCTTCGGCCAGGTCTTGCCCGGCTGCACCTTGGAGTTCTTGGGAAGCGTTAGTTCGACCATTACCTCTGGTCCTTTCGGATGACGGGCTTCGGCACCATGGTCAGTACACCCTGGCCTTCGGCGCGATCTTGGCAAGGCTGATGCCGCCGTCCTTTTCCGCCACCAGCGGCTCGGTGTGCACGGGACGATAGCTGAGGCTCACCTGGCCGTCCTCGCTTAGCCGAGCCAGCGTATGCTTGCGCCAGATAATGTCGTCTCGGGCCGAAAAATCTTCGCGCGCATGCGCGCCGCGGCTCTCCTTGCGCGCCTCGGCGCCGTAGACCGTGGTGATGGCGTTGGCCATCAGATTTTCCAGCTCCAGCGTCTCGACCAGGTCGGAATTCCAGATCATCGAGCGGTCGGAGACTTTCAGGTCCTTGAGCTCGGTCCATATCTGCGAAATGCGCTTGCAGCCGTTTTCGAGCGACTCCTGTGTGCGGAACACGGCGGCGTCTTCCTGCATCGCCTTCTGCATTTTCTCACGCAGAACAGCGGTTGGCGTCGAGCCATTGGCGTGGCGCAGCCGGTCGAAGCGGTCCATGATCTTTTCGACCGAGGCTTCGTTGGGCGAAGGGATCGCCGAATTACGGTCGATGACCTGGCCGGCGCGGATTGCGGCGGCGCGGCCGAACACCACCAGATCGATCAGCGAGTTCGAGCCCAGCCGGTTGGCGCCGTGCACGGAGGCACAGCCGGCCTCGCCGACCGCCATCAGCCCGGGTGACACCCGGTCAGGATTCTCGACCGTCGGGTTCAGCACCTCGCCCCAGTAATTGGTCGGCACGCCGCCCATATTGTAGTGCACCGTCGGCAGCACGGGGATCGGCTCCTTGGTCAGGTCGACGCCGGCGAAAATCCTGGCCGATTCCGAAATGCCCGGCAGCCGCTCATGCAGCACGGCCGGATCGAGATGGTCGAGATGCAGGAAAATATGGTCCTTGTTCTTGCCGACCCCGCGGCCTTCGCGGATCTCCAGCGTCATGCAACGCGAGACGACGTCGCGCGACGCCAGGTCCTTGGCCGACGGCGCGTAGCGCTCCATGAAGCGCTCGCCCTCGGAATTGACGAGATAGCCGCCCTCGCCGCGCGCGCCTTCGGTGATCAGGCAGCCGGCGCCGTAGATGCCGGTCGGATGAAACTGCACGAACTCCATATCCTGCAGCGGGAAGCCGGCCCGTGCCGCCATGCCGCCGCCGTCGCCTGTACAGGTGTGCGCCGACGTCGCCGAGAAATAGGCGCGGCCATATCCGCCGGTCGCCAGCACCACCATCTTGGCGGAGAAGCGATGGATGGTGCCGTCGTCGAGGTTCCAGGCGACGACGCCGGTGCAGGTGCCGTCCGGTTCCATGATCAGGTCGAGCGCAAAATACTCGATGAAGAACTGTGCATTGTTCTTCAGCGACTGGCCGTAGAGCGTGTGCAGGATGGCGTGACCGGTGCGGTCGGCGGCAGCACAGGTGCGCTGCACCGGCGGGCCGTCGCCATAATTCATCATGTGTCCGCCGAACGGCCGCTGGTAGATCTTGCCCTCTTCGGTGCGCGAGAACGGCACGCCGTAATGCTCGAGCTCGTAGACCGCCGCCGGTGCCTCGCGCACCAGATATTCCATGGCGTCGACGTCGCCCAGCCAGTCCGAACCCTTGACGGTGTCGTACATGTGCCACTGCCAGGAGTCCGGACCCATGTTGGACAGCGACGCGGCAATGCCGCCTTGTGCCGCCACCGTGTGCGAGCGGGTCGGGAACACTTTGGTGATGCAGGCCGTGCGCAGGCCCTGCTCGGCCATGCCGAGCGTGGCGCGCAGGCCGGCGCCGCCGGCGCCGACGACCACCACGTCGAACTTGTGGTCGACAAAGGTATAGCCGGTGGCCGATTTCGCGTCCTTGGCCAAATCAGCCTCCGAATGCCAGTTTGAGCAGGGCGAAGATCGAGGCGACGCCGACCGCTATGGTGAAAAACGTGCTGAGTGCGATCAGCGCCAGCTTCATGCCTTCGGCATGCACGTAATCCTCGATAATGACCTGCATGCCGACACGCATATGGGTGAGACCGGAAACGAGCACCAGCGCCAACACCAGCGCCACGAACGGACTGGCGAGCGCCGCCCGCACCTCGGCGAAGCCGGCGCCATTGAGCGCGATCAGGAACCCGACGAAGAACAGTATCAGCGGGATGTTGGCAATGGCCGTCAGCCGCTGTCGCCAGAAATGCCCGGTGCCTTCGCGGGCCGAGCCCAGACCGCGGACCTTGGCCAGCGGCGTGCGCATATCGTTGTTGTTCGTGCCGCTCATCACAAGGTTCCCCGCGCCATGTAGCCGGCGACCCAGATCAGCAGCGTGAGCAGGATGGAACCGGCGAGCGTCGCCCAGGCGATCTTCGATGCCGTGTGTTTCTCCAGCCCGGCGCCGGTGTCCCAGACGAGATGGCGCACGCCGCCCAGCATGTGGTGCATCAGCGCCCAGGTGTAGCCGAACAGGATGAGCCGGCCGAGCCAGGTGCCGAAGGCCCAGTTGATCCAATCGAAAGCGCCTTGCGAACTCGCCGCCGCCATCAGCCACGCGGCGACCAGCAGCGTGCCGAAATACAGCGCCCCGCCAGTGATGCGGTGAATGATCGACATCGTCATGGTGATCGGTGGGCGGTAAATCGTCAGGTGCGGCGAGAGCGGCCGTTCACGTCTGGCGGTTCGGGTGGCTGGTGATTTGCTCATGGCTGCCCCAGTTCGATGTCCGGAGCCGCGGTGGAAAGCGGCACTTACCGCCTCGATATATGACTTCAGACAGCCGGTTTCTAATGCTCTTTTTGCACCGCGTCAAAGCCGGAAAATCGTTTTGAAAACGTCATTTAGTCTGACAAAAGGCTGCTGTTTCGCTTCAATCGATTTGGCCACCGTCGAAAGCCAGCGCACCGTTCGCTGCAGTGCGGCATTTCCTTTGCAATCGACGCCAGGCTATCGTTTGCAGGTCTGTGGTGTCGAGCCCCTCTTCATCACCAGCGCCTCGCGCGCGTCGATCACGATTGCGTCATGCGACGCAGCTTCCTGGTAGCGGCTGGACTGGTTGGCGGGTGATGCGGCAAACTCCTCGGTCGTGCCATCGGGCCTGACAACGCGCAACGCCGTGCCGAGGTTCTGGATGGTGATCATGCCGCCATTGCCGCATCTGTAAGTTGCCGTGCCGACAGCAGACCGCGGCGCGGTAAGGTCGGTGACGATCTTGGCTGAAGGTGCGGCAGGCGCTGTCGGAGCCGTTGCGGAAGCCGGGGGCGCCACAGGTGCGGCGGACTGCTGAGCCGGCACGGGCGCGACAGTGGGTGGTACGGTATTCACCGCCGTCGGCGCGCCGTTCTGCGGCACGCAGGCTGCGGCAGTCAGCAAGGGGATCGACAACAGCGTCACCCGAAACGTCCGGCGTAACGCCATATGCTGTCCTCCTGCACGGCTAACTAGCCGCGATGTTCCACCAAGATCAAGCTCACCCGACGTCAGCGTAGTTGTGTGCGTCGCGGCCGATGGTGCGGGCAAGCATGGCCGAATGATGACGCCCGGGTTTCCATCCCGTCGGATATTAACCATGTTTGGCGAGAGATCGCCGCCGGATGCGCCTGCCCTCTTAACAAAGGTTAAGAAAAGGTTAATTTCCGATTCGATCGGGTCCACAGCAGAGAGGACACCATGCTTTCGAATTCAGGAAGAGCGCGCCTTGCGGCGCTTGTGCTGGCGACAGCCAGTCTCGGCTTCGCCGCCCCGGCAATGGCCTGGTCGCGCCATCATGACCGCGTCTATGCCGATTCCCTAGGCAATCTCGTCATCGACAGCGCCGCCGGCTACAAGCGCATCATTGCCGGCCAAGGCAGGCTGGCCAAGAAATTGTCCGACTACACCAGCGCCGGGCAGCCGGAAGCGGAACCGGAAGTCCTTTATGAAGACGAGGCGGATCACATCTCCAGGCGTGGCTGCTACCAGCCGCCGGTGTTCGTGAAGGGCCGCTCCTATATGTACGGCCTCTCCGATGGCGAAATGCCCAACCTCAGCCCTTGCCGCTGATGATCCGGCACGGCCGAGAGGCCGTTTAAGCGAGACGCTAACCGACGCTGCCTGTATCCGGGATGAACACCGTTTCCGCCCGCTCATAGGACAATCGCACGCTGTCGCGGCCGTTCTTCTTGGCCTTGTAGAGCGCTTCGTCGGCGCGCCGCATCAGCGGCTCCAGCCCTTCGTCGCCGGTGCGCGCCGCGACGCCGAAGCTCGCGGTCACCCTGGTGCCCGGCGGCAACCCGTCGACACTGCCGGCCGAATAGTGCGTGCGCACGGCTTCGGCAAACAGCCGCGCCGTGGCAAGATCGCTCAGCGACAGAAGCACAGCGAACTCCTCGCCGCCGATGCGGCCGGCAACCGCACGCGTGCCGGCGGCCGCGCGAAGCTTGGCGGCGAAGTCGGCGATCACCTGGTCGCCCGCGGCATGTCCGTATTTGTCGTTGAGCGCCTTGAAGTGATCGAGATCGGCCAGCACCAGCGCGACCGGCACCTTGGTAACAGCGCAATGCTGCAGCACCAGCAAGGCGCGCTCCTCGAAACCCCTGCGGTTGAGCAGGCCAGACAGCGGATCGGTGTGCGTCTCGGTCTTCAGCGCCTTCATCACGTCGAGCGCAGCTGCCGAGAACAGGCAGAGCGCGATCAGCAACGACAGCAGCGCGTGCGTCAAAAGCGCCGTCGTCCAGTAGGACGAGCCATAAAACCCGTCATAGCTGGTGAACGGCCCGTGCGAGATGACGACGAGCAGCGTGCGGCCGATGAAGTTCAGCCCGGACAGCAGCGACAACACGAACAGGATTTTTTCCGTCGGGCCGTTCTTGCGCACGGCGCGCAGCTCGGCAGCGACCAGCAGGCTGAGGCCGCCAAAGCCGAAATTGATCGACAGGATGCGCCAAGTCAAGTCCGGCTGGACGAACAGGAACCAGCAGAATGCCACCATCCCGCCACCCGCCAGAATGCCGATCGCGATATAGGGCACGCGCCTGCCGTAGCGTGAGATGATCGCACCGACGAGGCAACAGGCGGCGAGCGTGAAGCAGAGGTTGGAGACCAGCTTGGTCAGCACCATGCCGCCGGGCAGCGTGAAATACTGCAGCAGGAAGCCGGGCGCGGACACGCAATAGCTCGTGCCGAGCACAGCCAGATAGGGCCGGTGGCGCTGATAGAACCACAGCACGAGGAACGCCGCGCCGAGCGCCAGCGCGATCGTCGGATTGAGCAGCGCTATGAACAGGCCGGTGTCCAAAGGACGGTGACTTCCCCGCTTGACGTCAGGGAAGACCTTAGAGCGCAAGCCCCAACAAGCGGTTAAGCCGGGACGAATATGCAAGTCGCCACTCATGAAGCTGGTGCACGGAACCGGGACCTGAGGCCGGCGTTTCCTGACAGCAATCAAGGAGAAGTTGTTCATGGCCGACACGATCACGCTGACCGATCACGAAGCAATTCGCTCATGGGCCGCAGGGCGCGCCGGATTTCCGGCGATCGTCGATGTATCGCCCGAAACCGGAACGCAGCCGTTGCTGAGGCTCGTCTTCGGCCAGCACGCCTATCAGGACCAGGATCAGCCCGAACGCCCGGTCAACGCAGGCGGCTACGAGCTGGTCGAATGGGACGAGTGGTTCAAGATCTTCGACGAGCGCGAACTGGCGCTGGTGGTCGCGACCGACGAACCCGGCAGCCGGGAGGAATTTCATGAAATCATCCGGCGTGCCGGCTAGGGCATAATACCCCAAGGGTCTTAGAGCGGCGCGCTTTAAACAAAACCCCGAACGGTTTTGCCGTTCGGGGTTTTGCATACGCTCAGATCAGGCTTGAACCAGTCTGCGCTATTTCCAGTCGCGGATGTCGACGAAATGGCCGGCGATCGCCGCCGCCGCCGCCATTGCCGGCGATACCAGATGGGTGCGGCCCTTGAAGCCCTGCCGGCCTTCGAAATTGCGGTTCGAGGTCGAGGCGCAGCGCTCATGCGGCTTCAGCCGGTCGTCGTTCATGGCCAGGCACATCGAGCAGCCCGGCTCGCGCCAGTCGAAACCGGCGGCAATGAAGATCTTGTCGAGACCCTCGGCCTCCGCCTGTTCCTTGACCAGACCGGAGCCCGGCACGATCATCGCATCGACATGCGCACTCACCGTCTTGCCTTCGACCACCTTGGCCACCGCACGCAGATCCTCGATGCGGCCATTGGTGCAGGAGCCGATGAAGACGCGGTCGAGCGTGATGTCGGTGATCTTCGTGCCCGGCGTCAGCCCCATATAGTCGAGCGCGCGGATCTTTGACGTCCGCTTGTTCTCGTCCGTGATCTCTTCCGGATTGGGAACGACGCCCTGCACCGAAACGACGTCCTCGGGCGAGGAACCCCAGGAGACGATCGGCGGCAGCTTGGCCGCGTCGAGCACGATCACCTTGTCGAAATGCGCGCCCTCGTCGGACTGCAGCGTCTTCCAGTATTCGAGCGCGGCGTCCCACGACGCGCCCTTCGGCGCGCGCGGCTTGCCCTTGACATAGGCGAAGGTGGTTTCGTCGGCCGCGATCAGGCCGGCGCGCGCGCCGCCCTCGATCGACATGTTGCAAATCGTCATGCGGCCTTCCATCGACAGCGCGCGGATCGCCTCGCCGGCATATTCGATGACATAGCCGGTGCCGCCGGCGGTGCCGATCTCGCCGATGATGGCCAAGATGATGTCCTTGGCGGTGACGCCTTCCGGTAACTGGCCATCGACACGCACCAGCATGTTCTTGGCCTTGCGCTGGATCAGCGTCTGGGTCGCCAGCACATGCTCGACCTCGGAGGTGCCGATGCCATGTGCCAATGCGCCGAAGGCGCCATGCGTCGAGGTGTGGCTGTCGCCGCAGACAATGGTCATGCCAGGCAGCGTGAAGCCCTGCTCCGGCCCGATGATGTGGACGATGCCCTGGCGGATATCGTTTTCGGAGTAATATTCGACGCCGAAATCCCTAGCGTTCTTGGCCAAGGCCTCGACCTGGATGCGGCTTTCCTCGTTCTTGATGCCGAACTTGCGCTCGGGCGAGGTCGAGACATTGTGATCGACCACGGCCAGCGTCTTTTCCGGATGCCGGACTTTTCTGCCGGTCATGCGCAGACCTTCGAAGGCCTGCGGGCTGGTCACTTCATGGACGAGATGGCGGTCGATGTAGAGCAGACAGGTGCCATCATCCTGGCGGTCGACGACATGGTCGTCGAAAATCTTGTCGTAGAGGGTGCGCGGTGCGCTCATGTGCGTAAATCCGTCGATTTGCAAAAAGGGGAAGGGCAGACGCGCGAAGCCTTCGGCGCGGCGAAAGCGGCTTAGCTAAGTCGGCTGGTGAGCGCGCCGGAAATGCGCGAAGAGAAACGCGACGGCAGGCGTTTTCTGTCCTGCAGCACGAAACCCTTATAGGCCGGATCGCCAAAAAGCTCTTCCATGGCGTGGCTCATACCAATGTTTTGGCTTTTCGGCAATTGCGGCGTGTTTTCGCTTCTCCCCTTGTGAGAGAAGGCGAAGAGGGCGGCGCTCAAAGCACCTCGAACACAAAAGTCTTCACCAGCGCGTCCGGCTCGGCGATCGCATAGCAGCGGAACCATGGGCTTTGCTCGGCCGGCCGCCATTTCCCGGCCCGCTCCAGCCCGTCGAACACGGCCTGGAAGCCGCCGCTGTCAAACACCTGGTCGCGCACGGTGAAGATGGCGTGGCCGCCTTTTCTGGTGATGCGGACAAGCTCGTGCAGGCCGGACGCCGGCGCATGGCCGATGGTGAACACGCCAGTCGAGAAGAAGGCGCGGAAATGCCCGTCCGGCCAGGGCAGCGGCCCGCCGAGCATTGCCTGCTTCAGATCGCCATAGGCATTGCGGCTGCCGGCGATCTTCAGCATGTCGTCGGAGAGGTCGAGCCCGGCAATGTCGTGATAACCCAGCGCCTTCAATGACGGGCCCGACAGGCCGGTGCCGCAGCCGGCGTCGAGCAGCGGTCCTTCGCCCACCTGCACATGGCGCGCCACCCAGGCGGTGATCAGGAACGGCAGCAGATAGCCTAGCGAAGCGGTTTCGCCGTCATAGGTCGCGGCCCAGTCCGCATAGGCCTTGGCCAGCCCTTCCGGCGTGTCGGCCGAATAGACGGTGCCCAGCGCCGCATTGGCCTTGTCGATCGTCATCGCATGCATCCTCCGGAATCCTGTCCCCCGCGATCGTAGCCGTGCCCGCGTCGGACTTCTATTCCTGCTGCGCCCGCCGCAGTCGCTGCTCCAGCCCCCGCAGCGCCAGCGACAGGCTGACGGTGAGGATGAGATAGATATAGGCGACGATCGAATAGGTCTCGAAGAAGCGGAACGAGCCGGCGGCGTAGATCTTGCCCATCTGGGTGATGTCGGCGACGCCGAGCACCGAGACCAGCGAGGAATCCTTGACCATGGCGACGAAGTCATTGCCGAGCGGCGGCAGGATGGTGCGGATCGCCTGTGGGAAGACGATCAGCCGGAAGCGCTGCGAGCGCGTCAGCCCGAGCGCCTTGGCAGCCTCGATCTGGCCTTTCTCGACCGACTGGATGCCGGCGCGAAAAACCTCGGAGATGAAGGCGGAATAACCGATGGTCAGCGCCATGATTGCACGCCACAACAGCGACACGTCGCGCACCAAAAGCTCGCCGAGATAGCCGGCGTTTTGCAGCGGTGCGGTCAGGGCATTCCACGCAGCTACGAAGGCCGGCGCGCCGGCGAAGGCGATCCAGAACAACAGCACCAGGATCGGCACGCCGCGGATGATCTCGACATACAAACGAGCGATCTGCCTGAGCCAACGCGACCCCGACAACCCCATCAGCGCAATGCCGAGCCCGACGGCGGAAGCCAGCGCGAAGGCGACCACGGTGACAAGAATGGTGATGCCGATGCCTTTGGCGACGGTGGCAAAAACCTGGGCGTAGAGATCGCTGGCGGCAATGGAGAGCGCAGCGACGACGGCGAGCGCGATCGCGGCGGCAAGCCACCAGGGAAAATCGGGTTTGAGAGTCGAAGCGGGGGGCGTGGCCATCAGGGCGCTTCACCCTCCCCCTTGTGGGGAGGGTCGGCGAACAAGCTTTGCATCGCAAAGCTGGTGAGCCGGGGTGGGGGTCGTGACAAAGCGCCGGCGCTGGCACCCCCACCCCGCTCCGCTTCGCGGATCGACCCTCCCCACAAGGGGGAGGGTAAGGAGTCGGACATCACTGCCCCATCTTGTAGTCGAGAAACCACTTCTTGTTCAGCGCCTCGATCGTGCCGTCGGCCTTCAGCGCCGCGATCGCCGCGTTGACCGGCTTCACCAGGTCCGAGCCCTTCGGGAAGATGAAGCCAAAATCCTCGGTGCCGAGCGGGCCGCCGATCAGCTTGAGCTTGCCGCCGGAGGCATCGACATAGCCTTTGCCGGCGGTGCCGTCGGTCAGGACGACATCGACGTCGCCGGATTTCAGTGCCTGCACCGAAGCGCCGAAGGTCTCGAACTGCTTGATACGCGGGTTCTGCTCATTGCCGTCGAGCACGCTGTAGACGGCGGTGTAGAACGGCGTCGTTCCGGCCTGCGCGCCGATCAACCCGTCCTTGAAGGCGGCGAAGGTCTTGGCGTCGGTGAAGCGGCTTTCATCGGCGCGCACCAGCATGAACTGCTCCGAACGCATATAGGGGTCGGAGAAATCGACCTTCTCCTTTCGGTCGTCCTTGATGGTGATGCCGGTCATGCCAATGTTGTACTGGTTGTCGGAAACCGCCTGGATCATCGCGTCCCAGGAGGTGTTCTGGTACTCCACCTTGAAGTTCAGCCGCTTGGCGATTTCGTCCATCGCGTCATACTCCCAGCCGATCTGCTTGCCGGTCTTGGCGTCGATGAACTGCAGCGGCGGATAGGCGTTTTCCGTCACCACCACGACCTTCTTGCCGCCGAGATCGGGCAGCGCATCGGCCGCCCATGCAGCGACGGGCGCGAGGAAACAGGCCGCGAGGGCGGCCAGCAGCAGCTTCGATTTGGTCATGACACGCTCCAGGATGAGAAGCCCGCTTGCAGCCGGGCTCGCATGAAAATCCAGGCGCGACTTTAGCCGTCCGCAGACGGCTTGCAAGCCGGTCCGGTGCTCAGCGTCCGGTGAAAGCGGATTCCAATGCCTTCAACCAACGCGGTTTTAGAACGTCCCGTGGTCGGAATTTATTCCGTGATTGCGCCGCCGGCAAACCAGGCCCCTCCTGGACACGGGAACCCGTCAGATGACGGATCAGGATGGTGACGTAGCCTCACGCAGCTTGGCGACAAATCCGGTCAAGGTCCGGTGCAGCGACTTCAGCTCCTCGACTTCCAGCGGCATGGCGCAGGCAAGGCCTGCGGATACGTCCTTGATGCGGGCGCGCAGCGCCTGGCCCTTGGCAGTCGGTTCGACCAGCACGCGGCGCTCGTCGGCCGGATCGCGACGGCGAGTGACGAGACCAGCCGCTTCCATCCGCTTGAGCAGAGGCGTCAATGTCGCCGAATCCAGCCCCAGCGCCTCGCCGAGTTCGCCGACCGTGCTCGGCGCATGCTGCCACAGCGCCAGCATCGCCAAATATTGCGGATAGGTCAGGCCGAGCGGGTCAAGCAGCGGCCGATAGAGCTTGGTCATCAGCCCGCTCGCCGAATAGAGCGCGAAGCAGAGCTGCTGGTCGAGGCGCGGAACGGCGATCCTCCCGGCGGTGTCCGCCGGGACTTCGCTGGCCCTGGTTTCGGTCTTCGTCGTCATGCTGCCTTTGCCGGAAGCGCCACGGTCGAAAGCGCCACCTCGACATTGCCTTTGATCGCATTGGAATAGGGGCAAATCTGATGCGCGGCCGATACAAGCGCTTCCGCCACCGCCTGATCAAGGCCTTTCGTCTCCGCGGCGAGTGCGACACCAAGTTTGAAGCCTTCACCATTGGGAAGCAGGCTGACGGTGGCGCTCACCGCCGCATCCTGCAGCGGCAGCTTCTGCTTGCGCGCGACGAAGCGGATGGCGCTTTCGAAGCAGGCGGCATAGCCGACCGCGAACAGCTGCTCGGGATTGGTGGCGCCACCCTGTCCGCCGAGCTCCTTCGGCAAAGCGAGGTCGACCTTCAGCAGGCCGTCGCTGGTCTCGCCGTGGCCGGCGCGGCCGCCGGTGACGCGAGCCTGTGTGGTGTAGAGTGCCATGTCAGTTCTCCATTTGGTTTGTAAACGATTATTTAGTGTACAATGTAATTCGGGTCAACAGCCGTGGCCAAACTCTCGGCCGGCAATCGTTCACAGTCTGGTGAAACGAAAAAAGGCGGCCAAGCCGCCTTTTCAAAATCCTTGGACCAGGTTTATTCGGCCGGGGTCGCTTCCGCCGCCTTTGCAGCCTCGTCGGCGGCCTTCTTCTCGGCGGCTTCCTTGGCGGCCGTCTCGGCGGCCAGCGCCTGGGCAGCGGCAACCTTCTCGGCTTCGATGCGGGCCTTCTCGGCGTTCAGCGCGTCGCGTTCTTCATCGTTGAGCTTGCGGGCGCGCACGCCGGTGTTTTCCGAAATACGGGCCGACTTGCCGCGACGGTCGCGCAAATAATAGAGCTTGGCGCGGCGCACCTTGCCGCGGCGCACGATCTCGACGCCCTCGACCATCGGCGAATAGACCGGGAACACGCGCTCGACGCCTTCGCCGTAGGAGATCTTGCGGACGGTGAAATTTTCCTGGAAGCCGGCGCCGGCGCGGGCGATGACGACGCCCTCATAGGCCTGGACGCGGGTGCGGGTGCCTTCGGTCACGCGGACCTGGACGCGCACGGTGTCGCCGGGCTGGAATTCGGGAAGCTTGCGCTTGGCTTCGATCTTGGCGGCCTGTTCGGCCTCGAGCTGACGGATGATATCCATGTCAGTAATCCACTTCTTGTTCTTCCGACAGTCAGAGCGTCCGACACTCGCCTTGCAGTTCCTATGACCGCTCGGCTATGCCTTTTGTCCAGAGACATCTTGTCTTCGAAACATTGGGCAGGGGCGACTACACCGTCATTGTTGACGGGTCCGGGAGATTTTTCTCGCCAGTACGGGCGGGCACATACAGCTATTTCGAGGCTTTGTCACGCCTTGGCCCTGTCTTTTTTGGTCGCATGCCACCACGCAATCGTCCAGTGCGGGGTTGCGCCGACCCTTCAAGCTTCCTAATCCGGGGGCAGCACTCTTGTCCGGCGGCCTCACAATGTCTGTTTTCGACGCAGTCCTGCTCTTCCTCGCGGGTTTTCTGTCAGGCGCCGTCAACGCCGTTGCCGGCGGCGGCACCTTCATCACCTTCGGCGCCATGACGCTGGCCGGCCTGCCGCCGATCGTCGCCAACGCCACCTCTTCGGTGACGCAGTTTCCCGGCTACATCACCTCGACGCTGGCTTACTGGACCGACATCAAGCATTTCTGGCGCGGCGCGCTGCTGCTCTGTCTGATCTCGGCTTTGGGTGCGCTGGCCGGTGCGCTCATCCTGCTGGCGCTCTCCAACCCGTCGTTCCGCGCCTTGGTGCCGTGGCTGCTGCTGGCCGCAACCGCCTTGTTCGCCGCCGGGCCGTGGCTGAAACCGGCGCCGAAGCCTGGGCATGAAGCCACGGTCGGCTCGCTGGCCGGTTCGCTGGCACAGTTCGCCACCGCCATCTATGGCGGCTTCTTCGGCGCCGGCATGGGCGTGATGATGCTGGCGACGCTCGGCCTGACGCAAGCCGGCGACTATCACCGGCTGAACGCGCTGAAGAACATGCTGGCCGTGGTCATCGCCGCCGTTGCCATACTGGTCTTCGTTTCCGGCGGCGTTGTTGCCTGGCCTCAGGCAATCATCATGATCCCCGGCGGCGCGCTCGGCGGCTATGCCGGCGTATGGATCGCCAAGCGCGTGCCGCAAAACGCAGTACGCGGCTTCGTCATCGCCGTCGGCCTGTTTCTCGCCGTCTACTATTTTGCCAAGGGCTGAGCGGCGAGCAAATCCGGCCGGCGCTCCCTGGTCAGCTTCTCGGACTCCGCACGCCGCCAGGCGGCGATCTTCTTGTGGTTGCCGGAGACCAGCACGTCGGGGATCGGCCTGCCCTCGAACTCCTGTGGCCGCGTGTAATGCGGGTGTTCGAGCAGGCCGTTCTCGAAACTTTCTTCCTCGCCCGACACCGCATTGCCCATGACGCCGGGCAACAGCCGCACAACGGCGTCGAGCAGCACAAGCGCCGCCGGCTCGCCGCCCGACAGGATGAAATCGCCGATGGAGACCTCTTCCAGTCCACGCGCCTCGATCAGCCGCTGGTCGACGCCCTCGAACCGGCCGCAAACGATGACGGCGCCTGGCCCGCCAGCCAGTTCGCGCACGCGCGCCTGCGTCAGCGGCTTTCCACGCGGGCTCATCAGCAAACGCGGCCGCGGATCGCCCGCCGGCGACGTGTGGTCGATCGCCTTGGCCAGCACATCGGCGCGCATCACCATGCCGGCGCCACCGCCGGCCGGCGTGTCGTCGACGGTGTGATGGCGATCGCTGGCGAAGTCGCGGATCTGGATAGCTTCCAGCGACCATGTCCCGACTTCGAGCGCCCGTCCGGCCAGCGACAGGCCTAGCCCGCCCGGAAACATCTCGGGATAGAGCGTCAGCACCGAAGCCTTGAACGTCACCGGTTGCCCCCGGCGTCGCGTGGCCCGCGCGGCCGGCCCTTCGCGTCGAAGTCTTCTTCGCGCGGCGCCTCGCCATCCTCGTCCTCGACCAGCCCGGCCGCCGCCGGATCGACACGGACAAAACCTTCGGCAACCACCACCTGCGGCACGGCAGCCTGCGTGAACGGGATCAGCACGCCTTTGCGCCCGCCAAGCGTGACATCGAGAATGTCGCCGCCGCCGAAATTGTGCACCGCCACCACCTTGCCGATGACCGCGTCCTTATCGTCGCGGACTTCAAGTCCGACGAGATCGGCGTGGTAGAATTCGTCCTCCTCGCCATCGTCGGGCAGCATCGAGCGGTCGACGAACAGCTCGGTTCCGGCCAGCGCCTCGGCGGCATTGCGATCGGCAATGCCCTTGAAGCGCACCACCACGACGGTGTTGGCCGGCCTTATGTCGGTGATCTGGAAGGCGCGGCCGTCCTTGGCATAGAGCGGCCCATAATCGGCCAGCGCCATCGGCTCGCCAGTGAAGGTCTTCACCCGCAATTCGCCCTTGATGCCGTGGGCGGCGCCGATCACGGCCATTTGCACGGGGTTCTGGGGCTTCGACATGGCTGATATCCTTTGCCCTGCTCTAACGCCCTACCGGCGTCATTTCAATGATCGCTCGTGGCCATTTCAATGACAGGTTCTTCACCGCTTCCTAACCCGGCTGCCTGACAATGGCGGCATGCAGGAATTTCTCATCCCGGCAAAACCCGACCTCCAGGCAGCGCGCGAAAGCTGGCTGAAGATGCTGGCGCGCGAGCGCCGGCTGTCGCCGGCGACCGTCGAAGCCTATGAGCGCGACACGCGCCAGTTCCTGCATTTCCTCACAGGGCATTGCGGCGGCTCGCCTGGTCTTTCCGACATCGCCACTCTCCGCCCGGCCGATCTGCGCGGCTTTCTTGCCGCGCGGCGCAACGCCGGCGCCGGCGCCCGCACGCTCGGACGCGGCCTCGCCGGCATCCGCTCGCTGCTGCGCTTCCTCGAACGGCGCGGTCTCGCCAATGCCGCCGGTGCCGCGGCGTTGCGCGCGCCGCGCCAGCCGAAATCGCTGCCCAAGCCGCTGACCGCCAGCGATGCCAAACATGTCGTGTCGGTGGAAGGCCAGCTGGCTGAAGAGCCTTGGATCGCCGCCCGCAACGCCGCCGTGCTGACGCTGCTTTATGGATCGGGCCTGCGCATTTCCGAAGCGCTGGGCCTCAGCGCCGCCGACCTGGCATCGGAAGCCGACACCGTGCTGCGCGTCACCGGCAAGGGTGGCAAGACACGGCTGGTGCCGGTGCTGCCGGTGGCGCTGCGGGCCATCGCCGAATACCGAAAACTGTGTCCCTACCATCTCGATCCCAAGGGCCTGCTGTTTCGCGGCGCCCGGGGCGGGCCGCTCAACCCGGCCATCGTCCAGCGCGACATGGCCAGGCTGCGCTCGGCGCTGAACCTGCCCGACACCGCGACGCCGCACGCGTTGCGCCATTCCTTCGCCACCCATCTGCTCGGGCGCGGCGGCGACCTGCGCACCATCCAGGAACTGCTCGGCCACGCCAGCTTGTCGACGACGCAGGTCTATACCGGCGTCGACACGGCAAGGCTGCTCGAGATCTACGAATCCGCCCATCCCCGCGCGTGACACTGTATAAGTCCAGGACAATTTCCCCACGCCGGTTAACCGTTTCGCCGCTTTTCAGTCCTAGAACCGCACCATGAAACGCGCCCTTGCCATCGCCGACCGCGCGGCCCTTGTGTCGCTGAAGCTGCTCGTCGCGCTCAACGCCCTGTTTTTCCTGTCTTTTCTCGTCGCGTTGCTGCTTGCCATGGGCAAGGCGCATGCCGAAGCCCCGGCCTGCGCCGGCGCCGATCTGCTATCGGCCCTGCAGAAGGAAGACCCCGCCGCCTATGCCAGGATCGAGACGGAAGCAGCAGCGACGCTGAACGGCAAGGGCCTGTTGTGGAAGCTGGAGAAATCAGGCGAAAAGCCGTCCTTCCTGTTCGGCACCATGCACATGACCGACCCGCGCGTGACCACTCTGCCGCCGGCAGCCAGGAAAGCCTATGACGCTGCCGGCACCATCATCATCGAGACCACCGACGTGCTCGACAAGCAGAAGATGATGGAGGCCATGCTCAAGGAACCCGAGCTGATGATGTTCACCGACAACACGACGTTGTCGTCGCTGTTGTCGCCGGAGGATGCGGCGGTGGTGAACAAAGGGCTCGATGCGCGCGGCATTCCGCCGGCGAGCGTCTCCAAGATGAAGCCGTGGCTGCTGTCGGCCATGGTCGCGCTGCCGGTCTGTGAGGTCGCCCGTCAGGCAGGCGGCGCACCGGTTCTGGACGTCAAGCTGGCGCAGGACGCCAAGGCCTTGGGGAAGCCGGTGGAAGGGTTGGAGACCGCTGCCAGCCAGCTGCACGCCATGGCCTCGCTGCCGATTGCGTTCCACATCAAAGGGCTGGTCGAGACCCTGAAGCTCGGCGACAAGATAAACGACATCAACGAAACCATGATCGTGCTTTACCAGCGCGGCGACACCGGCACCTTCTGGCCGCTGTTGCGTTCGATCTCGCCCGACGAAGACGACGACGCAGGTTACGCCGAATTCGACCGGACGATGATCACCGGCCGCAACAAGGTCATGGCCGACCATGCCGCACCGATCCTGGCCAAGGGCAATGCCTTCATGGCCGTCGGCGCCATGCATCTTCCCGGCCCCGAAGGCCTGGTCGAGGATTTTCGCAAGGCCGGCTATACCGTCACCGCCGTCGACTGAGCAGCGCCCGTCTTGAATACCGAATCACGTAAGCCCGGCTCTGTGCGGTGCGCAACTGATTCGCAAAGCGGAGGCGGTTGGCCCTATTTTTGGCGGAAAAGGCCAGCTAAGCTCGTTCTACCTCGTTCGTGATTGATTTTGCGGGGGAAATACAGGCCAACAAGCGGTTGCGAATCAGAATTTTCCTGCGTTCGTCAATTTGAAGGCCTAGTATGAACCCGTTCAACGGTTGCGCGTTGAGGGGTGTTGATTGATGCTTTTCATCCACGGAGGACACTTTTATGGCGAACCCTAACGATCCAGCGCCCAGGTCGGGTGGTGGCAGCGGCTGGCTGATTGCGCTGGTCGTCGTCATCCTTGCGATTGTCGCGTACTATGTTTTCGGCAGAAGCGGCGAACATCCTGCGCCCGCAGAGCCGCCGGCAGCCAGCACACCGGCGCCCGCACCTGCACCGGCTGAGCCGATGAAGCCCGCCGAACCGGCTCCCGCACCAGCCCCTGCGCCCGCACCGGCTCCTGCGCCAGCTCCGGCACCCGCGCCTGCTCCGGCGCCGAGCCCGTAATCTGGCCAACTGATCTGGCATCTTGATTCCAGCCAAGAACGGCCCGCTGAAAAGCGGGCCGTTTTGTTTGGGGCACCTATCGGCGAGCGTCGCGATTCTTCACCGCCCCCTCTGTCCTGCCGGACATCTCCCCCTCGAGAGGGGAGATCGGCAGTTCACGAACAGCGCCAGGTTAGAAACGTGAGAAACTTGAAAGCTCGCGACGCGGCGGTGAAGTCCAATCTCCCCCCTTGAGGGGGAGATGGCCGGCAGGCCAGAGGGGGGTGCTGTCCCTCCAGCGTTTCCTTAAATATGGATCGGCTTGAAGAACGTCGCCAGCGCTGCTTCCTTCACCGCTTCCGACATTGTCGGATGCGCGTGGCAGGTGCGGGCGAGGTCTTCGGAAGAGCCGCCGAACTCCATCAGCACCGCCGCCTCATGGATCATCTCGCCTGCGCCGAAGCCGACAATGTGGACGCCGAGCACGCGGTCGCTGGCTTTGTCGGCGAGGATCTTCACGAAGCCGTCCGTGTGCAGCATGGCGCGCGCGCGGCCGTTGGCGGTGAACGGGAATTTGCCCATCTTGTAGTCGATGCCGGCCTTCCTCAGCTCTTCCTCTGTCTTGCCGACCGAAGCGATTTCCGGGCTGGTGTAGACGACGCTCGGAATGACGTCGTAATTCACGTGGCCGGCCTGGCCGGCAATGGTCTCGGCCACCGCCACGCCTTCATCCTCGGCCTTGTGCGCCAGCATCGGCCCGGCGATGACGTCGCCAATGGCGTAGATGCCGGCCACGTTGGTCCTGAGATGCCCGTCGGTCTTGACCCGGCCGCGCTCGTCGACCTCGACGCCGGCTTCTTTCAACCCGAGGCTGTCGGAATAGGCCCGGCGTCCGGTCGAGATCAGCACCGCGTCGGCCTCGATGGTCTCGGCCGCACCACCCTTGACCGGCTCGAAGGTAACGGCGGCGCCCTTTTTGGCCTTGGTCACCCCTGTCACCTTGGCGCCGAGCTTGAACTCGAAACCCTGCTTGGAAAGCAGGCGCTGGAACTGCTTGGAGACCTCGCCGTCCATGCCGCCCAGGATGGTGTCGAGGAATTCGACCACGGTGACCTTGGCGCCGAGCCGTGCCCAGACCGAGCCGAGCTCCAGACCGATGACCCCACCGCCGACCACCACCAGATGTCCCGGCACTTTCTCCAGCGACAGCGCGCCGGTCGACGATACGATCACCTTCTCGTCGATGTCGACCTTGACGCCGGGAATGCCGGCGACATCGGAGCCCGTGGCGATAACGATGTTTTTCGTCTCGATCTCCTCGACCTTGCCATCCTCAGCCGACACCGACACCTTGCCGGCCGCGACCACCTTCCCGGTGCCGCGAAACGAGTCGATCTTGTTCTTCTTGAACAGGAAGGCGACGCCATTGACGTTGGCCGAAACGGTCGCGTCCTTGTGCGCCATCATCTTCTTCAGATTGAGTTTCGGCGCCGGTATCTCGACACCCAGCGCATCGAAGGAATGGCCGGCCTCGGCGAACATCTCCGAGGCATAAAGCAGCGCCTTGGATGGGATGCAGCCGATGTTCAGGCAGGTGCCGCCGAAAGTGGCGTTCTTCTCGACCACCGCGACATTGAGCCCGAGTTGTGCCGCCTTGATGGCACAGACATAGCCGCCCGGTCCCGACCCGATGATAACGACATCATAAGCCATGTTCGTTTCCCTTAGCTTGGGGCTCAGCGGCCGCCGCTTACATTCAGGATTGCGCCCGTCGTGTAGGACGCTTCATCCGACAAAAGATAGAGAACGGCATGCGCGACTTCATCCGCCGTGCCGGCTCGTTTCATCGGCAGCATGTCGCGGAACCGCTCGACCCGGTCCGGCTGGCCGCCCGAAGCGTGGATCTCGGTGTCGATGATGCCCGGCCGTATCGCATTGACCCGCACGCCTTCGGTCGCGACTTCGCGCGCCAGTCCGAGCGTGAAGGTGTCGATCGCCGCCTTGGACGCGGCATAGTCGACATATTCGCCTGGCGAGCCGTGTAGCGACGCAGCCGACGAGATGTTGACGATGGCGCCGCCCTGGCCGCCATGCTTGCTCGACATGCGCCGCACCGCTTCGCGGGCGCACAGAAACGAGCCGATGACATTGATGCGCATCATGCGCTCCAGCCGCGCCAGGCTCATCTCGTCGACACGCGCCTTGACGTCGACGATTCCGGCATTGTTGACCAGGGCGTCGAGCCGGCCATAGGCGCCATCGACGGCTTCGAACACGGCGACGATGTCAGCCTCGACGCCGACATCGCCCTTGACCGCTATCGCTTCACCGCCACCGACCTCGATCTCGGCGACCAGCGCCTGGGCCGCGGCCTCGTTTGCGGCATAGTTGACCGCGACGCGGTAGCCGGCCTTCGCCGCAAGCCGGCAAGTGGCCGCACCAATGCCGCGGCTGCCGCCGGTGACCAGAAGCACTTTTTGCGATGCACTCATTCCTGGCAGCCCTTCAGCAGAAACACATCCCACGGCAGTTTCGAGAAGCCTTTCGGACCGAAGGCCGACGACATCTGCAGCGACGGGCCGAGATCGGGGAAGATCAGGCTCTGCGGCGCGTCCGTGCCTTCGGCTGCCAGCAGCGCAATGTTGCCCTTGTCGTCGGCGCTGTAGACGACACCCTGCCACACCGTGCAGCCGGCAAGCTCGTCACCGGTGACGTCGCCGGTCGGGCATTTGTACATCAGCGATCCATGCGGCCGCGAAACGCCCGATGTCCACATGACGATGCCGTCGAGCACGATGCCCTTGTCGAGCACCATCTTGAAGGTATTGGTGACGGTGGCCGCACCCATCGTCGGCCGAAAATCGATTCCGGCATCGCTCTCGGCATCGCCATAAACGGCAAGCGCCAGAGGGCAGGCGGCGTGTGCGGGGATCGGCGTCGCCACCGCTGCTGCTAGCGACAGGGCCAGAACACGCTGCGAAATGCGGAAGGACCGGATTGTCATTCGTCGCCCTGAACATCCCGGTCGACAAGGAAGACCGCTGCTAGAAAGTAATCTATCTCAAAGACAATTTTCGCATCCCCGTCCACCGGAATGGTGTTGATCTCATACTTGAGGGTCAAATAGCGGGAGCCTTCCGACAGTTCGATATAGATGTCGCGCTCATCGCCGCCACCGATTGTCCAATTGAACTCAGGCTTGTTCAGGACCTGCAGCGCTTTCGGCAACGCGTGAAATGCAATCGGGTCGTTGCCAGCCAGAATGGTTGGATGTCTTCCCAGATTGAGTTCGAAATCGCCGCGCCAGGTCGCCATCATGCCATTGAGTGCCAAGGCGGTCTTGGAAGGCTCGACGCTGATCGATCGCAAGCGAAAATCGGGGCTGAAGAAGAATTCGCAATTGGCGCCATAGATACACCACGCGGACTCCGTGTCCCCGTGGCGATAATGACCGTCCACCCGCACATCCTCCGCGTCGATCAGTTGTCGAACCGCCTCACGGCTGCTTTTGCCGAGTTCGAGAGGACCCGCGCGGCCAGTCGTCAGGAGTTCGAACAGGTCGATCGGCTGGGCGGGCTCGGCCATCCCGGATCACTCACAGATCGAGCACCAGCCGTTCGGGATCCTCCAGGCTATCCTTGACGCGGACCAGGAAGGTCACGGCTTCCTTGCCGTCGACGATACGGTGATCGTAGCTCAGCGCCAAGTACATCATCGGCCGGATCACGATCTGGCCGCCGACCACGACCGGCCGGTCCTGGATCTTGTGCATGCCCAAAATGCCGGACTGCGGCGCATTGAGGATCGGCGTCGACATCAGTGAGCCGTAAACGCCGCCATTGGAGATGGTGAACGTACCACCCTGCATGTCGGCGACCGACAGCTTGCCGTCCCGCGCGGCAATGCCCAGCCGGCCGATGTCCTTTTCGATCTCGGCAATCGACATTTGGTCGGCATTGCGCACCACTGGCACGACGAGACCCTTTTCGGTGCCGACGGCAACGCCGATATGGGCATAGTTCTTGAAGATGATGTCGGTGCCGTCGATCTCGGCATTGACCGAGGGGATTTCCTTCAATGCGTGCGTAACCGCTTTGGTGAAGAAGCCCATGAAGCCGAGCTTCACGCCGTGCTTCTTCTCGAAGATGTCCTTGTACTTGGTCCTGAGCGCCATCACCGCCGACATGTCGACCTCGTTGAAGGTGGTCAGCATGGCGGCGGTCGACTGCGCTTCCTTCAGCCGGCGCGCAATGGTCTGGCGCAGCTTGGTCATGCGCACGCGCTCCTCGCGCGACGCATCGTCGCCCGAGGACGGCGCACGCACGGCGACCGGAGCCGGTGCGGCCTTCGGAATTTCGGCCGGCTGCGACGGCGCGCCCTTGGAAATCGCGTCGAGCACGTCGCCCTTCAGCACCTGGCCGCGCTTGCCCGAGCCAGAAACCTGGTCGACCGACAGATTGTTCTCGGCGATCAGCTTTGCGGCAGCTGGCGCCGGCGGCATTGTGCGCGGCTCGACCGGCCCGGCATCGCCGGCGATCTTGGCGGTCTCGGCCGCGGCCTGCTTGGTCGTATGTGCCGCGTCGGGGCTCGACGCCTGCGACACAGCTTGCGGCTTGGTCTCCTGCTTGGACGCCGGGGCGGCCGTAGCGACGCCTGCCGAGATCGAGCCGAGCAGCGCACCGACGCCGACGGTCTCGCCTTCCTTGGCGGTGATCTCGCCAAGCGTGCCGGCGGCGGCGGCAGGCACCTCCACTGTCACCTTGTCGGTTTCGAGCTCGACCAGCGGCTCGTCGACGGCAATGGCATCGCCGACCTTCTTGAACCACTTGCCGATGGTCGCCTCGGTGACGGATTCGCCGAGAGTGGGAACGCGGATTTCGGTAGCCATTGTGCTGTCCGTTTCTTCTCTGTCTGTTCTATTCGCCGGGTTTGTTCTATTCGCCCAGCGCGTCTTCGAGCAGGGCGGCGAGCTGTGCCAGATGCTTCGACATCAGCCCGGTCGCCGGCGACGCCGCCGCCGGCCTGCCGGTGTAGCGCACCCGCTGATGCTTGGCGTCGATATGAGCCAGCACCCATTCCAGATACGGATCGATGAACGACCAGGCGCCCATATTCTTGGGCTCTTCCTGGCACCACACCATCTCCGCATTGCGGAAGCGCGACAGCTCGGTGATCAGGGCCTTGGCCGGGAACGGGTAGAGCTGTTCGACGCGCAAGAGATAGATGTCGTTGATGCCGCGCTTCTCGCGTTCCTCGTAGAGGTCGTAATAGACCTTGCCCGAGCACAGCACGACGCGGCGGATCTTGGAATCCTTGGTGAGCTTGATCGCCTGGTTCTGCAACAGCTGGGCATCGTCCCACAACAGCCGATGGAACGAGCTTTCGCCCGAAATTTCCGGCAGCGTCGACACTGCCCGCTTGTGGCGCAGCAGCGACTTCGGCGTCATCAGGATCAGCGGCTTGCGGAAGTCGCGCTTCAGCTGCCGGCGCAATATGTGGAAGTAGTTGGCCGGCGTGGTGCAGTTGGCGACTTGCATATTGTCTTCGGCGCAAAGCTGCAGAAAGCGCTCGAGCCGGGCCGAAGAATGCTCCGGACCCTGGCCCTCATAGCCATGCGGCAGCAGGCATACTAGGCCTGACATTCTGAGCCACTTGCGCTCGCCCGACGAGATGAACTGGTCGAACACCACCTGGGCGCCGTTGGCGAAATCGCCGAACTGCGCTTCCCAGAGCGTCAGCGCCTTCGGCTCGGCCAGGCTGTAGCCATATTCGAAGCCAAGCACCGCCTCTTCCGACAGCATCGAGTTGATGACTTCGTAGCCGGCCTGTGCCGCCGACAGATTGTTGAGCGGGATGTAGCGGGTCTCGTCTTTCTGGTCGTAGAGCACGGAATGGCGCTGCGAGAAGGTGCCGCGTTCTGAATCCTGGCCGGAGAGCCGGATCGGATTGCCGTCGAGCAGGATGGCGCCGAAGGCCAGCGCCTCGGCCGTCGACCAGTCGATGCCTTCGCCGGAGTCGATCGCCTGGCGGCGATTTTCGAGGAAGCGGATGATGGTCTTGTGCGCCTCGAAGCCCTTCGGCACCTCGGTCAGTTTCTTGCCGATGTCCTTCAGCACCTTGACCGGCACGGCGGTCTTGCCGCGGCGTTGTTCGTCCTGGTTGTCGGCCGTGCGCAGGCCGGACCAGGCGCCGTCCAGCCAGTCGGCCTTGTTGGGCTTGTAGTGCTGGCCGACTTCCCATTCGGATTCCAGATGGGCGCGCCAGTCGGCTTTCATCTTGTCGAGTTCGGCCTGGCTGATATGGCCCTCGGCGATCAGCCGCTCGCCATAGATCTGCACCGTCGTCTTGTGGTTGCGGATGTTGGCGTACATGATCGGCTGGGTGAAGGCCGGCTCGTCGCCCTCATTGTGGCCGAAGCGGCGATAGCAGAACATGTCCACCACCACCGGCTTGTGGAACTTCATGCGAAATTCGATCGCCACCTTGGTGGCATGCACCACCGCTTCCGGGTCGTCGCCATTGACGTGGAAGATCGGCGCCTCGATCATCTTGGCGACGTCGGACGGATAGGGCGACGAGCGCGAGAAGCGCGGATTGGTGGTGAAGCCGATCTGGTTGTTGATGATGAAATGCAGCGTGCCGGCGACGCGGTGGCCGCGCAGGCCCGACAGGCCGAGGATTTCCGCGATCACGCCCTGGCCGGCAAAGGCGGCGTCGCCATGCAGAAGCAGCGGCAGCACCTTGGCGCGCTCTTCCAGCGGCACGATCTCCTCGCGGCTGCGGCCGAACAGATAGTCCTGCTTGGCGCGCGCCTTGCCCATCACAACCGGATCGACGATTTCCAGATGCGAGGGATTGGCGGTCAGCGACAGATGCACCTTGTTGCCGTCGAATTCGCGGTCCGACGAGGCGCCGAGATGGTACTTGACGTCGCCCGAGCCCTCGACCTCGTCAGGAGCGGCCGAGCCGCCCTTGAATTCGTGGAAGATGGCGCGGTGCGGCTTGGCCATCACCTGGGACAGCACGTTCAGCCGGCCGCGATGCGCCATGCCGAGCACGATCTCCTTCATGCCGAGCTGGCCGCCGCGCTTGATGATCTGCTCCAGCGCCGGGATCAGGCCTTCGCTGCCATCGAGGCCGAAGCGCTTGGTACCCTTGTACTTGACATCGATGAACTGCTCGAAGCCTTCGGCCTCGACCAGCTTCTGCAGGATCGCCTTTTTTCCCGTAGCGGTGAAGGAAATCTCCTTGTCGGCACCCTCGATGCGCGCCTGGATCCAGGCCTTCTCCTCGGGGTCGGAAATGTGCATGAACTCGACACCGAGCGTCGAGCAATAGGTGCGGGTCAGGATCTCCAGCATCTGCCGGATGGTGCCGAATTCGAGGCCGAGCACATTGTCGAGGAAGATCGGCCGGTCGTAGTCGGCTGCGGTGAAACCGTAATTCTCCGGGGACAGCTCGTTATAGTCCTCAAGCGGCTTGGCGATGCCGAGCGGGTCGAGATTGGCATGCAGATGGCCGCGCATGCGGAAGGCGCGGATCATCATGATGGCGCGCACCGAATCGCGCGTCGCCTGATGCACGTCGGCATCCGACAGCACGACGCCATTGGTGACCGCCTTGTCCTTGACCTTCTTTTCCAGATGCTTCTCGACGATGCCCCAATTGCCGTCCAGCGCCGACACCAGTTCGCCATTGGCCTGCAGCGGCCAGGACGGCTTTGCCCAGGAAGCGCCCTTGGCGTTCTTGCGCACATCGCCGGCATCGTCCTTCAACCCGGCGAAGAAGTCCTGCCATTCGGGGTTTACCGACTCCGGATCGTCCTCATAGGACGCGTACAGCGCGTCGATATAGTCGGCATTGCCGCCATAGAGGAAAGAGGTGAGCGAAAATTGGTCGTTGGCCTGATCTTGTCTTGCCATTTTTGTCCGCGGAGCCTGGCTCCGTCTCCTTTTCAAAAGCGAATAGTGAGTAGCGAGTAGCGATTTTTCCCGGGTCGCGCCGTTACTCTCTTTTCCCTATTCGCTATTCACTACTCGCTACTCACTTAGCCTTGATCGCCTCGACCAGCGTCGTGCCCAGCCGGGCCGGCGATGGCGATACCTTGACGCCGGCCGATTCCATCGCCGCGATCTTGTCTTCCGCGCCGCCCTTGCCGCCGGAGATGACCGCGCCCGCATGGCCCATGGTGCGACCGGCCGGCGCGGTGCGCCCGGCGATGAAGCCGGCCATCGGTTTCCTGCGGCCGCGCTTGGCCTCGTCCTTGAGGAACTGCGCGGCGTCTTCCTCGGCCGAACCGCCGATCTCGCCGATCATGATGATCGACTTGGTCTCGTCGTCGGCGAGGAACATTTCGAGCATGTCGATGAACTCGGTGCCTTTGACGGGGTCGCCGCCGATACCGACGGCGGTGGTCTGGCCGAGGCCGACATTGGTGGTCTGGAACACTGCCTCATAGGTAAGCGTTCCCGAGCGCGAAACAACGCCGACCGAGCCCTTGCGGAAGATGTTGCCGGGCATGATACCGATCTTGCATTCGTCGGGGGTGAGCACGCCGGGGCAGTTCGGGCCGATCAGCCGCGAGGTCGAGCGGTCGAGCCGCGCCTTGACCCTGACCATGTCCATCACCGGAATGCCTTCGGTGATGCAGACGATCAGCGGGATCTCGGCCTCGATGGCTTCGAGGATGGCTTCGGCGGCGCCCGCCGGCGGCACATAGACCACCGAGGCATTGGCGCCGGTCTTTTCCTTGCCCTCGGCAACGGAAGCGAAGATCGGCAGGTTCTCGCCCTTTGCGCCGGTCCAGGTCTCGCCGCCCTTCTTGGGATGGATACCACCCACCATCTTGGTGCCGTGATAGGCCAAGGCCTGCTCGGTGTGGAACGTGCCGGTCTTGCCGGTCAGGCCCTGAATCAGCACCTTGGTGTTCTTGTCGATGAGAATGGACATCGGAGCCCTTTTCTAAAAACCGTTGATCGAGGAAGGCGAAACGCGCCGGTAGACGCCGCTCACCATGTCTTGCCAGCTGTCGCTGCCGGCAGGTTTGAAATGCAGTCGCATCCGGTAGGCATCGACATTGTCGAAAATATACGTCACGCGTGCTGAGCCACGCGGCGACGACCGCTCCAGAACCAGCTCATCGCCGTTCCACGTTCCTGTGGCCGGCGAGGCCGGCACAAAACCCATGGAGTCGAACTGGTGCATGGTGAAGAGCCTGTTTGGCTGGTCGAAGCCGAACACGCTGTGCGAGCCGAACGAGACCGTGCCGTCGCGGCGCTGGCGATAGCGCTGCACCACGAACAGGCCGCCGAACTGTGGCTCTGCCAGCACTTCCGACGCCGCCGGTCCGCCATCGGCCCACTGCGTTTCCGCCACCTCTTCCTCGCCGCGCCAAGCGCCGACCAGTGCCTGCAGGCGCTGGTGATCGGCCGAGAGCGAGGAGAACGCGTTCATGGGTCAGAGCCGCTTCAAATCGGAGACGGTAAGGTCGCTCTTGGCGTTGCCGGTGTTGAGCGTCGTCGCCGGCTCGAACATCAGCACCACCGGCTCGGCGGTCAGCGACCGCGGTCGGTGCTCGACGCCCTTCGGCACGACAATGAAATCGCCCTCGCCGAGCTCGACCGGGCCGTCGCGAAAATCGATGGCGATCTTGCCCCGCAGCACGAGAAAAGCCTCGTCCTCATGCTCGTGCGCATGCCAGTCGAAGGTCTCGCCGAACTTGGCGACCTTGGCCTGGCTGTCATTGACGTCGCCGGCAATATGCGGATCGAAGACCTTGGTGATCGTTCGATCCGCCGCCTCGACGAGGTTTATCTTGCGCGGAGGCATTCGCCTTCAGCCCTTCACCGCCGCCACGATCTTCTTGGCTGCGTCGTCGAGATCGTCCGCCGACACCACGTTGAGGCCGCTGTCGTTGATGATCTTCTTGCCGAGTTCGGCGTTTGTGCCTTCGAGGCGCACCACCAGCGGCACTTCCAGGCCGACTTCCTTGACCGCGGCAATGACGCCCTCGGCAATGATGTCGCACTTCATGATGCCGCCGAAGATGTTGATCAAAATGCCTTTGACCGCCGGGTCCCTGGTGATGATCTTGAACGCTGCCGTCACTTTTTCCTTGGACGCACCGCCGCCGACATCGAGGAAGTTGGCGGGTTCCGCGCCATAGAGCTTGATGATGTCCATCGTCGCCATGGCAAGGCCGGCGCCATTGACCATGCAGCCGATATTGCCGTCGAGCGCGACATAGGCGAGGTCGTATTTCGACGCCTCGATCTCCTTCTCGTCCTCTTCGGTGGTGTCGCGCAGTTCCATCAGCTCGGGATGGCGAAACAGCGCATTGTTGTCGAACGACACCTTGGCGTCGAGCACGCGCAGCCTGCCGTTCTTCATCACGATCAGCGGGTTGACCTCGAGCAGGCTCATGTCCTTCTCGACAAAGGCCTTGTAGAGGATCGGGAACAGCGTGCCGGCATCCTTGGCGGCATCGCCGGTGAGGCCCAGCGCTTCCACCAATATGTCGACGTCGATGGTCGTCACGCCGGCCAGCGGGTCGATGGCGCGGGTGATGATCTTTTCCGGCGTGTCGTGGGCGACGCCTTCAATGTCCATGCCGCCCTCGGTCGAGACGACGAAAGCGATGCGGCCGACCGAGCGGTCGACCAGGATGGACAGATAAAGCTCGCGATCGATGTCGGCGCCGTCCTCGATATAAAGGCGGTTGACCTGCTTGCCGGCCGGGCCGGTCTGCTTGGTGACCAGCGTGTGGCCGAGCATCTCATTGGCGTTGGCGACGACGTCGGCCACCGACTTCGCCAGCCGCACGCCCCCCTTGGCGTCGGGCGACAGTTCCTTGAACTTGCCCTTGCCGCGGCCGCCGGCATGGATCTGGCTCTTCACCACATAGAGCGGACCGGGCAGCGCTTGTGCCGCGGCTTCCGCCTCGCTTGCCTTGAACACCGGCACGCCCTCGGCCACCGGCGCGCCAAAGCTCTTCAGCAGCGCCTTGCCCTGATATTCATGGATGTTCATCTGGATGGTCTCCGGATCGGCTGCTTGGGGGGATCACTTCGAGGCGAGGTGCGGGGCGATCTTGACGCAGGCCTCGGTCAGGCCCTGCACCGTCGCCACCGAGGCGTCGAACATCTTCTGCTCGGCCTTGTTGAGGTCGATCTCGATAATGCGCTCGACGCCGCCGGCGCCGATCACAACGGGAACGCCGACATAGGTGCCCTTGACGCCATACTGGCCCGAGAGATGCGCCGCGCAAGGCAGCACGCGCTTCTTGTCCTTGAGGTAGGATTCGGCCATCGAGATGGCCGAGGCTGCCGGCGCGTAGAAGGCCGAGCCGGTCTTGAGCAGACCGACGATCTCGGCGCCGCCGTCGCGGGTGCGCTGGACGATCTGGTCGAGCTTTTCCTTCGAGGTCCAGCCCATCTTGATGAGATCGGGCAACGGAATGCCTGACACAGTGGAGTAGCGGATCATCGGCACCATGGAATCGCCGTGGCCGCCGAGCACGAAGGCGGTAACGTCCTCGACCGAGACCTTGAACTCCTCGGCTAGGAAATAGCGGAAGCGCGCGCTGTCGAGCACGCCGGCCATGCCGACGACATGGGTCTTGGGCAGGCCGGAAAACTTCTGCAGCGCCCAGACCATGGCGTCGAGCGGGTTGGTGATGCAGATGACGAAGGCCTTGGGTGCATATTTCTTCAGCCCGGCGCCGACCTGTTCCATGACCTTGAGGTTGATGCCCAGCAGATCGTCGCGGCTCATGCCTGGCTTGCGCGGCACGCCCGCGGTGACGATGCAAACGTCGGCGCCCTCGATGCCGGCATAATCATTGACGCCGGTCAGCCGGGAATCAAAACCGTCGACCGGCGACGACTGCGCGATATCGAGCCCCTTGCCTTGCGGGATGCCCTCGGCAATATCGAACAGCACCACGTCGCCGAGGTCCTTGAGGCCGATCATGTGAGCGAGCGTGCCGCCGATCATGCCGGAGCCGATGAGCGCTATCTTGTTGCGTGCCATGTGAGGAAATTTTCCCTTTGTCTGTGACGACGCCCAAAATCCCTGGCGATCTGTTGACGGCGTCGAGGAAGAGGCCGGAATGCTATGGTCTCAGCTAGATTTCGCCGCATCCAGTAGCCCCGGTGGAAAATATATTCAATCGATTATTTTCGAGTGAATGATTTCAATCGGTTAGAAACATTGGTACTTACGTAAACGTCAAAGTTTGTAGGCCAGCTTGGGAGATTTTACCCAATGAGCGTGGAAATCAGAAGACTATATCCAGGCGATGACGCCCTTGTGAAGCGCATCGCCGAAGACGTGTTCGATGAACCGGTACGGGCCGACAGACTGTCCGCCTACCTCGCCTCCTCAGGTCATATGATGATTGTGGCACTGGCCGATGGCGTCGTCGTCGGCCAGTGTGCTGCCGTCATCCACCGCCACCTGGACAAGGTCAGCGAACTCTACATCGACGAGGTCGGCGTCTCACCCGCCTACCAGCGCCATGGCATCGCGCGAAAGATGCTCGACGCCATGTTCGCGCTCGGCCGCGAGCAGGGATGCGGCGAAGCCTGGGTCGGCACCGAACCGGACAATGTCCCAGCGCGCGCGCTTTATGAATCGCGGGAGGTGCATGGGCCGGCGGAGTCGTTTGTGATGTATGTGTACGAGCTTTAGGCGTCGGCGGGACAGCGCCCCCCTCTGCCTTGCCAGGCATCTCCCCCACGAGGGGGGAGATCGGACGTCACGCGACCTTTCGCCAATCTCCAATGGCCGCAGGAATGAGCGGAGCGCCGAAACCGCCAATCTCCCCCCGTGTGGGGGAGATGTCCGGCAGGACAGAGGGGGGCGCGAAGGATCACTACATAATGACCTCTTGGAACCCTCAGACCTGCGCTTCCGCGTTGTCCTTCTGCCGTTCCGCCCAGTCCTCCAGCCAGTCGCGGCTTTGCATCTCGATCAGCCGCGAGGCGGTGCGTTCGAATTCGAACACCTCGACGCCGCGCCTGGCCGTGTAAAGCTCAGGCGGGGGAGCCTCTGCGCTCACCACCAGCCGCGTGTGATGATCGTAGAGCGTGTCGATCAACAGGATGAACCGCTTGGCCTCGTTGCGCTTGCCTTCGCCCAGCACCGGCACGTGATCGATGAAGACGGTCGAGAAGCGGCCGGCAATGGCCAGGAAATCGCGTGCGCCGAGCGGCTTTTCGCAGAGGTCGGCGAAGGAAAACCGCGCTGCATCCCCGGCGGCAGCCGGTATCCTCACTTGCCGCCCCTTGAGCGTCAGCGAGGTCTCGGCCGTCAGCGCTCCACGCGTCATCGCCTGCCAGGCCTCGTCGAGCACACGGTCGGCTTCGGCATCCGCCGGGGTGACATAAACCGGCGTGCGGGCGAGCTTTTCCAGCCTGTAGTCCTTGTCGGCATCAAGCGTCAGCACATGGGCGTGGCGCTCGAGAATGCTGATGAAGGGCAGGAAAAGCTGGCGGTTCAGCCCGTCGCGATAAAGGTCCTGCGGCGCGACATTCGAGGTGGCGACCAGAACCACGCCATTGGCGAACAGCGCCGAAAACAGCCGCGACAGGACCATCGCATCGGCAATGTCGGTGACCGAAAACTCATCGAAGCACAGCACCCAGGCCTGTTCGGCAAGCTGAAGCGCGACCGGCGGGATCGGGTCGTCCTCCTTGACGTCGCCGTTCTTGCGCGCCTGCCGGTGCTTCTGGATGCGGTCCTGCACATCGGCCATGAAGTCGTTGAAATGAACGCGGCGCTTGCGCCTGACCGGCAACAGCTCGAAGAACATATCCATCAGCATGGTCTTGCCGCGACCGACGCCGCCATGAATGTAGAGGCCCTTGACGACCTCGCGCG